>JBGTOF010000373.1:0-4235 GCA_041742695.1 Elainellales cyanobacterium | reverse complement strand
TAAATAAAAACGGCTGGCTGGGGAACTACGCGTTGGGTGCCAGTTATATTGCGTTGCCGTGGTGGGCCGGACATGCGTTGTTTGGGGAGCTTAACGCGACGATTGTAGTATTAACGCTCTTCTACAGCTTGTCGGGGCTTGGGATCGCCATCGTCAACGACTTCAAGAGTGTGGAGGGCGATCGCCAACTCGGCCTTAACTCTCTGCCCGTGATGTTTGGCATCACAACCGCCGCGTGGATCTGTGTGCTAATGATTGATGTGTTTCAGGCAGGAGTGGCAGCGTACCTACTAGGCATCCATCAAAATCTATATGCAGTGATTTTGATTCTGCTCATTATTCCTCAAATCACCTTTCAAGATATGTACTTTTTGCGTGATCCATTGGAGAACGATGTGAAGTATCAGGCCAGTGCCCAACCGTTTTTGGTGCTGGGGATGCTCGTAACAGCCCTTGCGCTGGGGCATGCAGGAATTTAGAGCGGGATCTTTTAGTGTCTTCACGCCGGGAACGTGGCCAGGAATCCAAACCAGTTACGGATTCGTACTAACAGGGGAATGCCTAGGGAGATGCCTAGCCACGGTACCTGTTGCCCAGAACGCAGTGTCTAGAACAGTGCGTGGGCGGCGATAGTTGCCTAATACGCAGGCGAGCGCTGAATTTTAGTTTGTCGCGATTTCTCAATCGCTTACTGTTTTTGGCGTCTCACTAGGGCTGATTCACCTCACAAGGCTGATTTAGGTTAAGGGTGCCGTAAAGGGACTTAGCGTAATCAGTGCGATCGCCCCTGATAGTTAATGAACAAGTATGTTTTATGTGTGCGACAGCGCATTACCATAGATGCAGAGCAGAAAACTGTACCAAAAGGCTGTAATTTTTGTAAGAAATTTTAGGATCTTGAATTCATAGATCCATAATTTGAGAAGCAGAGATTTCACACGCGTTTGCGCTAGTAGTTAATCCCCCGGGTTCGCGCATGACTGTAGTCTTAAAAGTTGGGAATCGCGAAATAGAAGCGGAGAGGCTGCTGCAGGTGCTGGCGGGCTATCAAATGTTGCCGCAGCTGTTGCGAGAGCTGGTGCTAGATGAGGCGATCGCCCAATGGGAACAGTCTCTTGGTCAGGCCGTGATGACAGAGGAAGAAGCCGCCGCCTCGCGAGAACAGTTTTTTGCCCAGCAGCGGATTGACTCTCAAGAGGCGCTGCAGCGCTGGATGGCGCAGCATGGCATTAGCCTAGAGCAACTGGGGCCGTTGGCTACCCGCTCGCTCCGCGTTGAAAAGTTTAAAGAGGCAACCTGGGGTCCTAAGCTAGAGTCTTACTTCCTGGGGCGCAAAGGGCAGCTCGACAAGGTGATTTATTCTCTAATTCGCACCCAGGATATGGGCATTGGGCAAGAGATTTACTTCCGCGTGTTGGAAGAAGAGCAGTCGTTCGCCGAGTTGGCGCGCACCTATTCTCAAGGCCCTGAAGCCCAAACCGATGGGTTGATTGGCCCAGTCGAGCTTAGCGTTCCCCACCCTACTCTGGCGCAAATGCTCTCGGTGAGCCAGCCGGGGCAGTTGTGGCCCCCTACCCGCATCGGAGAATGGATGGTCGTAGTGCGGCTGGAGCGCTTTATCCCCGCACAGATGGACGAGTCTATGCGGCGGCGGCTGTTGAACGAGCTGTTTACCGCTTGGATTGACGAACAAACGGCGCAATTGGCAGCAACGATGCCGTGGGCTCCCAATGAACCCGACGCGGCGCCCCAAGATGCTGCACCGTCGTTGCCTAACCCGCCTGCTAGCTCTGCCCATCAATCTGCTGAAATGTCCCACGCTACTGCCCCCCATTCGGGTTCTGAGTCATGACCTACACCCGTGATGTTGTCCAAGAGTTTCTCGCTGCTGTTTCCCCCTTTGATCAGCTCTCTGGGGAGGTGCTAGCCCGCTGGTCTGAAAAATTTAAGCTGCTGCGCTATCGCATGGGGCAGGCGATTATGGTGCGCGATCGCCTCCCTGGGCAAGTCGCCATTATCTATCAGGGGCAAGCGCGACAATTGGCCTATGATCCCCGCACCAAGCGCCCCGTCACTTTGGCTTTGATGCAGCCTGGTGCAGTGGCAGGCTGGGTGAGCCTGCTGCGGGGTGTGCCCTGCGAAACCGTCATGGCGTCGGTAGAAACCGTCGCGTTGGTGATTGATGCGCAAGATTTTCTTACCCTAATGCAGCAAGAGCCTGCTGTATCAGAGGCGTTGCACAATCAGGCGGGGCTGGTAGAAATTTATGACCTGCTGGGCGAGGAGCTCAATCGCCAAGCCGATGGCACTGCAGACTTAAAGGAACTGACGCTGCAAGCCTTCCCGACGGCGATGGTGCGCACCATGCGACCCGGCACTGTGGACTTAACGCGACTGTCTGCAGACTACCTATGGCTGGTGAGCAGCGGTGAGATTCCCAATTTTCCGGTGGGTAGTCGGCTGCATTTGGGTGAGGCGCTGATGGAAGTATCCGTGACGGGCAACACACCCGCGCGACTGCTAGGGCTGCCACTGCAGGCGATCGCCCCCGATGATGCGCTTACAGACGCGCCTGTTCTCACGGACGACGCCCCCGAGGTCGAAATTCCCTTTGCGCCCGAGCGCCCCGCCGCCTATTCCCCCATTGTGGATGCCAGCACCCTGCAAACCTACCCGCTGGTGCGGGGTCGCGGTGAACTGGAAGGGGCGATCGCCTGCTACCAAATGCTCTGCCAATACTTCAATGTACCATTTCGTCGCGACATTGTGCGGCGGGTGCTGGTGAGCCAGATCGAGCGCCTCGGCGGCATGTCGATGGATCTAGCCGGGGCGGTGGCCGAGCTGATTGGGCTAACGGCGCAGCTAGTGGGCATGCCGTCCCAGGCTATGTCTCGGGTTGAAACGCCGGCTCTAATTACCTGGAAGGGCAAACTGTCTATTGTCTATAGTGCCTCAGAGCGAGAGCTGGTGTTGGCGGTGCCCGATGAAGGACTGGTTCACATCAAACCCGACGCATTTGTGGCCGAGTGGGGCGAACAGGGTGAGGTGCTGCTGCTGCGAGCCAACAAGCAAACCCCCCAGAAGCGATTTGGTCTGTCGTGGTTTTTGCCCTCGCTTCGTAAGCACCGCCGGGTGCTGATCGAAGTATTTGTCGCGTCCTTTTTTGTGCAGCTCTTTGCCCTTGCCAATCCCCTGATGATTCAGGTGATCATCGACAAGGTGATTGTGCAAAACAGCCTAGAAACGCTGCAAGTGCTGGGCATCTTCCTCCTGGTGATTGCGGTGTTTGAGGCCGTGCTGGGCGCACTGCGAACCTATCTGTTTGTGGATACTACCAACCGCATCGACATGGCGCTGGGGTCAGAAATCATCGACCACCTGCTGCGATTACCCCTGCGCTACTTTGAAAAGCGCCCCGTGGGAGAACTGGCGACTCGCATCAACGAGCTGGAGAACATCCGCAGCTTTCTCACGGGCACGGCGCTGACCGTGGTGCTAGATGCCCTATTTTCCGTCATCTATATCGTGGTGATGTTCATCTATAGCTGGCTGCTGAGCCTGGTAGCGCTAGCAACGGTGCCACTGTTCATTGTGCTGGCGATTGTGGCCTCGCCCATTATCCGCAGCCAGTTGCGAACTAAGGCTGAGCGCAATGCCGAGACCCAGTCCTATCTGGTGGAAGTAGTGGGTGGCATTCAGACGGTGAAAGCGCAGAACTTGGAGCTGCGATCGCGCTGGCAATGGCAGCAACGCTATGGACGCTATGTCAGCGCTGGGTTCCAAACGGTGCTCACCTCTACCACGGCTAGCTCTGCGAGCAACTTCCTCAACCAGCTGTCGGGATTGCTGGTGCTATGGGTGGGTGCCTACCTGGTTTTGCAGCAAGAACTCACCCTCGGTCAGCTGATTGCCTTCCGCATTATTGCGGGCTACGTCACCAGTCCTTTATTACGACTGGCGCAGCTCTGGCAAAACTTTCAGGAGGTGGGTCTGTCGATTGAGCGGCTTAGCGACATTGTGGATTCGGCTCCCGAGGCTGATGAGAGCGATCGCCTCAACATTCCGATGCCCGCGATCAAGGGCCATGTGGAATATGACAGCGTCTCCTTCCGGTTTAACGCCAGTGGGCCGTTGCAGCTCAACAACATTAGCCTAGAGTTTGAGGAAGGTCAGTTTATCGGCGTGGTGGGACAGAGCGGCTCGGGCAAGAGTACGCTGATGAAGCTGCTGCCGCG
>JBGTOF010000368.1:0-3796 GCA_041742695.1 Elainellales cyanobacterium | reverse complement strand
CCGGTATAAATTCCGTTTTGAGCCAGTAGATCGTCATGCCGCCCCCGCTCTACGAGCTTACCGTGCTCCATCACATAGATGCAGTCGGCATTGCGAATGGTAGAAAGGCGGTGGGCGATCGCAATCGTCGTGCGATTCTGCGTAATCCGTTCGAGCGATCGCTGAATTGCCGCTTCGGTTTCGTTGTCTACGGCAGACGTAGCTTCATCCAAAATCAAGATAGGCGGGTTTTTGAGGACGGCGCGGGCGATCGCCAACCGCTGCCGCTGCCCACCCGAGAGCTTCTGCCCCCGCTCGCCCACGATGGTATCGTAGCCCTGGGGAAGCTGTTCCACAAAGTCATGCGCTTCGGCAATTTTAGCGGCCTCTTCCACATCGCGCAGGCTGGCTTCGGGTGTGCCGTAGGTGATGTTTTCGAGCACTGTGCCATGAAATAAGAAGACATCCTGACTGACTAGCCCCATTGCCCGCCGCAAGCTGCGGAGCTGAATCTCTCGAATATCGATGCCATCGACCGTGATTGCCCCCGCGTCTACCTCATACAACCGCAGCAGCAGCTTTACCAGTGTGCTTTTGCCTGACCCCGTAGACCCCACAATGGCAGTGGTTTTGCCCGCAGGAATATGTAAGGAGAGCTGCTCAATTACGGGCGTGCGGTCTTGATAGGCAAAGCTAATGTTATGGAGCTCTAGCTCGCCGCGCATGGTTTCTAGCGGCAGCGGGCGATCGCCCGAGTGAATGGCAATGGGCGTATCGAGCAGGTCAAGCACCCGATTGGTAGACGCCATCGCTCGCTGATATTGGTCTAGCGTTTCGCCTAGACGGGTCAACGGCCACAGCAGGCGTTGAATCAGATACACCAGCACGCTGTAGTTCCCCACCGACAGATTGCCGTTGGTGACGGCAACGCCTCCAAAAAATAATGTAGAGAGAAACCCAATTAACACCAGAATTCGCACGAGGGGCACAAAGGCGGCACTAAGGGCGATCGCCTGCTGGTTGCTGTTTAGATAGGCGTCGCTTTCTTGGCGGATGCGCTCAATTTCGTAGGCTTCGGTGGTGAAACTTTTGATGGTTAAAATGCCGCTGAAATTGTTAGACAGGCGGCTATTGAGCAAACTGGCTTTTTCGCGAACTGCCGCATAGCGCGGCGCCAGTAGCGTTTGAAACGCTACCGACCCCCACAGCACAAAGGGCATCGGCAATACGGCAACCGCGGCCACACCCGGCGATAGAAAGACGAAGATGCCGCCTACAATCACGACGGTTGCTGCCACCTGCAACACCTCATTGGCTCCAAAATCCAGAAACCGTTCCAACTGGTTGATGTCGTCATTCACAATCGACATCAGCCGCCCGGTGCTTTGGTTCTCAAAGTAGGCCATATCCAACTCTTGGATGTGGCTGTAGGCGTCAAGCCGTAGGTTGTGCTGAATCTGCTGCGCCAAATCGCGCCACAGCCGCGCATAGGCATACTGAAATAGCGACTCCAGCGTCCACACAATCAAACTGGCGATCACAATCAGGATGAGCTGCTGAATGGTGGTTTGGGCACCCAGTCGCACTGCCCAGCTATCCTGTGGCGCAGCCACGGCATCAACAGCGGCACCAATCAGAATGGGCGGGGCCAGATCAAAGACCTTGTTGAGGATAGAACAGGTCACCGCCTGATTGAACTTTGTGCGGTAGCGCTGGCCGTAACGAAAGAGGCGTCGGAGTGGATGCGCTGAATTCACCGTTGGCTTGAGAGATCCCACGATAGTACCTGTTGTGTCCTGGCGTACAAGGTTTTCATTATGCCACTCGGTTAAGACGGCTAGCGGCGGCGAGAGGGCTGGTTGCGCTGGGGAATGCGCTGGCCTTGATAAAATTGCTGCTCAATGCGCCCCAGCCAGAGCCAGGTTGCACCCGCCAGTAGGGGAACCGCCGCAGTGAGCCCGCTGCCCCAGAGCGCTAGAGTCGTGAACGACGCCAACAGAGGAGAGGCCGCTAGGGCGATCGCCCCCATCACCGCCAGACTTAGCCGAATTTGCTGAATGCGCGCTAGCGCCTGCCGACAGCTGCCGCAATGCTGGGTGTGAGACTGATAGCGATTCAGCAGCACGTCATCCGACAGACGCGGCGGCAGCGCTTGGCCCAGAAACGGGTCTGCCTCAAACTCATTCACCCACTTGCGCAACTCTGACACAAAGGAATCTGCCCGAGTGGGCAAGTAAAAGGCGCGGGCAACGGCAGTGCTGCCCCCTTTCTGCTCCAAAAATCGCTCCTGCCAATGCAAGAAAATTTGATCATCTTCAAGCACGCGGTTTTGGCCTAGATGCGAATACCAGCGCGGCGTGAGCTTGATAAACGTGGCGGGTATTTTGGACGCAAACTTGAACGGAAAGCGAGCAAATACGCGGCACTCGCCCTTCCGAATCGGCGTGGCATAGACCACCGTTAACGTCCGCCCAAATTGCTTAGAGGTCAGATCGTGCCACATCAGCGATGGCGCAATAAAGGCGGTGTCTTGGCGGCCTAGGGTGCCTTTTCGGGGGCCTTCTTCCCACGTGCCGGTGAAACCCTGCTTGCCAGATTCCACCAGCTCTAGGTTGACCGGGGCGGCATTGGCGCGATCGCTCACCGATTTGTGATGGGTAAACGGAACGTGGCTGGCATCCAGCACATTCTCTAGCAGCGTGAGCGCATCATAGGGCAGGTCGCGGAAAGTGTTGAGCATCACCCAGCCATCGGGATCATCGGCCAGTGCCTCAATCACCGGCACGGTCACCTGGGTCGCCCGCTCTGCAGTGCCGGGATAGACAAACAGTAACCCCTGCTGCACTGTGGTGGGCAAGGATTGAACGCAGGCCCGAGACGATTGATGCGCTTGTCCCGTTGGCGGCTGTTGGGGAATGCGATCGCACGCGCCATCCCCCCGAAATGCCCATCCATGGTAGGGACATTCCAGCAGCCCATCTTCCGCAATGCGTCCCTCTGATAGGGGTGCGAGCCTATGCGGGCATTGATCCGCCATCACCCGCCACTGTGTGGCCTGCTGATCCCACCAGATCACCAAATCTTGCTCTAGCAACGTAAAGCGATTGGGCGTTGCCTGATCCAAATCTTCCACATAATGCACGGGATACCACGCCTCTTTGTAGTCAAAGCGAGCGGGGTCATCGCCCCCAGCAGGCAGGCTGCCGTGTTGCGGGAGGGTGAGAAGTTGGGGGCGATCGCCAGTCAGCATAATCAGTTCGTTAGGATATGTGGATGTTTACGTATCTTAACAATTTTGTTTGATTTCACGTGAGGCCGATAGCGTTGTGCCAAGGTCGCGGGCACAAGGGGATTAGGCATTGCCGCACTGACGTTGATTTGAGAAGTGTGCGCATCCATGTGAGGATACAGACAAGCCACCTCCCTGACGACTAACCGGTGACTGCTTAGCAATCTAAAACCTAGAACTACCCGCAGATGGATTGAGTCGGCGTGCTAATGACTGAGAATGTGGAGTATTGGACGGGTGGGAGCGATCGCTCTTTGCGCTTAACCCTGCGCTGGTGAAAAGGTCGAGTAGGGTCTATCTAGAATCACGCCCAGAACACGCCCAGAACACGCCCAGAATACGCATAGAGCACGCATAGAGATAATCACTTTAATAGAGTGAACGGCTGGTCAGACCAGCGGGAGGCAGATATTTCTCAGTTTATTTGGCGACGATGGGTTGGGGGAATAAGTCTTAGTCTTATTCTTGTTTTTCCTGTTGCCGGGCTTCAGGCTCAAGAGGGCCAAGAGGCTCAAGAGGTTCAGGATC
>JBGTOF010000312.1:0-29202 GCA_041742695.1 Elainellales cyanobacterium | reverse complement strand
CGCTAGCCAAACAATGAGCTTTTCCTAGAGGAGAAGAGTTCATCGCACGCCGTAGTTTACGTTCAGCAATGTAAATTACATACCCCACTAAAACTATTCACCGTCCAATTGCGTAAGTCTCAATGTTGTAAAAAATACATTACAAAACCGAAATATATTTTGTATTTGTAGCGACGGGGCACAATTTACCCTAAAGTGGTGGCATGATTAAGAACATTAAGCAAGTCAATCATTTCGGGTGAGCATTCGCATTGGTACCGACATTGTTTATGTTCCCCGCATTCGGTTTGCTGTGGAGCGTTTTGGCGATCGCTTTCTCCAGCGAATCTATACACCAGATGAACAGCAAGTCTGCTTGCAGAGTTCTTCCGCTCAGATATTACCCCCTGATATCTTGCGACTGGCAGGGCGATGGGCTGCTAAAGAAGCCGTAGTCAAGGCACTTGGCACCGGCTGGGTTGGCATCCCATACCTAGATGTAGAAATTCGGCGGCTTTCGACGGGTGCTCCGGGCGTTTGCCTGCACCGCAAAGCGGCACATCTAGCAGAAGCCAAGATTGGAGAGGGGCAGTGGCACCTTAGCCTCAGCCATGATACCGACTACGCTATAGCCATGGTGGTCTTTCACTCCTAACCCTAGCTCTTACGGCTCAATACCTCAGGTCTCTCCTTTCCCCTTCGTGTTTCACCTGCGCTATTCGGTAGTACTCCTACACCCTTCATTACCCTAGTCCGCTCTATGAAACTCACACAGTCTGCTCAGTTTGTGGCTTCCGCGACCGCCCAACCCCCTATGAGTATGGAGTCTTACCTCAACCACCCCACTTTTGGCCTACTCTATCGAGTCTGCGACCTTGAAGAAACCAAAGATCTGTTCGCAACGCTCTATGCCCAGCGTCTCTTCTTCCGAGTCACCACAGATGCTATGGGCGTACAGTTTGAGCCCACTAGCCGTGCTGATGCCAAAATGCTGATTGAGAATCGCCTGAGAGGGCTGCGGCGTTTTGGCGATACAGACGCCTACAACAGCCTGATCGTGGTCTATAAGCAAACATTCCAGTAACCAACCCCTGTTTTAACCGCGAGCCCAGAATAGGCTCTTGAGCCCTCAATTTGTTTTATCCCGCTGCGCTGAACAGAACAAATTGAGGGCTTTGAGTCGCTGTGTGTTGTGCAGTAGGCAAACCTCCGTTAATCCAAACCAGCGTTGTTTAGCGTAGAGCCATAATGTAGAGCCACACCTATGCAACCCAGTCAGGGCAGCATGATGACCTGACCTTCTACACTCCACAGAGGACATTCAGCATACTAGCTAGGCATAGGCATGGAGTGAGCCTTGGCTCTGCCCCGATGGAGATTACTCTCGTGTCGGCTCATTCTATAATTGGTGTTTGTGTTTTCATAAGATCTTTACTGCGTGCGAGTCTTCCCACAATCGTGTCTTTGCTCACCAAAGCGCCATTCTTTGAATTCGCCGCATCCCCTTCTTTCTCAACGATTTCCTTACAACAGCGCTACACGATGCGAAACCTGCATCACCTATAGAATGGGTATGATCAGTTATGGCTTCCACACCTGACACACGTTGTAGAACTGTGATATTAATTCGGCCCATGGGCGGGGCGGGGTTTTATGAGAGGCTATGGTAGATACCTCCTTCGTAGCAGCGGTCAGCTAGAACCCAGTAGGTCTGCATTACACCCATGATTAGGTCGTAATTGATAGATTGGCATTTGAGTAACCAGCGCTATCTCTGCATGGATCATGGCTCTAGCGAGTCAAGACAGCAGTATGACTGCGGCTCAAACCAACTGGAAGCTACACAAATCTCCTGTTGTTTTGTCTAAGTTGAGGTACGGTGAGCAATTATTCTGGGGTTAATGCGCGGGGGAGTTCTGAGAAGTCTGGGGTGGCTCAGCGGATTGATGCAATTCGGCAAACAGTTCCCCCGTCAGTCAAGCTAATGGCGGTGACGAAGCAGGTGTCCATTGAAGCAATGCGCGAAGCCTATGCTGCCGGTGTGCGAGATTTTGGAGAAAGCCGCATTCAGGAAGCGATGCAGAAGCAGGCGCAGTTGAGCGATCTGTCGGATCTGGTGTGGCATCTCATTGGGCACTTACAGAGCAATAAGGCGGCAAAAGCGCTTGACTTGTTTTCATGGATTCATTCCGCAGATAGCTTAAAGCTGGTGCTGCGGCTGAATGAGTTAGCTGAGGGGCGATCGCCCAAACCTAAACTTTGCCTGCAGGTCAAGCTCCGTCCAGATGAGGCAAAATTTGGCTGGCAGCCGGAGCAGCTTTGGGCAGAGTTGCCAGAGATTGACCGCTGCAAAAACCTGGATATTGTGGGGTTGATGGTGATTCCGCCCTATGGTTTGCCGGCAGACGACACTCGCGCTGTATTTGACGAGGCTTCTAAGCTAGTCAACGTTATTCGGCAACACCCATGGCAATTGATCCGGATGACGGAGTTGTCGATGGGAATGTCGATGGATTATCCCTTAGCGGTTGAGGCCGGGGCCACGATCATTCGGGTGGGACGGACGCTGTTTGGCGATCGCCCCTAACGGTATTCGCCCCTAACGTCATCCCCACGACTGCGGGCGATCGCGACGTTCAATTCCCCGATACAAGGTGTGCCTACGGCGATTCTGGGAATAAAATGGGAAATCCTTATTCAGAACCATCGATTAGAATCGTGCTGCCTTGGCATTAATATCGTTAGATTTATCTCAAAATGATTCTGCATGAGGTGCGGCATTAAGGCGCGATTCTTCCTAAAGGCTAAGTTTAAATACCTGCTGCGAGTTAGATCAAACTAAACCCTGCAAATATCCTGGGATTGGAGGAGCCGCTGGAATGAGCTGAGCATTCATCGACTCAATCGATCGATGTCTGACGATGGAAAATCGTTTAAACAAGATAGCTAACGTCTTGTGCCACAAGCATTTCGTTTTGGCTGATCAATAAGAGGATCACTCGATCTCTAGGAGATCATCTAGCAATCTTCGTCGCGGGATTGAGGAAGCTTCCTAAGGGCGATCGCACGCCCAAACTCATACTTAAGATGGTTCAAAATCCGCAAAAGCTATTACAGTTTGATTGGGCGAAACGAGCGAACTGTGCAGCTAAAACAAATCCTCACATAAAAGGCGTTATTTTCTTGCCCAATTAGTTGTAAATTGAGTTCCATTTTATGGAATTGAGGTATACTGTTGACTCAAACCAGGCAAATTAGAGTCGAAAGCTCTCTCGCAGGCACAGATTGAAATCTTAATTCTTTCTAATTTTTTCGACTTTAGCCGTAGTGGTGACTTGCTCAAGAGCAAAGTTCTGCGTGGATTTCTAGCCTGTGTTGTATAGAATCAAATCTCCAGTTAACTCTAGTTGTGATGGAGCGTAAGCCGTGAGTATCTTTGGAAAGTTAAGAGACTTTGTTGGATTCAATGATCCTGCTGATTATGAGTATGAGTACGACGAGATGGAGGGGCAGGATTACCAGCATCTCTATCAAGAAGAGCATACTCAACCGCCCATGGCAGACGATGAGCCCCGCCGCCGTCGGCTGAGAGAGCGTGTTGCAATGGCAACAGAAGCTCCTGCATCCCCCATGGGTAATGTCATTGGCATGCCCGGCGCGATCAACGGCATGTCTGAGGTGGTGGTAATGGAGCCCCGCACCTTCGAAGAAATGCCTCAGGCCATCCGAGCACTACGTGAGCGTAAGTCGGTCGTGCTCAACCTAGCGGTGATGGATCCTGACCAAGCCCAGCGCGCAGTTGATTTTGTGGCTGGCGGAACCTACGCGATTGACGGGCATCAAGAGCGCATCGGAGAAAGTATTTTCTTGTTTACCCCCAATTGCGTGCAGGTTAGCACTCAATTGCAAGGGTTAAACGATCTCGGCATGCCTCAGACCGGCCGCCCAATGGCTCGCCCAATGGCTACGCCAGCTCCCGCTTGGAACGAACAAGCTCGCATGGCTTAGAGTTCACATCAGGTTAAAGCATTCTATGGCATCTGTCAGGGTCTAGAGACAGGAGCGCGTTTTAGTGCGCTCTCGAGCTAATTCTCCTAGGCAGTCCATGAGTTGTGCCTTAATCTAAGTAGGCGATCGCTCTTTTGGGCGACGTCTAGTGTGAGTTGCACAGTTTACGACTGGGGATTTTGGTTGATGGTGGGCAGGTAACGCACGTTGCCTGCCTTCTTGTTTGTTAACGCTCTGAACCCACAGCATGACGATATTAACAGGACCATTGGGCATCATCGGCGGGGGCGTCATGGGCGAAGCGCTGCTGTCTCGAATGTTGGAGCAAGAGCTGATTGAGGCGTCTCAGGTGATGGTCAGTGACCCCCAAGCAAGTCGGCGAGGCGAGTTGAGCCAGAAGTATGGCGTGCAGGCGATCGCCCACAATGCCACGGTTGCCGAATCCGCCCAGATTTTGCTACTTGCCATCAAACCTCAAGTTTTTGAGCAGGTCGTTGGGGCGCTTTCTCATCCGAAGAGCGACCAGCTGGTGGTGTCGATTTTGGCAGGCGTACCGCTGGCTAAATTGGAGGCTGCATTTCCCCATCAGCCAGTAGTGCGCGCGATGCCCAACACTCCAGCGACGGTCGGGGCAGGCATGACGGCAATCGCCCTCGGTCAACATGCCCAAGACGCTCATCGGGCAATTGCCCATCAGCTGTTTACCGCAGTTGGAGAAGTGGTTGAGGTACCAGAACCCTTGATGGATGCCGTTACAGGACTATCCGGTTCAGGGCCAGGCTATATAGCAGTAGTGATTGAAGCGCTGGCGGATGGTGGTGTAGCAGCAGGGCTACCTCGGGCGATCGCCGCCCAATTAGCATTGCAAACCGTGCTGGGCACAGCCACACTGCTGCATCAAACCGGACTGCACCCGGCAGAGCTTAAAGATCGCGTTACCAGCCCTGGCGGTACTACCATCACCGGCATCGCCACATTAGAGCAAGCTGGACTGCGTTCTGCGTTGATTGAAGCCGTGCGGGCGGCCAGCCAACGGTCTAAAGAATTGGGCAGCTAGCTCATCTACATAATTGCGGCGAATCTTACTGTCTATTAGAAAACCTGCTCAATTCGTCGAGTTAGCCACCTGTTGGGCTTTCATCGAGCTTGAGTATCAGGATAGTCAGGAGTGATAAGGGTGCTCCACTCATCCTTTCAGGGGAGTTCGCACAGCGACCAATACCGATTTAGGGTCGCCATCGTTTCTGCGAAGTTAGAGAATGTCACAGGTTTAAGAATATAGCCCGCCACGTTTAAGTGGTAGGCTTCAACCCGATCTTTGTCTTGGTTGGAAGTGGTCAGTACGATCACAGGCGTCATCCGCAAATCTGGATCATTCCGCAGTTGATGCAAAAACTCAATCCCACCCATACGGGGCATATTCAGATCAAGCAGAATTAGCCTTCGTTTCGAAGGCATGGGCTTTGCGTCATTTTGGCCTCGCAACATTTCCAGCGCTTCGATTCCGTTCGTAGCCACATAGAGCGGGTTCTGAATACTGTTCCGTTTGAATGCTCGTCGAACATTCATCACGTCTACTTCATCGTCTTCCACCAGCAGTATGTTGATGTCCTTATGTTCCATTTTTCTTGGTAGTCAGCTTGATAAAAAGAGAATGCCTTGCAGGAGAGAACTCCTCAGTTCCAGCGCATCCTGTACAAAACCTTAGAAATTGAGATTTATTAACGTAATTTGTTATGTGAGATGCACATATTAGTACTTAAATTATTGACCAAATGTGCCTAAAAATACCTCACTCGTAGGGCAGATTAGCATTTCAGCAATCGGAGAAAAGATTAGATTTACCACTATGCGCAATTGAATGCTCCAGTACATCATCCAGAGGGTAGATCCATCACTCCCTAGAGGAGTAATCAGTTAGATAGACGGTTTCCCTTTAAACTAAAGTGCCCAACGTTAGGCTCCTGATCTCGAACAATAGGCTCTATGGGGATAGTCGGCCTGAGGGATAAAGCACTTTCGCTTAAAACAAAGTGGAATGCTCTATCGCATACTTGGGCCAAGTGAATCTAAACTGGGCCCCTTTCTGTTCTTCAGACTCTACAGTGATTATTCCCCCCTCGCGCTCTACAATTTTCTTCACGATAGATAGGCCAATGCCCGTATTTTCTTTCGTATCCCGTGGTTGCAGGGTTTGGAAGATTGTAAAGATTTTTGTATGAAACTCTGGATCAATCCCCGGGCCGTCATCCGCAACAGTGAACCGATAACAATCGCCCCAGTCTTCTGCCATGACCCGGATAGTGCCATCCTCACGATTGTGATGCTTGATCGCATTACTCAGCAGGTTGGCAAACACTTGTCGCAGCGGTACACGCCGAGCCATGAGGGTTGGCATGGACTCTTCGATTTGAAGGGCAAACTGGGGCGGCGGTGCCAAGGAGTCAATCACTTCGTTGAGCAGAGGCTTGACCGAAACCTGCTCGATTGGTGACTCGGTGCGCCCTACGCGCGAATACTCTAGCAAGCCGTTGATCAGGGCTTCCATCCGATGGACTCGCCCCCGCAGTAGGGTCATTTGATGCTTGTTTTCTTTAGGAAGTAGGGTGTTTAAGTCTTCTTCAATCCATTCAGATAGGTTGGCGATCGCCCGAAGAGGTGCTTTCAAGTCATGCGAGGCCACATACGCGAACTGCTCTAGCTCCCGATTGCGATCTTCGAGAGCCGTGTTGGTATGCGCCAGAATGCTGCTGAGGCGAGCCATCTCATCGGCTCGGTTTTGCAGCTTAGCCTCTGTGTCGAGAAACGGAGTGATATCGCGCATGATGACGATGTTGCGGCGATCGAGCTGCATATCACTCATTGACACTTCAATCGGAAAGGAGGACTCATCTTTTCGTACTCCTAATGCTTGCCAGGGCCGCCCGGGCTCAATCTTGCGGCTGCTGAGGTACCCTGTAGCGTCGTTAGGCATGGCGGCCTGTTCTGCCTCGTTGGCATTGGACTGAAGATCTACCAGCAATAACCCAATGTCTTTGCTAATTACTTCATAGGGCTCATAGCCAAACATGCGAATGGCGGTGGGGTTAACCATCTCAATTTCGCCAAATTCGTTGAGCACTATTACGCCGTCTACCACGTTGCTGACAATGCCCGTCAGCAGGTTGCGATTTTCGAGCAGCAGGCGTTCTCGCTCTTTGAGTTCTTGATCAAGTTGACTAAATAGATACACTGCTGCAGCGGAACTCAGCAGGCTGACCGCGGTGACCATGCTTAGCATTCTGCCAGTGATTTCTTGCAGCCACCGACGACGGCTGCCAAGACTGTTTAGGATGACTCGATTCTCAGCCTGGAAGTCGTTGACGCCGCTATTGAAGTTGATCATCTGCGCCTTGGCCCGATTGACTAGGGCAAGGGTTTGGGGCGATCGCACTACAAACTGCCCCTCACTACCAGCATTGTTTACAGTTCGTTCTAGCGTTTCAATTTGACGCTGAGCCAGTCGTTCGATAATGCGAATCTGCGCTTCACCTTCAAGGCTGCCTCGGGTGGCCTCTTGGAGCTTCCGAATCTCCGATTCTGCTTCTAAAACAGCTTGCTTATATGGATCAAGGAAGGCTTCGTCTTTGGTTAGGGCATAGCCTAGCACCGATGACTCTGCCGTCAGCACTTGGCGCAATATGCTATCGCTTAGAAAAATCAGCGCCTGCTTGTTCTCAATCTCACCCCGTATTGCGACTAAGTTAAACCGTCCCCAAAACCAAGTGCCCAACGTCACCATCAAGCACAAGGTTGGAATGGAGATGATGGCAGCCCCTCGATAGCGAATTGGCATTTTGTACCAATAGCTGCTCAATTTTGCCAGTAATGAAGGCGTGCTGCCGTGTTTCATGGCTCAACTAAAGTGAAACAAGCGTAACTTCAAACGAAGATTGAACGGGATTCAACAATCCTATAGACCCAAACGAGCCAATGTTCAGGCTCCGTTAACGTTGAAAACTTTTATCCCTCCTGTTCTCAAAGCTGCTTCTACCCGCGTTGGGACTACGTTTATCCTTTTACCTGCGCTGTGGGTACTTAATCCGATCTTTGATCAATTAAGTTTTGTTTGCATAGCTTAATTCTTTGGATAGAGAACAGACATATATCCCAAGTTAGAAGTTCACCGCTCAAGACAAAATAATAAGCAGAATTCTTCAACCTAGAGGAAGATAGCCAATCGTCTTAAGTTTCGCCATAATTCTGATTACGAATTTCTTTCCACAGAAAGCAGAAATTTAGATTGTTGCGATTAGCTAAGCGCTGTTCAACATTTAACGGCAGGCAGCAGGATGATGGATTGTCGACGTAACATGTTTAGGTAGATGGCACTGCCAGACCAGAAATATTGAGCAATGTTGCTTGATATATCAGTCAACGTTGAGTGATATCTTTAGTTTTCTGCTCCCAATAGTAGCCAACTAAACAACTAAGTTGGCAGTATCTAAAGCAGTATTTAAACGCTATCTAGCTTACGTATAATGGTTGCCTTGTAAACGTTCTACGATATAACGGCATTCAATAGAACCCTGTTCATCATCTTTTTATCTACGTTCATACATTCATCATTCAGATTCGATACCCCCAGAAAGAGTATGCAAGACATTAAAGTTGTATTGGTTGAAGATCACGATTTGACTCGTGTGGGCCTACGCGCTGCACTTCAGCGGAAGCCAGGAATTCACGTCGTGGGTGAAGCATCAAACGGCAACCAGGGGTTGCAATTGCTGCAGTCGACTCGGCCTAATGTGGCCGTGGTTGACATCGGTTTGCCCGACATTGACGGAATTGAGCTCACTCGGCGGTTTCGCAGTGGACAGTCGGATGAGGAGGCTGGAAATACCAAGATCCTCATCTTGACGATGCATGATTCGCAAGATTCGGTTTTGGCGGCTTTTGCGGCTGGTGCCGATTCCTACTGCATGAAGGATGTCAGCATTGACCTGCTAACGGAGGCTCTGCGGGCGACACACGAGGGCAACTCTTGGATTGACCCGACGATTGCCAGCATTGTACTACGGCAGGTGCGCCAGCCTCAGTCGGCGGCAGCGTTGGTGGAAGAGGTGAAGACTGTGGCCATTAGTGCCGCGCAACCTGAGATAGAGCAATTGCTAGAAAGTTCGCCTTTGACGGAGCGCGAGCTGGAAATCTTGGAACTAATTGTGGCAGGATGCAGCAATGCGGCGATCGCCGAAAAGCTCTATATCACTGTGGGCACAGTCAAAACCCATGTCCGCAATATTTTGAATAAGCTCTGCGCGGATGACCGCACCCAGGCAGCTGTATTAGCGTTGCGATCCGGGTTAATTAGCTAGGGCTTAGTCTTAGCCTAATCCTGCTGGGCAGTGCTGAATGCCGTGACACCTGCTTTTAATCAGGCTGGCGTTCTACGGTGGCTTCGATCAAGCTCTCGATTTGATGCCCTGTGAGTAGGGTGCTGCTCAGGCGGTATTCTGTACTGCTGAGCTGGTATAGCGCCTCAAAGCCGCTGCGGCGCTGGCGATCGCCCAACACCCAGTACCGCTGCACAATTGACTCGGGAGCGACCCAGCCTTCACCTTCGACTCGCCCTAGCAAACTGTGTTGGAGCACGAAGGTGTATTGGCGATCGCCCGAATTGAGCCGTCCCCGATATTGCAGCGCAATTTCTTGATGGTCAGTGCCGGGGAATACCAGCTTCATCACCATCGTGAACCAGTAGTCTCGGCTCCAGCCAATCAGAATCTTTCCTTTAACGGGCACGGGCATGGCATTGCGCTCTAGCCAGTTTCCCTGGAGTGTCCACCGCCCTGCTTCCATCAAAAACGAATGCGCCACAGTGCTTTTGTCCTAAGCCGTTGCCAAAGAAATAGACCGTCATGCGATCGGGTGGGAGGCGGATTGCAGGGCTTACCTAATTCAATAGGCCGCTCGACGATCGGCGATCGCCATCCCATCACTCATGGGTGAGCCCCAAGAGGGGTTCTGTATGCAGAGTGCCCAGTAGCACAGCTTGGCGCGCCCCGGTCACCGCGGGCACATTACCGGGAGTCTGGGTGAATCTCCAGTAGGCTAGCACGGCAAAGGCGATCGCTTCTTTAAAATCAGCGTCGACCCCGGCATCGTCTGTGGTCAACACGGCCGCAGGGGCCAGATTTGCCTGAAGCCGCTGCCGCAAATAGCTATTGCGGCTGCCGCCGCCGCACAGCAACACCTCTGCAGGCAGGCTGGGCAAGCACTGGCGATAGCTCTCGGCTATAGACGCTGCGGTCAGTTCTGTTAGGGTCGCCAATATATCCGCTGGGTCGAGCGATCGCCCCGCCATCGCCTGCCAGCACTGCTTCAGATAGGCTGCCCCAAACAGCTCGCGTCCGGTCGATTTAGGGGGTGGCTGGCGAAAGTAGGGCTGCTGCAACCACTCGGCCACTAACTCCAGGCTGGGCTTGCCTTGACAAGCCCAGGCTCCGTCATTGTCATAGGTCAGCGTCCCCCCAGACAGGCGCTCCACAGCCAGATCAATCAGGGAGTTGCCCGGGCCGGTGTCCCACCCTTGGATGGGCGCATGGGGGCGATCGCCCGCAGGCAGCACCGTGACGTTGCCAATGCCGCCAATGTTTTGCACACAGCGATCTCGGGTGGGATGGCGCAATAGTGCCAGATCTAACCCCGATACCATCGGTGCGCCTTCGCCCCCAGCCGCTATATCTGCAGCCCGAAAGTTGCTCACTGTAGGGATCTGGGTCAGATGGGCAATCAGATCGCCCCGGCCCAGTTGCAGACTATAGGCCAGTTCTGCGCGGGGAGCCTGGTCGGGTGAGGCTAACTGGGGTGCGTCATCTAACGGCAGCAGAGTCTGCGGAAACAGCCCCCCTGCACCCCGCAGAGCGCCTCGAGGGCGGTGAAACACCGTTTGCCCGTGGGAACCGATGAGTTGGGCTGGAGCATGCCCCTGCTGCACCTGTAGCGCCGCCTTGGCAAACTGATGGGCGATCGCCTCATCCAGTTCAGCCAGATCTGCCAAGGGTAGAGCTGCGCCACCACACACCTGCAAAATGTGCGATCGCAGCGCATCTGGATAGGGATAGGTTGCCGCGGCCACAGTGTGCACCGCAAGCCTAGCCCCGTCACCCGTGACATCCACCAAAGCCGCATCAATGCCGTCTACTGATGTGCCGCTAATTAACCCCACAACACGCATGGTGTTTGCCACAGTTTTTCCCTTGTTTGAATCTGGCATTTGAATTGGCCACAATCACGCTAACGGCCCCAATGCCCTAAGCCTGACGCTAAACCGGCAATTGGTTAATGCCCTTATTCGTCCCCACGACCACCATCAGCGAGTCTTTTTCAAGCCGAGTCGAGGGACTAGGGTTGACCTCAAAATGGCCGCCATTCTTGCACATGGCCAGCACCGTGAGCCCAAAGCGCGTTCGAAACTCGAGCTCTAGAATGGTTTTGCCATCAAATTCTTTGGGCACCACCACCTCTACAATGCTGTGGTCAGGGTCGAGGTCAAACCGTTCTAAAATGCCGGGACGAGTAAGCGATCGCGCCAGTTCACAGCCCATTTCATGCTCAGGAAACACCACATGGTCAGCCCCGACCCGAGTCAGCAGCTTACCGTGGATTTCTGATGACGCCTTCGCCACCACATGCTGCACCCCGCCCTCTTTTAAGTTCAGCGTGGTGATGATGCTCTCTTGAATGTAGTTGCCGATACCCACAATCACCGTGTCAAATTCAAAAATGCCAGCTTCCTTTAACGCCCCCGGTTCTGTAGAGTCGAGCGTGAGCGCGTGAGAGGCCAATTCATCGTGCAAAATCTGGTTGACGCGCTTTTCATCTGAGTCAATGCCGAGGACTTCGTAACCTAACTTGTGGAGCGTCATGCAAACAGCTCGGCCAAATCGTCCTAACCCAATCACCGCAAACTGTCGGTTGTTTGCCCGCAAGCTTTTGAAAAAGCCTAAAGACGTAAGATTCACAATGGATATATGTGTTGCAATGTAAAAATGTGCCTCTCTAGGCTATCAAGAAAACCTGCGCATCATGTGACGACAATACTCACAGTCGTGCAGGGATGGCCGCCACCCAGGTTCATGTAATGGGCAAAGCAGATGAAACCTAGAGGCAATTATCGTTCATAGAAATGTCACGATGGGCCGATGGCAGCACTTGCCCAACCGCAGGCTCCGCAGGCGGTCGAATGTTTGAAGGGTCGTTGAGGATAGGGAATCAATGCAGCAGAGGCAACACAAGAGGCGGCGATCGCCCTGGCGCTGGTTAGGGCTGATCGGGCTGATGGCATTCGTGCTGGGCGGCATGCTGGTGGGTTGCCAGCCGCGGGCACCCCAGGCAGATGGCGTCACGCATCTGACGCTCTGGCAGGGGGTGAATCCACCTCCCAACCGCGATGTGCTGGATGCGCTAGTAGCTCAGTTTAATGCCACGCACCCTACCATTCAGGTTGAATCGCTCTATGTGGGCCAGTCTGATCAGCAGATGCCAAAGATCTTGGCAGCCATTGTGGGCAATGCCCCACCCGACCTGCTCTGGTATGCGCCGATGATCACGGGGCAACTGGTAGAGCTAGAGGCGCTGCGATCGCTCGATGACTGGCTAGAGACGACGCCGAGTCGCGACCAGATTGACCCCGCGCTGCTAGAGTCTATGCAATGGGAGGGGCACACGTGGTCGATTCCGTTTGGGACGAATAACGTCGCCATTTTCTATCGCCCTAGCTTATTTGCGGCGGCGGGGATTGACCGCCTGCCCCAAACTTGGGATGAGCTACGGCAAGCAGCGCGGGCGCTCACCATTCCCAGCCGCAACCAGCATGGCATGCTGCTGCCGCTGGGCAAAGGCGAGTGGACAGTGTTTACGTGGCTGCCGTTTATGTGGAGTGGCGGGGGAGAACTGGTGGCCGCACTAGGCGATGCGTCCAGCGATGCAGCCCCACCCGTAGTGCAGATTGACAATGAGGGGGCGATCGCCGCGCTGCATCTATGGCGAGATCTGATCACCGATGGCTCAGTGGTGCTGTCACAGCCCGAGCGGGGCTATGAGTTAGATGGCTTTTTGGCAGGGCGGGTGGCTATGCAGCTCACCGGGCCGTGGACGCTAGGGCAGCTGGCGGCAACGGATGTGGATTATGGTGTGATGCCGATTCCCACCGGAGCACGACGGGCTACGGTGGTCGGCGGAGAAAATTTATTTGTGTTTCGATCGACGCCCGAGCGAGAGCAGGCAGCGATCGCGTTTGCGGAGTACGTGCTCAGCGCAGAGTTTCAAACCCAGTGGGCGATTGGGACGGGTTATTTGCCGGTGAATCTGCGATCGCGCGATCAGCCAGAATACCAGACCTTTGCGGCTCAGCAGCCTGCCGTTGAGGTGTTTGTAAAGCAGGCTGCTTACGGGCGATCGCGCCCTATCTTTCCCGGCTATAACCGCATTTCAGACAATCTAGGGCGAGCGATTGAAGCAGTGCTGCTGGGCAAAGCTACACCCGAGGAGGCGCTGGCTGAGTCGCAGCAGCGGCTCGATCTGGCGCTAGGGGGCGATCGCCCGACTGCCTCGCAACACCCTTGACACGCTCGTGAGGGCGATCGCGCTTCTAGCGCATTTGGCTGAGTTGCTGGATCATAAACTGCTGGCGCAGCCGCTCTGACGCGTAACCGTGCCGACGATGATCTTCCAGCCATATCTGCATTTCTTCATGGGAAACGCCAGCGATTGAGTCATAGGTAACTGGGTCATAGGCGCTCCACAGCATCCGACCATCGCGCGTGTTGGTGGCCCACACCTGCGGCTCGTCTGACGTGCTGAATAACCCTGCGATCCGATTGACCAACTGGCGAAGCCAAGATGCCTGATAGTGGCGGTCATCTTCCGGAATGAGTTCAAGCGAGCGATATTCTTGGGCTGATAACCGAGTGGTCATGATAGATCCTCCTGTGGCGTACTGCATAAATACAGCATAGTAAACTGTCAATTTAGATACAAAAACTAGTTTATCTGGAACGTATGAACAAATTGCATGGAAGCAGAGTTTAGAAAAGCGCAACCCTTTGATGTGCCATGCGCGTCGTGCATGGCACATCAAGGATTTTGGAACCGGGTTTTGGGGCACCGTGCTCTATATCGATGTCCTAAAACCCGTTCTCACAGCGCTTAGCGCGCTGGTTTGAGTGTTTATTGAGGTGAACTGCCTGCTGCGCTGGGGGCTTTCCCCAATCTGGGGCGATCGCTATTTCTGCATCAGATCATCCAAGTCGGCATAACTGGGTAGAGTAGTGTCGATAGGCTGGCCCTGGCGCAGTACGATGCGGTCGTGCTGCGATCGCGCGTAGAGTTCACTAAAATAGCGCGCCGAAAACAGCACGAGGTCGGCAGGCAAGCCTGCGCCAATTCGCCCAGTATCGGGCAACCCTAGCAGGTCAGCAGGGGTGCGCGTCACCACATGGCACCAATGTCCATAGGGGGCATCAAGGTGGGCAATACGGACACCCTGCACCAGCACCTCGAGCACATCGTGGTCACCAAAGGCATAGAAGGGGTCTCGGCAGTTGTCGCTGGCGATCGCCACCGGAATGTCTGCCTGGGCCAGCTCATGCAGCAGCGTCACACCTCGCCAGCGCGGGGTATGGGTAGCGCGGTCGGGTGAGTGCGCGAGGGAGTTGCCCGAGTCGGGGCGCAGCAGATCAGCGGTCGCATGCTGATTGCGATCTTGCAGATAGAGGTTACACATGGGCAAGCTCACCACGCCTAGGTTCGCTTTTTGGACTGCGTTAATCGTAGCCTCCACGTCAGACTGCGTTTGAATCGCCAAGCTACAGCAATGCCCACAGACGATCTGGCCTGAAAACTGGTGCTGGGTGGCAGCCTGCGCTAACCGCCGCAGGGCAATATCTGCGGGGTCGCCGCTTTCATCGGTGTGAAAGTCCAACAGCAGGTTGCGCTCTATCGCCAGCTCAAACACCCGATCGATCTGCCGCTCTAGATCGGGATTAGCAAAGGCAACGCCGCCCAGCACACCGCCCGACTCGGCCACCAAATCCGCCAGCTTCTCGCCCTCTGGCGTCAGAAAATACTCTAGGGGCACGAGCGACACGGCTTGCAGGGTAATGCGATCGCGCCATTCTTCCCGCAGGGTACGAAACACGTCAAAGCTAATGGCACCCTGTTTCCCCGCCGAATCGAGATGGGTGCGAATGGCTTTAGTGCCGTGGGCATAGCTGCATTTCAGCCCAAACTCCATGCGGCGATACACGTCATCCGCAGACCAGTTCGCCTCGGAGTCGGTTTTGACGGTGTCTAACGCGTCTTCAAAGGAACCGCTGAGGTTGGGCGATCGCTCCCACACATGCCCCTTGTCTAAGTGGGTGTGCATGTCGACAAAGCACGGAAAGACAATGCCCTTCTGCAAATCAACTTCGGGAATCGCGTCAGACTCGGCAGTATGGGAGGAGCCAGCGACAATCTGTCGAATGCGTCCATTGTGGATTTCAAGATCGAGTAGCGCCAGCCCATCTTGAGTCTGCGGCGCGATCGAGTCTGTTAAAAGGGAGACCGGAACATGGGCATTCGTGAGCCAATAGCGGTCTACTGAGGGGAGGATGGGTCTAGAGTGTGTCATGCAAGCCAATACAGTGGAAGGTCATGATTCATGTTTCAACAGCATCGCATACTCTTTAATCGCTGAGAGGCTTCCCCCGTTGGAGTTTCACGCCCTTCGCCCTGTGCCTCACGCCGTAAATTTTAAGACTCGCCCTGCCCATGGATGCAGGCTCAGAGGGGGCAGGCGCACAGAATGCAGGCTCACATCACGTTCAGCAGGTTACACCCCTAGCCGTTGATACAAAGCCGCTCGGGCGATCGCCCCTGCATCAGCCGACTGGCGTGCCGCGTCCCTTAACCCGCAGCAGACTAGTTCTCACGCTTGATGGCGCTTTCATGCCAGTCGCGCAGCAGCAGATCAGACAACAGCGTGAGCACTACAAAAATCGCCACACCTAGCCCTGTCGTCATCAACAGCGCCGCAAACATGCGGGGAATTTGCAGGTTAAAGCTCGACATCAAAATCTGATAGGCAATGCCCGAGCGCGTGCCGCCAGTGCCCGCTACAAATTCTGCTACTACGGCGCCAATGAGTGCTAAGCCGCCGCTGATCCGCAAGCCGCCCAAAAAGTAGGGTAGGGCGCTGGGCAACCGCAGGTATCGCAGGGTTTGCCAGCGATTGGCTTTGTAAAGTTGAAACAGATTCAGCAGGTTGTGGTCGGCACTGTTAAGCCCCAAGGTGGTGTTCGACAAAATCGGGAAAAAGGCCACAATCCACGCGCAGATGGTAAGCGAAATAAAGGTGGCCTGCTGGCCCTGCACCAGTTGCCGCACCCAGAGAATGATGAGGGGGGCGATCGCCACAATCGGCGACGTTAGCAAAATTACCGCATAGGGAAAAAAGCTACGCTCAATCCACTTGCTCTGGGTAAACAAGATGGCGATCGCCAGCCCCGTCACCACCGCTGCCACAAACGCCACCAGCGTAATTTGCAACGTAATCATCAGCGACGGAAACAGCGTGCCCCACTCCCGCACCAGGGTTTGCAACACCAGCAGGGGCCCCGGCAAAATGTAGGGCGGCGTATTAGTCAGGCGCACCCCGACTTCCCACAACACCAGCACCCCAACTCCCACCAAAATTGGGGCTAGCACATCGGCAGAGAGCAACCACCGCAGTCGGCTACTCATAGGGGAAGAGGCTGCCGCCTCAGCAGGCGACGCCCCATCAGGTACAGCCGTGACGTTGGTTAAGGGATTTTGCATGGGGAAGTGTGAGTCCTATAGAGCAGCGATCGCATTGGAGTGAGCGTAGCTTTTCCGGTGATAGACCGGTTCAAGCAGTTCCCTTAAACAAGGGAATCGACTACATTGGGCGATCGCACCAACGATTCACTCCCTTGAAGATGGTGGCTTGCCGCCTGGGACAGATGCGCCGAAATATCGCGACAGTAGTGGTTGAACATCGTGCTCGTGCGAAAATCATCCGTACGGGGATAGGGCGCGTCAATGGGCACATCCGCCACCACTCGACCGGGTCGCGCCGCCATCACAATCACCCGATTTGATAAATACACCGCCTCATAAATGTTGTGTGTCACAAATACCACCGTCCACTGCTTCTGCTGCCACAGATTGAGCAGGTCACTATTCAGCTTGCTGCGCGTCATTTCATCCAGCGCCCCAAATGGCTCATCCATCAGCAGCACCTCGGGCTTTGTGACCAGCGCCCGCGCGATAGAAACTCGCATCTTCATCCCGCCCGACAACTCCCGGGGATAGCTCGACTCAAACCCCGTCAATTCCACCATCTCCAGCGCTTCTGCCACCGCCCTATTAGAAGCCACCTTGCTCACACCTGACAGCTTTAGCGGCAGCCGCACATTGTCCTGCACGGTCGCCCATGGCATTAGCGCCGCCTCCTGAAACACAAACGCCATGCGGCGATTAGCCTGATGACTCCAGCTCAGCTGCCCACTGCTCATGTGTCCCAGACCCGCCACAATCCGCAGCACGGTGCTTTTGCCACAGCCCGATGGCCCCAGCAAGCTCACAAATTGACCGTCATTAACAGCCAAGTTCAAGTCTTGCAGGGCAACCGTTCCATTGGAATACACCTTGCTAACGTTGCTCAAACTGAACGTAGAGCTGGGGGTCATGGGTTTTATCCTGATAATAACGACAGGCAGGCAACGGTCTGCTAGCGGCAGCAAGTTACAGGCCATGTAATCCACTGCGTAAGCCACCGCTGATTTATCATGCCTCGGTTGACATACATGCTATCCAGTGTGCTCTAAGGGAAATGCAGGGGAGCAGGTGGGATGGCACGATTTAGATAGCATCTATACAGCAAGTTGATCTGCATCTCACCCTTACAGTCTCAACTAGACACGAGTCCCAGCTAGCGGGTTGACTGACAAATCTTTTTGGTAGGTTGGGGTGAACCGCGTGAAATCCAACACCAGTCAAGATTTTGTTGGGTTACGCTGACGCTAACCCAACCTACGTAAGAACCAAGGGTTTAGGAGGTTTGTCAGTCAATTAGTCCCGCTAGATCCAATCAGCTTTTGTAGAAGTCAGCGCCCTTGTTCACAAAGTCCAGCGTATAGGCCTGGGTATAGTCGGTGCTCGCATCAAACACCTCCTCCGATGACATGGTTTCGAAGAACTCTTGCCACCGCTCATCGGTCATAGCCCCAATGCCTAGCTCCTCGGTATCGCCAGAATCAGCAATGCCGTATTCCTTCATCTTTTCAATGCCATAGGCAATTTGCTCATCCGTCATTTCGGGATTGGCTTGCTTGATTAGCTCATTGCCCGGGGCAGGGTCGCCATAGAGATAGCTATACCAGCCTTTAATCGACGCATCCACAAACCGCTCGACCAGATCGGGGTTAGAATCCACCAGCTCGCGACGGCATTCGATAGTGGTGGAATAGGGACTGTAACCGTAGTCAGCCAGCAAAAACACCGTTGGCTCAAATCCGCCTTCTTTGGAAATAGCCAACGGTTCTGAGCTGAGGTAGCCCTGCTGAGCCGAGTCTTTGTCTTGCAAGAAGGGGCCAGGGTTAAAGTTATAGGGCCGCTTCATATCTTCGGTGAAGCCATACTTGGCCTGCAGAAACGGCCAATAGGTGACGTTGGCGGCTGACGATATGAAGATGGGACGACCTTGCAAATCTTCTAGGTCATCAGCGGTGTCAGGATGGGCGATGAGAATTTGCGGATCTTTCTGAAAGATAGCGGCAACGGTAACTTTGGGAATGCCTTCTTCAATCGCCTTAATAGCGTCGGAGGCATAGCCCATAAAGAAGTCGATCGCCCCACCCATCAACAATTGGGTGCCATTTACTTGCGGGCCTCCCATTTCGATGCTGACATCCAGCCCGTGCTCTTCATAAATGCCTGTCGCCACCGCTTGGTAAAACCCGCCATGCTCGGCTTGGGCGTACCAGTTGGTGCCATAGGTGACTTGAATGAGTTCCCCCGATGCTGGCTCTTCGGCTGTGGGGGAGGCTGAGGTATCCGGTTGGGACGTGCTGGTGCCAGAGGCGCAGGCACCCAAAATGCCAGTGCCCATCGCCATGGCCCCATATTGCAAAAATCGCCGACGCTTCATGGCTGCGGCAATGGATCGTGGCTGGCGCGAATGACTCATTTAACTCTCCTAACGGCTAAATTCAGTTAAATTCAGTGTAAATAGGGCGACTAGGCTTTGATAAGGGGGAGTGGGGGCCAGATGCACCCCTGCTTCTAAAATATGCGTAAAATCGCTAGATTGTTGGCGGAGTAGAACCATGCAGACTGATTCAATTGCTGATTGCCTGCAATTAGGATGGTTTTTATGATGGCTTGTCGGGCGGCTGGGGTGGCGATCGCTCAGGTACATCGCTAAGTCTTGAACCAATTCCAGGGCTTGGCATCCAAGCATTGAGCAGGATGCTCACAGGCCAGACCTCAACCCTCTCTGGTCACTAACCTCCTCTACTCTCTGTAAGGAAGGTATCAAGAAGAACTCGGAGCCTTTTGTATCTGGTTTTACCCCTGGGAGGAGAAGGCGCAGATTGCTGTTGGATTTCGCGCTGATGTGACGACCAGATGTGAGAACCACTAGGGCCGTTGTGCTTCGACCCACCCCATCACAGTTCGCCCCAGCTGAACATGACTGAGGCGATCGACTTCGCGAATTCCCGTTGGGCTGGTGACGTTGATCTCGGTCAGGTAGCCGCCAATGATATCAATGCCGACAAAAAATAGGCCATCGCGCTTGAGCACGGGGGCTAGTTGAGTGCAGATTTCGCGCTCGCGGTCGGTGATGGCCGCAGCCGCCACCCGACCGCCTGCGGCCATATTGCCGCGAAAGTCGCCGCCAGAGGGGATGCGATTCACCGCCCCAATCGGCTCACCTGCTAGCAAAATGATGCGCTTATCCCCATCTTTGGCAGCGGGCAGGTAGGTCTGCGCCATGATGGGATAGCGGCCATAGTGGGTACTGATTTCGATCAGTGAGTTGAAGTTGCGATCGCCCGCTTCTATAAACAAAATGCCTTCGCCACCCTTGCCTCCCAAGGGTTTTAGCACTGCTGCCCCATGCCTTTCGACGAAGGCGCGCAACACCGACTTGCTGGTCGAGACCAACGTTTCGGGAATGGCATCGGCAAATTGCAGCGCATACATTTTTTCGTTGGCGGCGCGCAGCCCAGCGGGCGAGTTCACGACCAACGTACGAGCCGGATCAATGTGATCCAAGATATAGGTGGCATACAAATACGGCACATCCACGGGCGGATCAAGGCGCATAAACACCGCATCCATTGCCTCTAGGGGAGACACCAGGGTGCGATCGCCCAGAGAATACCAAGGCATAGCGGCAACCCAGCGGCCTTCTACTAGTTTTACCGGTTCTAACTGCACGGAATATAAAGTGGCAAACGCCTTGCCCTCAATGACGCTGAGGTCAGAGACAGCGGCTACCCACACCTCATGGCCGAGTATTTGCGCCGCTTCCATCAGGGCTACGCTGGTATCGTGCCCAGGGTCGAGCCGTTCAATTGGGTCAATAATAAATGCAAGCTTCACAGATTCCGTCCTTAGCTCAGGCTCATCAGCAGGCGATCGAGCTCACCCTCGGTATTGAGCGTGTGCAGGTCGTCGCAGCCCCCCACATGCACATCGTCGATAAAAATTTGGGGCAGCGATCGCCGACCTTTGGCCCGCTTTGCCATTTCGGTTCGGGCCTGCTCATCGCCATCAATGCAGTATTCCTCATAGGCAACCCCTTTGCGGTCTAACAACGCTTTGGCGCGAACGCAAAAGGGGCACATGCTCCAGGTATAGATCTCGACGTTGACCTTGGCTACCATAGATTCTCCCTGTGTCGAAACATTTCGTTACTCTTCAGCATTCTAACGCTCTAAGAGTAGTCACAGATCTCGGTTCATTGAGTTAGAGTCTCACCCTGTAGGGGCACATAGGCTTAACACAAACTAAGATACCCCTGTTCAGGTGGCGCAGGTAGAAGGGCAAGATTGCTGGGACTGGTCGCTAAGCCCAGGACTAAAAGTCTAAGGCTCAACGCCGAAATTCTCTACAGCTATAAGCAGCCCAAATAGAACATGAGCTCGACCCCGCTAAACCGTGCGGCGAGGCTGAAACAACGCGATTGAATTCACATCACGCTAAATCATGTTCTGAAATTATGTCTTAAAGACCAGCATCCACTTACGGCGTATGGCGTTAGGGTATGGCTGGAGTAAGACTACAGCTAGCTACAGTCGTTGAATTAGCTCTTTGAGGGTGTGCTCACGGGTCGCCGACATCAGCCCAGGCAAGACCTCTCGCAGCGTGTGGGGCACAGCCATCACCGACCCTAAATGGGCCCGCCATTTGCTCCACGTGCGGAGCGATCGCCCCCAGGGTACATACATTCCACCAGCGATTGATCGACAGCACCGCACCTGAACCAACCGAACTGACTTCGTGCCACCAACCACAGGGAATGAACAAAATCTCTCCCGGCCGTAGGGTTACATCCTGTCGATGGCGCAGCGCCTCTCGGAACCGAGGGAAACTCTCGAAATCGGGCCGATCGGGATAGACCTGACTATAGACCGCCCGCCGCCGCAGGCCATACCGCAGGTGGTTTATCACGGCAAACGGGTAGAGGTTATAGAGCTGGTTCGGAGGGAACAGGATGATGTGCTTGCTGCCCTGAAGCTGCATCAACGTGCCATCCATCGGATCATAGTGTAGGCATGAGATATGCCCTGATGGCCCTACCCACAGGTTGAGTGCCGTTACGGGGCGGGTAAAGCCCAGCTGCTGCTCCGCTTGAACCAGAGCTGGCGCTTGGGCTAGGGGAGTATGGGTTAATGCAGAGCGAGCCAGGTATAGATCCTGATCATGGGCCTCGCCGCTCTGTAGCAACGCCGCATAGTCGTTAAAGGTCAGGTTACGGATGTTGACGCCGCTGCCACCGTATCCCAGGTGCGTTTGTCGTGTTGGTAGCGATCGCGCCCATAGTGTCGAACTGGGAAGGGGCGATCGCCCAAGTGCTGACATAAAAAATCAACAGTCCAAGCGGCATCTGGCCCTAACAGCCCCGTAACCACCACGGGCACACCTGGCTTCAGGTAATTCTGGATAAAGGTATCCGGTCGAATGCAGTCCGCCGAAAGGCGCTGCACAGCTAACTCAGCGCAATAGGGCTGAGCGTCAAAGTTTGCTCTCATGAGGTGAAATGAATGTTGAACAGGTGAAATGAATGCGAGACGAATGATCAGGAGGAAATTCCGTGTTCTCAGGTGCCCCATGGGGTGCAGTGCAAGAACAGGTATCACTCGTTTAAACAGGTGTAAGGGACTCGCTCAAACCACCAGACTCGTTGCTGAGGCAGGGCGATCGCCCACAATCATACCCTAGTCAAACTGCACCAATAAAATGACAGGCAGAGTGTCACACTGCCTGTCATTTTGGATAATTCAGATTAAATAGTTCACGAGTCCACTGGGTCATTCACCCGGGCTGCCGCTCACCCCCAAGGGCAACACCCGCTGACTCAGTAGTCCAATCGCAAGTCAAGCGTCACCCCTTCGCTAGTCCGCCGCTAGTCCGCCGCTAGTCCACAGTGGCCAATTTGATTGCCTGCCGCATTGCAATAATCTCATCGCGATGCGCCGTCACAGTAATCCGTTGAGACGCCGACTCTGCCTCTGGGCCACTCGCCGTTTCGCTGGAGGGCGACTCAAGCTGCACCACCACAGCCTCTGTTCGCCCCGCTGTCCGCCAATAAAACACACCCGCCAGCGGTGCCGCTAGCAGCAATGCTGGGGATAGCCATTTGCTCTCGGGATAGGCGATCGCCAGCACCAGCACCAGGCATAAACCACCCACCATGGCCAACCCAGACAAAAACACAGCCAGAAACACGCTGGGGCGCACCCTGCCCTCATAGCGCACCTGGTTCGTGTCTGCATCCACCGCCGCCAAGCGGTAGGCCCGATCGAGAAAATGACGCTCTAACTCAGTCAGTACATCCACCTGCGGCTGATGCGCCACCAGACGCACCACCTCAGTGCGGTCTTTGGTTGAAGCGCGAATAAAGAAAAACAGCCCAATCGCCAATAGAAACGTCAGAAATACCGTAGACGGCAGGACAGGCAAAGTCATAATGCGGCTGAAGATAAATGTGAATGGGAAGCATGCCAGAGGCATCAACCCCATCATGCAACACAGCGCCACCGAAATGGTGCGATCGCCATCGTCACCACAGCAGCGGCAAGCCATAATTCCCAATAGAGTTGGAACTGCATGCCTTGCCCAAGTTAGCTATAGCAACAGATCTAGCCAGTCAAGACCAAACATTTGTGTTCTGCGGCAGCGGTAGTGTTCCAAACCTGTGTATTGGGTACCATACAGCCCTCCTAAATTCGTACCCAAATTCATAGCGGTCGATAAACAGTCCAATCACCGGGTAATGCATCAAGACAGATTTAGAGAAGCAAATTATCTGGCGCGCCAACCGTTTGATCCGAGTCCTTGACGTTAAGTGATTTCGTTCAATGCACTGAGTATTCGTCTTAGCAACCGGATGCTGTTCGGGCCCAAGCAATCGCAATGATCGCTAAGAGAGTGGCATCTTTATGGGGTTCTAGAACATAGGCGAGCACGACCCCCGTTAGATGGTCGATGGCATGCCAAAGCCATCGTGGCTGCCCCTTTGATTGCACAAAGCTCCATATCTCGTCCATTTCCGCTTCTCCTACCCGCACTATCAGGGCTAGGGTCGCAGGGGTTGGCGTCTGCTCTAACACGGCTCGGTTAAAGGGCTCCAGCGGATGAAGAGGCCCGCGAATACTCGGTGTTGCGGCCGCGATAGCGCTGCTTGCCTTCGTCGCTTTTGCCCTGTTTAACGACATCCGGGGTGTACCAAGTGGAGCAGCAAACGGGTTCGAGAACCATGAGCAGAGTGTGGTGTCAGGACTTTTCTATTTTGTCGTGAAACACAGGTCTAGAACATCACCTACCTCTGCGGCGGCATTGTCTTTAAAACCAATACTCTGTAACTTCCGTAACTATACGGAGCGCTAGGCATCTTAGGCTTGCCTGAACCGGCCCATAGCTCTAAAAGCCCCAGAGCGCCCACTAAACCTCTAACCACGAAAAACAATGAGTACCTTCATCGCCTTGACTGATGACAATGTCCTGGTGTCATTTGACCCCAGCAATCCAGGATTTACGACATCAGTCCCCGTCAACGGGATCAATGGCACCCTCCTTGGCATTGATACCCGCCCAGCCGATAACCTAATTTATGGCCTCACAACTGAAAACGAAATCTATACGCTAGATCCCAATGGATTTGCAGCGGGCACGTTTAACGGCAGTTTCACCCTAACCGCTGCCGAAGAACAGCTTTTGCTGAGCAATGGCCTTTACGTCAACCTCCATACGGCAACCTTCAATGGAGGCGAGTTGCGTGGGCAGATCAACGTTCAACCTGAAAACGACATTGTTGCCTTCGGCATTCCTCTCGAAGAGTCACAAGAAGTAGGAGACAATGTGCCCCCGGCGGATGGGCCGGCTATGGGCTCTTACGATGTGGTGTATGACGACGCCACCAACACCCTCACAATCAGAGGCGCCTTTAGCGACCTGACCAGCAATTTGATGCCCGTGGGCGCGGTAGATACAGAGGGCAATCCTCAAAGCTCAATTCACCTGCACCAAGGCGCTGTAGGGGTCAATGGCCCTATCATCCGCAACTTTACGGTAACGGGCAATGGCATCTTTGAAGGAAGCTTCACTCTAACTGCTGCCGAAGAAGCGCTGCTGCTTAACCAAGAGCTTTACGTCAACCTCCACACCGACACCTTTGGCGCGGGCGAACTGCGAGGCCAAGTGAATGTCGTGCTAGAAAACGATGTGGTGATTTCGGGCATCCCTATCGAAGAAGCCCAAGAAGTGGGCGACATGGTGCCACCCGCCGATGGGCCAGCGATGGGAGCCTTTGACCTGATCTATGACGCATCTACCAGAGCGCTGACTATTAATAATGGGGCCTTTAGCGACATTAAAGGGCCGCTGCTGCCTGTGGGGCCCCTGGCAGATGTGGAAGGCAATCCTCAAAGCGCCATTCACTTGCACGAGGGCCCGGTGGGGGTCAACGGCCCTATCATCCGCAGTCTCACGGCAGTAGACGAGGTGGCCACCCTAGTAAGCACGCTGTCTCAGCCGTTTACGGGCGGCACGGTTTCTGGGTTCGATTTCAACCCCGTTCCTGATCGGCTGCGGCTAGTGGGGGGCAACAACCAAAACTTCCGCATCAATGTGGACACCGGCGAGGTGATTGTGGATGGCACGCTGGCCTATGCACCGGGCGATGTGAATGCAGGCGTGAACCCCACGATCACTGCAGCCGCTTACATCAACTCGGTGGATGGCGCAACGACCACTGAGCTGTATGGCATTGACACGGCGCTCAATACGCTAGTGCTACAAAACCCGCCGAATGATGGCACGTTGGTCACCATTGGCGCTTTAGGTGTTGACTTTGCCAATGTGGCCGGGTTTGAAATTGTGACCGGCCCTAATGGCAGCAACATGGGGTTGGCGGTGTCTGACGGCATGCTCTTTAGCATTGACCTTGGCACTGGCGCTGCGACCAGTCTGGGCATGGTGGGCTCTGAATCCGTCAACTTGCTGGGCTTGGCCTCTGTGGCTGGAGACATGGCTGTTGTAAGTCAGGTGCGGGTGGGCATCGATGAGCCGGATGAGTTGATGGGTGGCCCTGGCAACGATACGTTGCGGGGCTTAGGTGGCCGTGATGTGTTGATGGGTGGCCCGGGGGATGATGTGCTGATTGGCGGCGGTGGCGGCGACTTCCTCACAGGGGGGGCAGGTGCCGATCGCTTTGTCTTTAGAGGAAACAATCTGCGGTCGGCGCACCGACACTCGCTGGTCATTCAACCCGATCGCATTTTTGACTTTGATTTTGCAGAGGGCGATCGCATCGAGCTCAATTATCGCGGTTCAACCAGCATTAACCGCCCCCAAGGGCTGTTCAATGCGGGGGAAGTCAATGCGGGCAAGTTGGTGCGTGCAGCGCGCAATGCCTACGCTAACAAAAACCAAGCTATGGAGGGGGATCAAGCGCTAAGCACTCGCGAGGCCGTGTTCTTTGAATGGCGTGGCAGCACCTACCTCTCGGTCAACAATAACTCTCCTAACTTCCAAGTTCGCGGCAGCTTGTTGGTAGATGTCACCAACATTCAGTTCAAAGAGGGTGACCAAAATGCAGGTGTCCTCAATGTGCGAGATTACTTTGCTTAACATCAGTTTAGGTTGAACGGGTTTTGAGTCATCGCGCGACGTGCGATGACTCAAAATTCTTGATGCACACGGCCAATCAAGACGTTGAGCTTATCCCGAATTCAAGTTATTTAGAGAAGATGGGGTGAGATAGGGGCTGCGTCCTTGCCTCACCCCATCACTAGTATTCTGCGACGCAAATATGGCATCCCTCCTGTCGGCGTTAGGCGTTAGGCGTCAGGTGTCGAGAAGGGTCGGCTAATTCATACCAGGTCGCACGAGTGGGTAGGGGATGACTAGTTTTCTTAGTTTTTTACAGCTTTACAGCAGTGTTAGCGGGTCAATGTCGAGACTTATGCTCACCGTCGCGGGACAGAGCGATCGCATCTGATCTAACGACAGGGGCCACTGTGGAGCGCTGTCGAGTGAGCGCTTGAGTAAAATTTGCCACCGATAACGCCCAGACACGCGGGCGATCGCCGCTGGGGCTGGCCCAAGCAGGGTGCAATCGGGCAGCCAGGTTTCGAGGCGATCGCGCAAGACCAGGGCCGTTTGCCGCACCACATCAGGCTGAGTACCGCTGAGACGCACCACCGCCATGCGGCTAAAGGGAGGATAGTCCAGCTCGACTCGATACTGGAGTTCCTGTGCGGCAAAGGGCTCGTATTGATGCTTCACTACGGCCTGCACCACCGGATGCTCTGGGGCATAGGTCTGCAACAGCACTTGACCCGGGCGATCGCCCCGCCCAGCTCGCCCGGCGACTTGCAGCAGGGTTTGAAAGGCGCGTTCACTGGCGCGATAGTCCGACAGATACAGTAGCCCATCAGCCGCCACAATCCCTACTAGGGTGACATCGGGCAGATCAAGTCCCTTGGTCAGCATTTGAGTGCCCACCAGCACATCCGCATCGCCATTCGCGAATCGATCCAACAACGCCCGATGTGCTCCCTTATGGCGCGTGGTGTCGCTGTCAAACCGCAGGCAGCGCAGGTGGGGAAAGTCGCGCTCTAGCTCATGCATAACGCGCTGAGTGCCGCTGCCAAAATGCTTGAAATACGAGGAATCGCAGGCGGGGCACTGGTCAGGATGGGATTGCCAGTGGCCGCAGTAATGGCACCGGAGGGAAGGGGTGCCCTCAGCATGCGTTTGGTGATAGGTCAGGGAGATGTCGCAGTGGGGGCACATCACCACATGGCCGCAGTCACGGCACGACACAAAGGTGCTGTGCCCGCGCCGATGAATGAACAAAATCCCCCGTTCGCGCTGCTGCTGGAGCTGGTCAAGTGCTGTTTGCAAGCTGCGGCTAAAAATAGAGCGGTGCCCCTGCTGGAGTTCGCGCCGCATGTCTACCACCTGAATTTGGGGGAGTGATCGCGCCTCTACCCGTTCCGGCAAGGAGAGATAGTGAATGGCGCGAGAGGTCGCTGGGAACCCTGCAAAGCGTGCTGAAATCGGTTTAGACCCCAGCAGATCTGAACAGTTTGGGGCTAAAAGGTCGGCCTCTAGTGGATGAATCAGAGGATCTGCACGCTTGATAAGCGCATCCGTCGGCAGGTTCACCGGTGCATCGGCCAGAGGGGTCACAGGGGGGTTTGCAAGCAGGGCCCATGTGTCGATCGCCGGCGTGGCCGAGCCCAAGACCAGGGGGCAATTTGCCGCTGCTGCACGCCACTGCGCCACCTGTCGGGCATGATAGGTGGGAGCGGGCTGGTCTTGCTTAAAACTGGTGTCGTGCTCTTCATCTAGCACAATGAGGCCGAGGTTTGTGAGGGGCGCAAAGATCGCAGAGCGGGTGCCAATCACCACCTGAGGCAGGCCATCCAGCATCAGCCGCCAGGTGTCATAGCGTTCGCCTTCTGACAGGGCGCTGTGATAAACCCGCACCCGATCACCAAACCGAGCCCGAAATCGATCGGTGAGCTGGGGCGTGAGGCCAATTTCGGGCACCAGCACGAGCGCCGACCGACCACTCTGGAGCACTGGGGCGATCGCCTGAAGATAGACCTCCGTTTTGCCAGACCCTGTGACACCATGCAACAGCAGGGTTTGATCGCCGACCGCTGCCGCAATGGCGGTTACGGCCTCCGCTTGAGGCGGGGTGAGTAACTTGGGGCGATCGCCCGCTGCCATCGGTGAAGACTCTAGCCGCAACACCTCGCGCGGTTGAATCACCACATACCCTTTCCGCGCGAGAGTCTGCACCACCGACGAACTGATCCGGCAGATCTGCAACAGCTCTTGCATCCACAATTCGCCGCCGCGCCGCCGCAGCACCTCCAAGACCTCGCGCTGGCGATTGCTCACCGCTATATCGTCTGCCGCCGCCATAATCACGGCCTGCCGCTGCTTGGGGCGAATCGCCCGCGGCGGGTCTAGGTACCGCTCAACCCAGCCCAACTGCACCAGCTCACGGATGCCTGCCGCTGCCCGAGGCACCTGCCGCTGTGCATATTGCCACGTATAGTCGTGGGTCTTGCTGCGGTGGAGCAGTTGCCACACCTGCAATGCCGCTGGAGATAGCAGGGCGATCGCCCCTGCCTCAGGCGTTTTCCCGCTGGGGGTTAGCCGTAGTCGGCGCTGCGATCGCCCCAATAAACCCGGTGGCAGCGCTGTTCGCACGACCTGCATGAGCGGGGTGCAGTAGTACGTGGCAACCTGCTGCAACACCGCCCAATAGCCCGGCGGAAAGAACCCCTGGCAGACGAGTTCATCAATCTCTCGCACGGTAGAGGGGTCGAGCGTGGGAGGAAGCATGGCTTGCCTGTGCAACACCAGCCCGCCCACCTGCTGCGACCCAAAGGGCACGCTGACAATGTCACCCGGGGCCAC
>JBGTOF010000311.1:0-26447 GCA_041742695.1 Elainellales cyanobacterium | reverse complement strand
CCCTTTGCTACGGCGATCGCCCCCGCGCGCACCTTTGCGTTGGCACGCCAAATTGACCACCTCCGCACGTTGGGGTTGATTAAAGGCGGTACTCTAGAGAATGCTCTGGTTTGCGATGGCGATCAGTGGGTCAATCCACCGGTGCGATTTGCAAATGAGCCAGCGCGGCATAAACTTTTAGATTTAATAGGAGATTTAAGCTTACTCGGCGGACTGCCCCAAGCCCACTTTCTGGCCTACAAGGCGAGTCATCATCTGCATACCCAGTTTGCAGCCCAACTCAAGCCGCACCTGACCTACTCAGGTTAGGAGTCGGTCTGTCGAAGGGCGATCGCCTGACCCGCAGGATTCTAGCATTGCGCGGCAACCCCTAGTAGCAATACCCAACGCTCGAAAACTGAAACCTGTTGAGATGGGTTGAATCTGCTCTAAACCGTTTTACAGCAACATTTTTTATTTCTACAGGCTCATTATCGCTGGATGTCCACTTCCTGAGTTTGCCGAGTCACCCTACGGATGGGGCAAATGAGCGATCGCCCGCTCAACAATTTTAGTTTTTCGCCTACTCAAAGCGTTCACGACCCGCCGCCCCTCACCCGACGAACAGACCACCGTTGTAATGTAACCCAATTCCCATGTCCACCTTGACTGACTTGCACAACGACGTAACGAATCCCACCCCTGCCATAGAACGCCACGCTGATGAGGCACGGGTCAGCAATGGCGCTGCTCCCCCTGCAGTATTTTCAGTGGAAGAGATTCACAACCTGCTGCCTCACCGATATCCTTTCTCCTTGGTCGATCGCATCATTGAGTTTGTTCCTGAAAAGCGAGCGGTGGGCCTTAAAAACGTCACCTTCAACGAGCCACATTTTCAGGGGCATTTCCCCGGTCGACCCATCATGCCGGGTGTGCTAATTATTGAAGCAATGGCTCAGGTGGGTGGCGTCGTGCTGACACAGTTACCCGATATTCCGGTCGGACTGTTTATGTTTGCGGGCATTGATCACGTTCGGTTTCGCCGCCCCGTCGTACCGGGGGATCAACTGGTGATGACGGTTGATCTGATCCGCATCAAATCTCGCAAATTTGGCTGGATGCAAGGTCGTGCCGAAGTTGACGGGCAGCTTGCCGCAGAGGGTAAGCTGATGTTTTCCCTGGTAGAGTAGCCATTATTCTCTGGTCGATTGGTTCTGCTGATTTGCTAGATTCCCCTACCCTGTGATCCTCCCTTGGTTATCGCTCAAACCAATTCTCTTTCGCAACCTGAAGACCCCAAGCGCTTGTCTACTCTGATTCATCCCACGGCTGTTATTCAACCCGGAGCCGAGATTCATCCCTCGGCTCGGGTGGGTGCCTATGCGGTGATTGGTAATCAGGTGACGATTGGGGCAGGCACAGAAATTGGTGCCCACGTGGTGATTGACGGCTGGACGACCATTGGAGAACACAACCGCATTTTTGCAGGAGCCGCGATCGGGCAAGAGCCTCAAGACCTGAAGTATGACGGGACGCCCACGCAGGTGCGAATTGGTGATCACAATTTAATTCGGGAGTATGTCACAGTGAACCGGGCCGCGCGCTCGGGCAACGCCACTGTGATTGGCAATGGCAACTTGCTCATGGCCTATGTGCATGTGGCCCACGACTGTGTGATTGAAAACCAAGTGGTGATTGCTAACAATGTGGCGATGGCGGGGCATGTCCACATTGAGTCGCGCGCGACCATTGGCGGTGTGGTGGGAATTCATCAGTTTGTGCAAATTGGGAAGTTGGCGATGGTGGGTGGCATGAGCCGCATCGATCGCGATGTGCCACCGTATACTCTGGTGGAAGGCAACCCCTGCCGGGTGCGATCGCTCAATCAAGTTGGGTTGAAGCGGGCTGGGCTGCTGCAAGATGATGAGGGTCGAACGGGTCAGCTGTTGAAAAAGGCCTACCGGATTTTGTATCGCTCCGGTCTATCGCTGAATGCGGCATTAGAAGAGCTGGATCTGTTGCCCAATAATCCTCACTTAGAGCATCTACGCCAGTTTTTGCACATGACCCAAGCTTCTGGACGACGCGGCGTGATTCCCGCTAAGCGGCGTAAAGCGCAAGACGAGGTGTAGCAGTGCGGCTGTTTATCAGCACGGGGGAAGTATCGGGCGACCTGCAGGGGGCGCTGCTGGTGCAAGCGCTACGGCGGCAGGCGGCAGCGCTAGAGATTGACCTAGAGATTTTGGCCCTGGGGGGCGATCGCATGGCGGCGGCAGGGGCGACGCTGTTGGGCAATACCACGGCGATTGGCTCTATCGGCTTGTTTGAATCACTCCCCTACGTGCTGCCGACGTACTGGGCGCAGCAGCGGGCTAAGCAGCATCTGCGGGCCTATCCGCCCGATGGGATAGTGATGATTGATTACCTGGCTCCCAATGTCACCATTGGCCGGTTTTTGCAGCAGCACTTGCCTACAGTGCCGGTGACTTACTACATTGCGCCCCAAGAATGGGTGTGGTCGTTTGGGTCTGCCAATACGCGCCGCCTAGTGGCGATGACGGATCAAATGCTAGCGGTTTTTCCAGAGGAGGCCCGCTACTACGCTCGCCATGGAGCCACCGTACAGTATGTGGGGCATCCCTTGGTGGATCAGGCGCAGTCGTTTCCGTCTCGAGCCCAAGCGCGGGCTGAGCTGGGATTAGGGGAAGGAGATGTGGCGATCGCCCTGCTTCCGGCGTCTCGTCGGCAAGAGCTGACCTATGTTCTGCCTGTGATGTGCCAGGCGGCGGCGCAAATTCAGCACAAGCTGCCCCAGGCTCACTTCTGGATTTCCTTATCGATGGAGGCGTTTCGCCAGCCAATCGAAGCCGCAATTCGCCAGTATGGACTGCGGGCAACGTTGGTGAGTGGGCGATCGCCCACAGTGATTGCAGCCTCTGACCTAGCCATTACCAAATCGGGCACCGTCAATCTCGAAATTGCGTTAATGGATGTGCCGCAGGTGGTGATCTATCGAGTGAGCCCGCTCACGGCCTGGGTCGCACGGCATCTGCTCAAGTTTTCAATTCCGTTCATGTCGCCGGTGAATTTGTTGGTGATGCGCGGCATCATCCCCGAGTTTTTGCAAGAACTTGCCACCCCTAGCGCCATTACCCAGGTGGCGATGGAACTGTTGCTCAACCCCGAGCGTCGTCAGCACCTGCAGCACGACTACCAAGAGCTACGCCACGCCATGGGAGAACCCGGCGTGTGCGATCGCGCGGCTGCCGCCATTTTAGACTCGATGATTCATTCTTCTCACTCAGCGCTATCCTCGTAGAGATAAGGCTGATAGCGACAAAGCTGATAGAGGCAGGATTGAGCACGTCGGGCGACATCCTGGGCATGTTGAAGGGTGTTAGGACGGTTATCCTTCTCTACTCTCGCCTCACTGCCTCTGTCCTATTCAAAATCGAGTTCAACCCTTCCCACCTCGGCTTCAACCTTAGCTCTACCCTGGAACGGTTCTGGCCCCGGCTGTTGCTGTTCCCTCTGCTCTCACCCTCCTTCCACCCCATCTCGTAGACCCACATCCTATGAACCGCAAACTGCTTCCGGCGATCGCCCTATTCTCTCTCATTGGCTTCTCTGCACCGGCCCAAGCTGAGAATCTGGCCCATGTGCAGCAGTTGCTTAACACCCGTCAGTGTCAGTCCTGCGAGCTAGATCGAGCGGGGCTGATCTACGCTAATCTCACCGGGGTAGATTTAAGCGGGTCGAGCATGATCCAGGCGAATCTGAGCCGCGCCAATCTGACCAATGCCAACTTGCAGCAGACCAATTTGGTCGGTGCGATGATGACCAGTGTCAACCTATCGGGGGCTAACCTCCGTGGGGCTGATTTGCGCGGGGCAGACCTGCGAGAGGCCTATCTAGTGGGTGCAGATCTGCAAGGAGCCCGGCTGGATGGGGCGCTGCTGCATGGGGCGGTGGGCGCGCCTACCTCGGTTGTGAGTGGAGAAGATTACTACCTTTGGGGGCTGACAGAGCACCGCCGAGGCAATTTTCGGGGGGCGATCGCCTATTTTGATCAAGCGCTTGCCCTTCAGTCAGATTTATCCCATGCCTATCTGGCGCGGGGTATGGCGCGCTATCAGGTGAATGACCTGTCAGGTGCCGTGCAAGATGCCCAGCAGGCTGAACAGTTCTACCAGCGCGAGGGCAACGACTCAGGTCAGCAGGTGACCGTTCAGTTTGTAGAGGGCATTCGAACGGTAGAAGAAGCGGATGCCAAACAGCGTGCCGGTCGCCGCAGTAGTTTTCTGGATTTCTTGGGCGGCGTCGCTGGGCTATTGCTCCAGTTTTTACTCTAGCGGACGCTGTGACGTTGCGCCCTACTTGCGGGTCATCACATGCACGCCATCCCACTCGGGCGGTGGCGGGCTGACCCAATAGGCATGGGCTCGCTCGAGGTGAACCATGACGGCGCGATCGCCCGGATGAATTCGCTGCGCCTGCTCAAAGTGCTGAATGGCGTGGGGAAACTCTCGGTTTTTGTAGGCAGCGCGGCCCTGGTGATACAAATCCAAAAAGGTTTGGGTGCGATCGTCGAGGGGGATGGTGCGATCGCCCAACAGTTCATAAATTTCCACCGGTTGGGTTTTGCCCTTCACCTGAATTCGATCCAACTCCCGCACCCACACCTGATCATGGCATAGGGCATAAGTAAATTCACTGAGGATAATGTCGCAGCCATACTCCTTCGTGACCCCTTCTAAACGAGCGCTGATATCGACCCCGTTGCCAATCACCGTATAGTCCATTCGCTTTTGGGAGCCAATGTTGCCCGAGACCACTTCCCCAGAGCTAATGCCAATGCCAATGCGAATTAAAGGCTGCTGCGCCACGCGCCGCTGCTCGTTAAATTCTGCGAGCCGCCGTCGCATATCCAATGCCGATTTCACGGCCATTGCAGCATGGTTGGGCAAGGGCAGCGGCGCGCCAAACACTGCCATCAGCGCATCGCCAATGAATTTGTCAAGGGTGCCCTCATAATTAAAGACCGCTTCTACCATTGTTTCGAAGTAGTTGTTGAGCAGCATCACCACGTCTGCCGCTTCCATGTGCTCGGTCAGCGAGGTATAGCCACGAATGTCAGAAAACAAAATGGTCACGTCCTTGCGCTCGCCGACCATCAGCGCGTCTTCGCCCAGAGCCATCACCCGCTCAGCGACGCCGGGCGTCATATAGCGATACATGGTGGCCTTCATCCGCTTTTCTTGGCTGATGTCTTCGAGCACCACAAGGCCCCCTCGCACCTCGCCGCTGGGGTTCGTTAGGGGATTCACGGTGAGGTTGATGCTGTGTTCGATCGCTTGAATGGGAGGGTGGGGGTCAAGCGTGAGGGATTGGAGGGTGGGGTCTAGATTCCACGGAAGATGACGCTGGGGATCGGTAGGGGTGGGCGATCGCACCATCAGCACATGGGTCAACGGTGCAGCCTGGGCAGGCGGCAAGGCAAGCGGCGCAGAGGCGTTGGGAGCCTGGCGCTCTGGCGAGGTTTGAGGTGCGATCGCCTGAGACTGCATCTCTGGGGAAACGATCACAATGCCCGTTTCCAAGCTTTGCTCTGGCACATAGTGGCGCGCTCCCGTTTTAAGGCTGTCTTCTAAGCGCATGCGTAGGTTCTCGAGCGGCACGATTTCCCACACCGGACGACCCAGCAGATGGGTCATCCACAGCGCCGATTGGATGGTGCCCTCCTCCCCTTTGACCGGGCAGCCCAGCAGCGCCAGCGCCGCCTCATTAATGGTGACAATCCGCCCTTCTAAGTCAGTAGAAATCACCGCATCAGACAGGCTTTGCAAGATATCTTTTTGATACTGCTGCTCTAACAGCACTCGCTCAAATAGCTGAGCATTTTCGAGGGCAATGCCAGCCTGCACATTGAACGCCTGCATAAACTCCTCATCAGAACTGGTGAAGGTGCCCTGGAGCTTGTTGATTAACTGCGTGACGCCAATCAGCGTGCCGCTGGAGTTAAACACGGGCATACAGAGAATGGTGCGCGTCATATAGCCTGTTTGCCGATCGGTCGTGGGGTCAAAGCGGGGGTCTTCGTAAGCGTTGGAAATATTAATCGATTGCCCGGTAGACGCCACAAAACCCGCCACACCCCGATCGGCAGGAAACCGGATTTCCATGATGGTGGTGCCGTCGGCTTTAGCAATTTTTGACCAGAGCTCGTGGCGATCGCGATCGAGCAAAAACAGGGTGCTGCGATCGGCCTGCATTAGCTGCTTCGCTTCGTCCATGACGGCTCGCAACGTCCGCTCCAAATCTAGGCTTTGTGCCAGAATCGTCGAGGCATTCAGCAGTGCCGTTGCCCCCCGCTGGTTTCGGGCTGCGACATAGAAGGCGTTGCAGCTTTCTAAAATCACCCCGATGGAGGCCGCAAATTCTTCAAACTGCGTCTTGTCTGCTGCACTAAAGGGCGCATCTCCGGCTTTGTTGAGCAATTGCGCCACGGCCACGACCTGCCGCTGCGTATCAAAAATGGGCATGCACAGCACCGTTCGGGTATGGTAGCCCGTCTGCTGATCGACCTCAGGGTTAAACAAGGGATGCTCATAGGCATCGGCAATAGACAGCCCCTCGCCCCGTGTGGCGACATAGCCCGCAATGCCTGCATCCAAGGGCATGCGGATATCGGTTAGGCCATCGCTGCCCTGTGCCACCTTTGACCAGAGCTGCTGTTTCTCAGCATCGACTAGAAAAATCGTGGTGCGCTCCGCCTGCAACACCTGCCCAATTTTGAGGGTGAACGCTTCCAAAATTTGCTCCAGCACCATTTCGAGGGACTGATTGTTGAGCAGCTCTATGGCGCGGCGGCTTTGCTCAAATTCATCGGTAATTTGGGTAAGCAGACTGCCAAACTGGGTCGGCGTAAGCGCCTTGACTTGCCGAGTCAGGTCGCCACGGCGATCGCCCTGTGCCAGTAATGCCAGCATGGAACCGGGAGTAGGCATGAGAGGATAGGGGGAGAGGATGAGGAGCGGGGTGCAGGGATAACGTGCTGGGTGTAGATGGAACCTGAGTCCAAATCTGAATCCCATACCCCCAGTTCCACACGCGTTCCATTGAGCGCTTGATCTGTAGGGGTGAATGGCATACGCCCTGCCCAACCGGAGGAAACCCAGCAGGATTGGGTATGAGACGTCGAGACGTTGCTTAAGAGGCGTCTGCGGAAGAGGTCGGCGTTGCAGGCTCTTTACCTTCTACATCCCAAGATTCAGCAAATCCGCCGTTGATCCATCGTTGATCCGCAGTTAATCGGCCTGCATCTGAAATGGATGGGGTGATAGAGCACTCGCTTTTCTCTACTCTCTTCTGATCTCTGCCTCTAGTCTCGGGTCTTTGGCCTAGCGCCCCAGCGCCTTGGCATACGCCGCATACAGGCGCTCTAGGTAGCGTTCCATCGTGTAGCGCTGGGATTGCTGGATGCCTCGCTCGGCCAGCTGATCCCGAAGGGGGCGATCGCCCATCAGGGTTTCGATTTTGTGTTTGATGTCATTTACATCATACGGATTGACGTAGAGAGCCGCATCCCCACAAATCTCTGGCAGACACGACACGCCGGAGGTGATCACCGGGCAGCCCAGCCGCATGGCCTCGACCGGGGGCAGCCCAAACCCTTCATACAGCGAGGGAAACACCAGCGCATAAGCGCCCTGATAGAGGTATTTGAGATTCTCCGTTGGCACATATTCCAGCAGCTTGACCTCGCGGCGCGAATCGCGGTCAAAGAGATAGCTCATCTTCCCTAGCTCGTCTTCCCAAGCCCAGGCTTTTTTGCCGACGATCACCAGCGGCATATCGGTATCAAGGGTGGCGTAGGCTTCGAGCAGCCGCCCCACGTTTTTCTTGGGCTCAATTGCTCCCACAAACAGCAGATAGCGCTGATAGTCGAGCCGATAGCGCTTGAGGAAGTTGCCAATGCCCAGCGCATCGACCTGCAAGGGTTGCAGCGAGACCGGCTGGTAGGTGACATGAATGCGGTCGGGATCAGCATCAAAATAGGTGAGCAGGTCTTTCTTGGTATGTTCTGACACGGCGACAATCACAGCCGAATCGTCAAGCGCATTGCGGATTTTGCCGTAGAAATCTTTCTTGTTATCTAACGTAGTGTAGGGCAGGCGCAGGGGAATCAAATCGTGAATGGTGGTGATTTTCTTCGTGCCCTTAATCCGCATGGGGAGGGGATAGGTGACATGCCAGATATCCATCGGCTCTGACAGGTGAATGTCGGTAATGCGATCGAGCAGGCTAAAGGAAAAATTAGCGATTTCGTAGCAGCGCGGTAGGTTGAAGGACTGGGCATAGCGGATGAAGTCTGCCCCGTACTTGCCCTCTTTGAGCACAACGTCGCCAATGCTGTCGCGCCGCCACGCCCGGTAAAACGGCCCAGTATAGGATTTGAGCATCCCCTTCATGAGCCCTATCAGCTCAATCACAATATTTTCTTTGTGGAACTGTTTATCAAAAAAGAGGATTTCGTCTAGCACGCGATCGCGCTTGTTGCTGTTGCGCCCCAGCAGCACGTCAACCTGCGCCCCTAAGGTTTGCAGCGCTTTTACTAACGTGGCGCTATAGGTTTTGATGCCGGTGCCGTCTGCCAGTTGCAGGTTATACCCATCCACCAAAATCTTCACATCTTTGAGCTTGTGCTCCCACTCCGCCAGATTGGGGCCGGGGGCTTCGATCAGCGGATTCAGGGCGATCGCCCGGGTAGAATCTCCTCGGATAGCTCCCGTCAGCTCTCGGTCGTTTTCTGCCGATACCACATTGCGCCAGGTAGAGGTTTCGCCCGTTTGGTCAAAGGTGCGCACGAGACCGGGAATGCAGATGGTGAATAGATTGCGCTTGGTGACAGACTGAGGCGCCCAGGCGGTGATCCACCAGTCCTCATCTGCCCCTTGCCCGTGTTTGCGGCCTACGGGCTTGGGCGCGCCTAGGTAAGGGGTTGGAATGGGCAGCACGCTGCGCCAATAGTCGCGGTGGGCATGCAGATGAACGCCGGGCATGGAGCGCTTGAGCAGCACTTCGTATCCGGCGATCGCCCCGTTGCCATAGGTGCGGTGTTCTGCGGCATCGCGCCCTGTGAGCAGCGGTCGCTCCACCGGGTCTTGCACCTCGGCATAGACCCGAAACAGGTCAGGATGCACATCCACATCATCTTGAAAGTAGGAGATCCAATCCACTTTGGGATCGGCTAGCCAGTAGCCTAGGCCCGTGTTGATGGCATTAGGCAAGCCCCGGTTTTGGGGCAGGGCAATCAGCGCCGCGCCGTGCTCCTCGGCAATGCGCCGATTTTCGGCCTGGTGCTCTGGGCAAGAGGCATCATCGATCACTACGACCGGAGCGCCGAGGGCAAGAATTTGGGGGAGCGATCGCGCTAACCCCTCGGGCCGGTTGTAGGTGGTGATGACGCTGGCAAACCGGGGTGGCGTTTGCTGAGCGTGATGGAGTGTGGCGATCGCCTCGGCTTGATCCAGCAGTGCTTGCACATGCCCCCGCTGCACCGACGGCACACCCGCTAGCACCTGCCGGGCATAGATCACAAACACCGGATTGGCAAACACCGGCTGAAACGCCTCCATCACCGCCAGCAAAAACGGCGGCTCGACCTCATGCACCATGCCCTTGTGCACCACTACAAATTCAAACATCTGCGGCGGCAGCGCATAAGTAATGTTGTAGTGATAGTTCTGCGGAAAAAACTCCATGAACTCATTCGGCGCTAGGATCGCATCCGTCGGCTGCGTCCATTCTTTGAGAAAGTCGCGCGTCTCTGTCCAGAAGTCGTCATCGAGCGGAAAAGGCATGGTTGGAAGCCGGGGTTTAAGGGTTAGAGATAGCGTGGGAGAGATTGGAGGGGTTCGATTACGGATTCGCCAAACCAGTTAAAGACTTGCCTCTAATCCCCAATCCTAATCGTTGACGGGTAATCCCAGTCGGTGTTTGAGCCGAAACCAGGCACTGCGGAGTTTCCAGAACTTGCTGGACTCCATCGCCGCAATGCGACTGAGGGCATCGTGCAATTGAGCCGCAGAAGCTCCAGATTCGGAATGCGTCGGGTTGAGGGGTCTGCCCGGAACAATCTCTTGCTGCCAAAACAAGAACGCCAGGGCGCGGCGTTCTGCCTGAACCTGGTCGGGAGACACGGACGAAAGGGCCGAGTTTAGACTGGCGACGGCGGTGAGGCTGGTGCTAAAGCGGATGGGGGCAACCTGCACCGCTTGAAGCAGGCAGTAGAGCCAGTAGAGATGGTTGAGTCGGGGGTCGCGATCGCCCCACTGGTTTAACACCCGCACCGGAAACAGCCAGGCGCACTCGGGCGCAGGCGATTCTAACCGCAGCAACGCATCCACTGTAAAGGGTTGATAGAACAGCGCTGGCATCACCTCTCCCGCCGCCCCGTAAGAGATTGCGCCGGAGTAGAGGATGGGTTCGTCCGCCGCTGTTTCGACGATCTGCATTGCCGTGGCCACATGATTGGGATACAGCACATCCCCCACTTGCATTAGCCCAAAATAGTTGGTGTTGATATGAGGAAATAGCTGCCAAATCTGACTGCTTTGATACTCACAATCTGGCAATAACTGAGCGTGGATTGTCAGTGGGATCGCGTCATCGGCGTGAGAAAACTCGGCAATTTTTTGGTGGATTATATTAAGCTCATCAGGCTGGCGAGCGCCAATAATCGCATGGCAGTTGGGCTGAGTTTGAGTTGCGAGGCTGTGGAGTGATCGCTCCAATCTATCCGAAAATGGTTCGGGCGATCGCCCCTGATCTACCATCACAAAACTGACTGATTTAGGCTCAGAAACCGTGGCTGATAGCGGGGTAACAAAGCCCTGTTTTGAAAGCACCGCCTTGTGCAATTCTGCCAAGCCAAGCAACAGTGCTTCCAGCGTATAGTGCTCAGAAAAAATGTGATGCGCCTGCTCAGACATCGCCCGCGCTTTATCGGGATGGGCGGCAATCCAGGCCATGTGTTGGGTGATTTGCTGAACCTGATCAAGGGGAGTGGCATCGGGATCAATATAGAGCACCGAGTCCCCAAAGGCCTGGCGAATAAAGGGATGATCGCCACAGAGGGCGATCGCCCCCGAGGCTACAATCTCGAAAATTCGCATGGATGGAACAGCGGCATGGCGATGTTCCTGGCGATGCAAGCACAAGCCCACCCCTCCTTGATGAAGGGTTTGTAAAACACTCATCCCATCAAAGGGCAGCGTTCCTCGATAAGACTGTTGCAGAAATGTCCAGCCCTCGGGCTTGCCGTAGATATCGATATAGGGCTGACGATCTAACTGTTGAAAGAACGTGAGGAAGCGATCGCCATCCCAGTTCGATCCAAAATAGACTAAACGGGGTTTGTCTAACGTTAACGCGTGATAGTCTGTGGCAAAGCAGCTGGTAAAAAACGACGTCTTCAAAAATGGTTTTGGAGTATTGAGCAGCAGTCGATATAGCCAGTCTTCAATAACGGGTGACGACACCAAATAGCCATCATAGGTCAACACATTCCGCACTGCATCGTCTACCCCTTCAAAGAAGCTGGGCGGGTTCCACATGCAGCCATAGGTGGGAAATTTCCACGCTTTATAGCTATTGTTGTGGAGCGCTAAGACACAATCTGGCTGATAGGCATCAATGTCTGATTTACTTCGCCATTCTGCAGCCTGCCAGCCTAATCTCTGGGCGGCAATGCAGATGCGACTTGCCAATTCTGATTCGGCAAACCAGGTCTCAGCAAACGGATTGTGCAATGCAATTCTCATGCATTTTGGGGCAAATGTTGATTGGGGGATTCAGCAGGGGATGCGATCGCCGCCTGAAATGAAAGCGTTGTGATTGGGTTGGGAACTTGGTGCTGAAGGTGCCGCAGATAGGCATAGTGTTCTGAACATGTGGGTACTTTGCAAATCAAAATGAGCGCCGTTGAACTCAGCTCGTTAGCGCTAATCTCTTGGCCCCATGTCCAATCAAGCTCCATCATAACGGGCGTGATTTTGGGTGACGCAGGATCTGGTTGCAAGGGTTGAATCAAATCGCGCACCACCTGGCGCTCTTGGGGATTGCCCAATAGCAGAATGGTGTGGTTTTGACGGAGGCTTTCTAGGGCGTCAGTCGCTGATAAGAACGGAGAGAGAGAGGGCGATCGCCCCGTCTGCGGTGCAGTGTCTGCAAAGATTCTATCAATTAAGAAATGGCGCTGTTCTTCTAGGGTTTGAGAAACATGAATCGAAGACTGAAGTAAGAATGAATCGTTCTCGAGCTGAGCGGTAATATAGTCATTAATGCGGTGGAGAAGGGCTGTGTTTTGCTTAACCGAGTGGCCGACTAAATCTAGTTTGCGAGAGAGTTCGTCTTGCTTAAGCTGCTGATGATCAAGCTTGATGTAGAGCCCATCCAGCTTATTCAAAAATAAGTCTTTAATTGCTTTGAATCGCTGAAAGATTTGAGCCATAATCTGTTGCGGATTGCTAGGGCACTGATTGATGAAATAGTAAGGATCTAAGCTGGATACTGTGCGATTAATGCTTCAAATCGATCGTCTGCTGGATGCCCGTCTTCGAGCGATCGCCACAGCCAATCTGCCAGATCATCGCAGGCAAAAACTGCCGCTATAGCGGCACAGCGCTGCCGAATTTGGGTTTGCACCATCGGGTCACAGACATACTCCACGGCCTCTGCAAAACTGTTTGCATCGTAGCTGCAAACGGTTCCGAGTTGAAATGTCTCGACAAAATGTGCCGCAGCACTATCGCGACTGCCCATGACAATAATCGGAAGATGCGCCGTTGCCAGCGTAAAAATCAGGCGCGAGGGCAAGCTCAAACGCGTTACCTCCGGGAGATCATCGGTATCGTCTAGCATTCCCGTTGGCATTAGGGTAAACGGGTAGCGATGCAGCAGGAGCCGCAACTGACTTCCCGGTTTCTCTGACTGCACCTTAATGCCATCTGCGCTTAGATCTGCAGCGATCGCCGGAGTTCGTCCCGGGTTGGGATGCCAGTCCACGGTTAACCCGGCTTGGCGTAGGGTCGTTCTTAGAGCCGTCAGCCATGCGGCTCCCCATACATTGCCAATTAAAACTCCTGTTTTTTGAGCCAGGTAGTTGAGATCTACCGAGTGAGGCGTGGCCCGAATAAACGCTGTGGGTAAGGTGGGGGGCGCAAACCAGATGGGGCAGTTGAATTTAGTTTGATAAGCGGCTCGCATTTCAGGAGAAATGGCCAGTCGAAGATCTGATTTTTGCAGAAGTTCCTGCATTAAATCATCTGGAATAATTGACGAATAAATATTGTGATCATCCATAAGATAGGTGCAGAGCGGCACATCAAATACATCAGAGAGGGCGATCGCCAATTTCACATCCTCAATTAAATAAGGAATGCAGAGAATGCGTCGAAGGGTGCTGCCGTTTAACACCCGCAGTAAGAGTGCACAAATCTCTGATTTTGCCAGCTTTGTAAGGCGAATCAGGGCGCTATAATCCCCAAAATCATGATCGCCTTGATAGGTGTCGCAGGTGCGGAGCGATAGGATATTGGCATGATTTTCAAAGATTCGCCGTAGCAAAATTCCCGTTCCGTGCTGCTGATTCATTTCGTTATAGGTGATGACCACATCGACCTGATGCAGCGTTGGCAGAATGGGTGCATCTACCTGATTCGCCCGGATGACCGATAGGAGAGAATGGCGCAATGCTTGATTGCGCTGAAGAGAAATCTCAGCAGATTTGTTAGGGGGGAGAGGCGGAACGGTGGATGAGGCCGACGCAGAACTGTTGACGGCAAAATACCATTTCTCATTCAGATCGATGACCATCTCTTGAAGCAGCGAGATGCGCCGATTAAGCCAAGATTTTGTTTGATACAGGGCTACAGTTTCTTGGGCTCGAAACACCTCTTTTAAAGAGAGCGATTGAGCCGTGCCCGATAAGCCCTGGTTCGAAAATGAAGAGATGGTGCGGGGGATGTAGTGCATGGCGATCGCCCCCTGCTCGAGCATCCGCAAAAACCATTCATAGTCGGCTGAGATTCGATACGTCTCATCAAATAACCCGACAATAGAAAACAATTCACGTTTGAAAAAACTAGCCGGATGCTGCGGCCCTTCGGCATAGAGCATCAGCGCTTCAGCGATGGCTTCGGGCGGTTTTGGCACTTTGATTTCGAGGGGCTGTTTACCGCGCCGCACTTCTAAATTACCGTAGAGAAAGTCGCATTTAGACTGGCATTGAATAAAAGTTACAACATCCTGAATGACGGCTTCATCTTTAAGATAGTCATCGGAATTGAGAAAGTATAGATAGTCGCCTGTGGCCACTTGAATCCCCTTATTCATGGCCTGATAAATGCCATCATCGGGTTCACTAATCAGACGATCAATGTGAGTAGAGTAGCGCTGAGCAATGTCTAGCGTGCGATCGCTCGATGCACCATCTACAACGATATATTCAATGTCGCCATAGGTTTGAGCCACCACACTTTGAATGGCGGCTTCAAAGTGTTTTTCAGCATTTCGACAAACCGTAATGATTGAGATTTTCATACCAACCCAGACCGCAAATCGTTCACAGCATACCGCTTAATTCGCATCGGGCGATCGCCTTTCTAGATGAGTACAACCCAGTATTTCCAAGATAGTCCACCCTGCGAGAAGAGCGTGGTTCTATATTCCCCAATCCCCTTCAACCCGCTCAGGACATTGCGTCTCCCAAAACGAAGAAGGGGAATTTAGAGTGTAAACGCGGAGCGGCGTCTCTGGGAGTAGACCACAGAAGTAGAATGCACCTGTTTGGATTCCATAGAATGCGATCTGACAGATGCAAGCCCCCTGCCTGAAGCGGAACCCAACCTATATTATTCATCAACCGGCAACCCCAGTCGTCGCTTAAGTTGAAACCAGCGCGATCGCAACAGCCAAAACTTACTGGTTTCCATTGCTGCAATACGCTGCTGCTTGGCTTCTAACTCTATGGCCAGCGCTTGAGCCTGCTTTGCTAATTGCTTATAGTAGTCAGCCTCTTGAGTAAGGGAATGCATCAGCATTGACTGATACAGCTGCCCCACAGAGGCCCCCATTGAGAGATCTAAGGGAGCGATCGCCCCGAGATCACTGGCAGAGCCTACGCCCTCTTCCATCGCTGCAAGTTCCATCGGTTTTTGGGGCCGTGTTCCTGCAGGCACCCCGGGCGATGGCGGTGCGTGGCACTTTAAATCGCTATACAGCTCAAGATAGCGCTTCGACTCCAGCGGAGCGGCGTAGTTTAGCACCATATGCTGGCGGCAGGTCTCTTGCATCGCCTCGCATTGAGCCGGGTTGATGGCGCAGTGAATGATCTGCTGGCCCAACTGCTCAAAATTGCCAAAGGGAATCAGCCAGCCTGTCTGCTGATGCTGTATGGCGTCGGGCATACCCCCCACATCAAACGCCAGCACCGGGGTGCCACAACTCATGGCCTCCAGCATTACGTTGGGCAGATTGTCTTCAAAGGAGGGCAGCACCAGCACATCTGCGGCGGAATAGGTTTCGATTAAGTCTGCTGGGGTCGGCTTCCAGCCCAGATGCCTGTGGGGAATCGGGAATTGCTCTAGCTCGGGGCAAGGCCGCCCGTAGATAAGCAGCGTTATCGCTTTGCGGGCAATAAGTTGAGCCATATCGGGATGCTGAGCGCACTGTCGCAAAGTCGCCAGCAGATCGGCAAAGCCCTTCCGGGGTTCGGGCGTACTTTGGGCGACTAAGGTAAAGGTGTGGGGTGCAATGCCCAGTTGCCGCTTCGCGTCTGCCTTGGGAATGGGCGCAAATAGCTCCGTGTTTAGCGCATAGGGAATCACCTCCACCCGGCACTGCTGAAACACGCGGCTGTGGCGAGCGCAGTCTGCTAGCCAGCGGCTGGGGGCAACGATGGTGAGGTTGCGAAAGCGAGAAACCTGTTCTAGTTTGTCTTGCAAGGTTGCCGCAGGCAACGCAAAGGGATCATCTCGAAGTTGGGGGCATTGGGCACAGGATTGTTCAAACCCATTGCATCCTGCGGTGTAATGGCAGCCGCCGGTAAAAGGAGCCATATCGTGGAGTGTCCACACGACAGGCTTGCCCAGCGTGAGCAGTTTAGCAAGGGTAGTAGGTGACTGAAAGGCGGCCACCCAATGGAGGTTAATGATATCGGCCTGCGTGACTGAGTTTAATCGAGATAGGTCAAACCCAGGGTAGGAAAAGGAGAAATATGTTTTAGAACGAGCCGTACGATTTTGGTTTAGATAGCGCTGCTGAATTGTAGCCCACGTCGGTTCATTGAGTGCCACTTCAGTGTTTTGGGTTGACACAGACTGCACGCTGGCATCATCTGACGCCTTCCATCGCACGAGCAGCGTTGAATCTTGCCCCAGCGCCACCATCCCCTGATGCAGTCGGTGAGAGGCGATCGCCGCGCCACCAGAAATATCGTAGGTACTAACCTGAGCAATCTTCATGGAGCTATTATCAACACAAACGGAGCAAGATGCCGCCGAGGAATTTACACCTCATTACTACCACGAGGCAGCACCTCAACCTACCAAACTTCTGGCGTTTTTGCGGTGGCCCAGATATTTAAGAGCGACTCAAGGGCGATCGCCCGCTTCAGTCTACTTTAGTATTCTTGAGCCCTAGTCGAGAGCACAATGTAAACCAGGTATTCCGTAGTTTCCAAAACTTGCTGTTGCTAACATCCTCAAGTTGGTCACCAGCGCGCGCGAGTTTTGATTTTAACGTTTTGACCTTAGCACGCATCTGCCGCAGATTTTTTCGGGTCTCTTGCAGTTCTCTGCGAATGTCTGATGAGGTATTTAAATCCATCTCGCGCGCTTGAAGCTGCTGCAATGCAGTCATCAGCATATAGATCTGGCGCTTTGTCCATTTTTCGGGCGGAATGTCTGCCAGATATTGCCGTAGGTAGTAGCGCTCTTTCGACCACACTGCATCCTGAATCATAGAATCATGACGCATGCGGTATTCATAGAGTGGATAGGGATAATGAACGATCGGTTCACCGGTGGCAATCGCCGCTGCCAAAATGCACCAATCGTGAGTCTTCCCATCCTTGCGCGCAGGATGGCGAAACCGTTTCAAAAATTCAACTTTAAACAAAGAGCACGCATCACCGATCTCATTACTCTGCAAAAGTTGTGCGACCGAGGTGTATTTAAAGTTATAAATCCCCTTAAGCTTACCAAAGTGCAGCATCGACGAAACAACGGCAGAAGCACCCGAAGAACAAGCGGCTTCAACGTACTTTTCAACCGAGAATGGCATCAGACGGTTGTCGGCATCCAGGGGTAAGAAGTAGTCCCCTGCTGCCATTTCAATTAATGTATTACGTGCATTTCCTAATCCTAAATTCGCCTCTGCGCGGATGAACTTAAAACTAGGAAATAGCGATTTTGCCTGCTCAAAATAGCTAATTGTTTCTGGTTCTGTAGAGGCATCGTCTAACACAATCACTTCTAGATTGGAATACGTTTGTGCTTCGACGCTCACCAAGCAGTCAATTAAATATTGCCCCAGATTGTAGCAAGTAATACCGATCGTGACCCTCGGCTTATCCGTCGTGCGGGTTGGTGTTCGCTGAAATGCATCTTCAATAAATGCTATTTTGCGGGCAAATAAGTCTTTGTTAACCTGAACTAACACTTCTCGCTCGACTACATCAACCGTCTCAGGATAGGCGGCGATCGCCTTGCTCAGCATTAATGCCAGCGCTTCTGAATCAGCAGGTTTAAACCAATAGACGCCATTGGTGCGCTGTACTAATTTCAAAGTCTCTCGAAATCCGCCTGTGTCTGACACCACGAGAGGTGTGGGCAATTGCCCCATCTCCAATGCACTGTTGGGGAAGTTTTCCTGATGACTAGTTAGGCATACAATCGGTTGATGGAGTCGGCGGATGAAGCGAATGGCATCGCGACTAAAAAACTCTGGATAGAGGGTATATTCGATCGGGCAAGCATCAAAATTTAGCTCTTCTTGCACATATTGGTCGCTATTCATTGCGCCCATGCGTGACTTATGAAGCTGCACCACCTTGCCCACAAAGTGAATATGGAGAGTATTTTGCAACTCTGGATCAAGCTGCTTTAATGCCTCCACAAACGTGCAGATCCCCTTTCGCATTTCTAATCGCCCAAAAAATACGATGGGAATTTTTTGAGGATCAATCTCCATAGAGTCAGGGTCTTGGGCCTCCGGCTCTTGTCTCGACATGCTCGATGACGGCACCTCTGTCACATGCAAGTCCAACACCTCAGAACTCGAACCTTCAGGCGCATCAGAATCTGCAACGCTTGGGTTTAACTTGGGAGCATTATCTGAGGAATTCGTATGTCCAGTTGTTGTCATAGCTCCGCCCACACCCACAACCAACATCAATCAACTCGCGTATTATATGGCAAATAGCAGCCGTTTATTTGTCCACTCAATGGGATGGCACATTGGTTCGACCCTGCAGCACGAGGCTGAACCAATGCTCAACCTTGCTGCCCACGTCACAGGCAGCACTGCTTTATGCATCTGCTGAACTGCTGTTACTTAAGCCATAAGTGATAACATCCAACTCAGAAATCCTAAAAACTAACTTGCATGGCTTGATTAGGTACTGAAATTGGCACCGATGATTCCAAAGCCTCTAATGCTCTGGATTCGTTTTCTAGAATTGGTATGAAGTAAGGCATGTGAATTGATTCTGAGACATCCCATCCATAGGCATCGACGCGCGATCGCAAATGATAAGACGGGAAAAAGGCTAGATCGGCATTTTCAAACGAAAGCTGTTCAGAGTTGATTAAATTGAGAAATACGCTGTGGTACTCTTCTGCAAACCATTCATTGGCTTCATAAATCCATTCATGGCCGCTATGCATCGTGACTGCAACTGCACAGTTCTGGCCTAGAATTCCACACTTTTTAGCTAATATTGTTCGAGCGGCAAAGCCATTCATTTCATGGAACTCAACATAAATTTTAGAGGTTGGAAACAGTTTTTCGACAGCTTGCACAAAAAGCAGCGAGGCATAGCTATCGCGATCAACAAATGAGTAAGATGCAGCCTTAAGGATTGATTCATGAATTGGCTGCAGGTTTAGCACTTTTGGCAACTCGTCAACACCAAAAATGTGGTTTAAACAAGGAATGTGAGATTCGCCCTCAAAAGCTTGTTGAGAATTGCACACTAAGAGGATTACATACCATCCTTGCTCTGACAGGTGCTCACTCAGCGTCCGATAATACGTACCGATGCCGCCATTTCGATAAATGCCTTCAAATTCGGTCGTAATCATGAGGGCAATCTTTTGAGGATTCTCAGCTTGTAAGCGTGTTGCATACTCAAGTTGGAACCCTAAATCCAGGTTTTTCTGCGACAAAAGCTTGATGAATGCGTCCTGCTTTACCATATCACTTCACTAAATTAGATCTATTGGGTTGACGGTGTGTTTTTGGTATGTGAAGAGGCAATGTGAATTCCTGTATTCTATAGTCAAATCACTTATCTACCAAATAATTAAAGACGAATCTTCTGAGCTATGTTTTTGACGGACTCCTTAAGTCTCCAAATACGGCTTGACTCTATGTTGGAAATCAACTGATTAAGGCGTTGAATTCGTTTATTTTTTTGCTGAAGTCTTTTTCTGAGAGTTTCATTAGATTGCTGACATGCTTTTAACTGATTTCCAAGAGCGTTAATTTTCTCAGTTGAAACAACCACCGTTTCAGAAAGCCCTTTCATATGCTGCAGCTGTTGTATGTAGCTCTGAGTTTGGTTCTTTTCCGCTTCCAAAGCTTGACTCGCTAACTGCAATTGCTGTATGTAGCTCTGAGTCTGGTTCTTTTCCGACTCTAAAGCTTGACTCGCTAACTGCAATTGCTCTTTTAAGTCTTGAACTTGTGATTTTAAGTCCTGAACTTGCGAGAGGATGATATTCCTTTGTTTCTCTTGACTGCGAAGGAGCATCCAGTCTTGAATGAGCCATGATTGTGTTTGGGAGACTGGAGACCGAACTAAACTCAAGCTTTCATCTTCATAGCCTGACGCTTCGTTCAGATCTTCATAGAGCTGGATAACTTCAGGAAAATAGGTATTCATTAAGGCAGGGCGCTGCGATGTAGAGACGCTCTGATTTAACAGATCGGGCTCCCAAATTTCTTTGTTAGGAGCATGCAAGTCGATGCCTAAGCGACTGCTGATGAGTGAGACTATCCGTTCTGGATCATTAATGATTTGATTAAGATGAACAAGAAATGATTTCTCTGGAAACTGGCGGCAAAATTTTAATAATCGACGATTGTAGCTAGTCCAGACATCGATCGCAAATTCTGGATTTTCTAAAAACACATCATCCCTACGCCGATAGAGAGAATCTATAACCTCCCAAGGCTTCCGATACATAAAGAGAAAGCGTGCATTGGGCAGTTGTGACTCCCAAAAATTTAGAAAGAGTGTTGTTCGCGGCTCTTTCCAACCCCAAGGCTGCGTTTTGGATGAATTAGCTTGAATCAGATTACGCGCTTTGTCGAGGAACTGTATGGGCACATCGATCGGCTCTTGAATTGTCCAGCCAAATTTGGAAATACCTTGAGCTTCCAGAAGGCGTTCATGGAATGCCAAGAACTCAACATTCTCGTAGTATCCTCTCGGGTTATCAGGCCTTGCTTCTAGGAGGTGGCGGCCAATGTCAAGCCCGGAACTTTGCAACAGAGCAGAGAAGAAGGATGTTCCAGAACGATGCATCCCGGTGATAATGACAGCCGGCTGTGCTGTGTCTAGTATCGGTTCCTTACCTTCCATAAGCTCTGGGAGTTGCTGCTTGCTTAGAGCACTATAAGACAGAAGACTATCATATATCGCAAGAGTCTCTGGTATGGCGCACCCGGAAATATGATTGAGTTATCAACGTGAGATCTAGCCGTACAGAGGTACCGTACAAAATCGTTGCTGACGTAGTAACGCGAATCAATTTGCACTACCCCTTATCCAAGGCTAGGAGCGCATCCACCTTTGTAGCCTTGCCCCCATCCCCTAACTGCATGGGCTGCACTATGCCATTCTGCATGCAGGCTATGGACTGACGCTTGCCCTGGTTGAGATGTTGAGCTATTGGGCGCGATCGCTCTCAGGCGATTAGGCCTAAGCACCTCGCCCGTTAACGCAGAGCTTTGGCCTTTGCCAAACTAACGTCTACAAAATTGCGAACGAGGGGCACGGGTATGCCTATGCCGAATCCTACGGGCGAGTGCTGTAGCGCACTGCGGTGCCGCTGGCTGCCACCATGAGCATGGTGCCGCCATTGTTTATGCTGATCGCTTCGTAGTCAATATCGATGGCGATAACGGCATTGGCCCCAAGTGATTGAGCGGCCTGGGTCATTTCTTGAATGGCGGTATTGCGGGCTTCGCGGAGCGATCGCTCATAGGATGCAGTGCGCCCCCCCACCACATCGCGAATGCTAGCAAAGAAGTCGCGAAAAATGTTGGTGCCCAAAATGGCCTCGCCGCACACAATGCCCAGATAGGCTTCGATCGGTTTGCCGTCAATGGCTTGGGATGTTGTGGTGATCATAGATAGATAGAGATAAACCTGTAGAGATAAGATAAATCCGAGAACCAAAACTCAGACCTAGCCATTGCTCAAACGGCTGAGCCAATTTTAAGGGCTGTCATCAATTGTCTGCTCAGTATTTAAGTTTCTTAGAGGATTCAACCCCTAGCTTAATTTGTCTGGGCGGGCGCGATGGTGCTGATTTCTCAAGGTGTCTGAGGTGAAGTGATGACGCTCTAGGGTGTCGCTCTTGGCGATCGCATAGGTGTCACATCGCAGAATTGGGGTGAATTGGCCAAACTAGACGCGCGACAACCGAGAGAAGGGGGTAGAGTTAGGGCACAGGTTTTGCTTAGATCGTGGAATTTGAGAGAAAACTTCAGGATCTGGGGTAAGGACGAGGCGCATTGGCCTAGATTTAGTCGAGATTTGCGGAATTTGTGTTCTCAACTCCTTGTTTGCGTGTAATGTTTGTTATTTAATTCTGAAAGGTTGTTTTCAGCCTTGGAGTGTGTGATGTGGATGTGTGGTGTGGAGTGACGATTACGCTATCGTGGATGCAAAATATTCTTCGGCAGACTCAATAAAATTAACAGGGCGTGTCCTGTTTCTATCGCTTACGGGTGTGTTAACCGCTTCTGCATGGCTGTTAGATTGGGTAGCGGGGCGTTCGTTTACCACTGAGGCAACGCTAACGGTGCCCTTGGTTGTGGCGGCGATCGCCGCTTGGGCTGCGGGGCTTAAGGTGATTCCTCTGCTGCAAGCGCTCAAGGCAGGGCAGATCATTCGGGAAGATGGCCCTCAAGCGCATCTCAAAAAAGCGGGCACGCCTACCATGGGCGGCATTTTTATTATCCCAGTCGCGGTGGCGATCGCCCTGCTCTTTACAGGGTTCCACGGCGATGTGCTGGCAGCATCCCTCCTTACACTCTCCTTCGGCTTCATTGGCTGGTTAGATGACTGGCAAATTCTGCGCCGACGGTCTAATAAGGGCATTTCACCTCGGCAAAAGCTGGCGCTGCAAATCGTTTGCGCTGGAGCCTTTTGCCTCTGGGCTTTGCTCTACAAACCCGTTGAGCTAGCCAATCTGGTACTGCCCTTTGGCGTGATTTTGCACCTGGGGCTGTTGTTCTGGGCGATCGCCTGGTTTGCCCTAGTAGCCGAAAGCAACGCCACCAACCTCACCGATGGCCTAGACGGACTGGCCGGTGGAACAGGGGCGATCGCCCTGCTGGGATTGGGAGCCCTCGTCGCACCCGCCCACCCCGAACTGATGGTCTTTTGTGCGTGCCTCAGCGGCGGATTCCTGGGATTTGTTGCGCACAACCACAATCCTGCACGCGTGTTCATGGGCGATACGGGTTCGCTGGCTCTGGGCGGGGCGCTAGCGGCTACCGCCATCCTCAGCAATACGCTACTCGTGTTGCTTCTGCTAAGCGGCCTGTTCCTGCTCGAAACCCTGTCGGTGATTGCCCAAGTCGGCTACTACAAAGCAACCAAAAACGAGCACGGCATTGGCAAACGCTTGTTCAAGATGGCCCCCCTGCATCACCATCTCGAGCTAAACGGCTGGCAAGAAACCCGCGTCGTTGCCTGGTTCTACGGCATTTCTGCCCTCCTGGTATGCCTCTGTCTCGTGCTATTTCAATAACGTCAGACTGACCCAATCGCAATCAGACCTAAGTTTAGATAAGCTCAAACCCTTGATGTGCCGTATACATCAAGGGTTTTTTTAGCACCACGAGTCACCCTACACCCTCATCCCCAAACCCAAACCCAGGACATTTAGCACAGCCTTATCCGAGCGATCGCTCCCGTCTCCCACCCATCGAAGCGGTCTTGCCAACGCCCGGTCTAACGCTATCATCCCAAGCCCCTTGCGGAGGGGTTCTAGGGGACGTGCTTCGTCCCCTAGCGGGGGTTCGGGGGAACGTTCCCCCGATGCTTGGTTCTAACGCCCCTTTTGCTCGCGAAAAAAGTAGCCCCAATATAGGCAATACAAGCCATCTCACCAGAGGCCCAATCCTCCTTAGCGACTCCCCATTCAGCAGCAAAACAGCGGGTTGCCCCTTCACCGCTACCAAACTCACGGTTTCGAATTGCTATACCTCACCCAAGAGGTTCAGAGTAAACGTAGCCGTCCAGCCGACAGCCAGCCCCACCGCAGAAACCAGCGTCAGCACCAACAGCGTCTGCCAACGGTTGAGACCACAGTTTTGCAGATCTAACCGGGCCAGAATTTCTGACGCCACCACCATCAACACATACTGAAAAATGCGGTGCCACACCAGCGCAAACACCACCGACAACGCGACCAACAGAATGGCCGAAAAATACCCTAGATCAGACTTGAGCCACCGCACCGAAAACCGCCGCAGCGATCGCGACCAAGCAGTGAGCAGAAGCGCCTGCACCAACACCAGCACCAGCACCAGCAGCCACACCACGGTTGGCACCGTTAGGCTATAGAGATACCAGCTAAAGACAGTGTAGGCCCCAAACAGCAACGCTAGAGACACAAGGGGATGACGCATGAAAAGCCCCTCAGAGATTCGTGGAAATAGCTTGAACGGGGCAGGTGGGAATGCACTGTTCGCAAACTATGCAGCGCGATCGCGCAAAGTTGAGCTGCCAGGTGTCTGGATCTAGCGTCAGGGCTTCAGTAGGGCAAATGCCCGTACAGAGCCCACAGTGAACACAGCTTTCAGTATCAATTTGGATTTCGCGACTCAGGGTCGAAATGCCAATGTCTTGCAGGCGCAGCCATTCTAGTGCCGCATCGAGTTGGTCAATGTCACCCGATAGCTCGACCAGCAGCGTGCCGATTTGGTTCGGGGCAACCTGCGCCCGAATGATGTTGGCCGCCACATTAAAGTCTTTTGCCAGCCGATAGGTGACAGGCATATGGACTGAGCGCTTGGGAAATGTGAGGGTGACGCGCTTTTTCACAGGCTTGGTTCTATAGAGATAGGGATACACCCAAGGCTGGGGTTACACTGAGATATGAGAAGGCAGACGGCTTAAGGGGGCGATCGCCATCGCATTCCACCGATAGACTTCTCGCACTCCTACTGTAGCGCGTGGGTTTGGGTCTTCTGGCACAACCGTCTGGTCTGCCAGCCTCACCACCGTTGTTCTCATTACTCCATGTAAGCATTCTGTTGAAATTTGATGACAGCTAATTCCCCCGGTTCCCCACCACCCTCTAATACTGACCTCAACGTCGGGTTAGAGCGTCGCATCCGCAACTTTTTGGTGGTGATGGTGGCGATCGCCCTGAGCATTGCTCTCGTCTTTGGTCTACGCAGCGAAAGCAGCGCGGGTTCTCTAGAGACCCTAGCCGCCGAGGCCACACCCTTAGAAGTTGCGCAACTAGACAGCAAGCCGATGCTGATGGAGTTTTATGCTAATTGGTGCACCAGTTGTCAGGCGATGGCTGGGGATATGCTGACGCTGAAGCAAGAATATGGCGATCGCATCAACTTCGTCATGCTCAACGTCGATAACAACAAGTGGCTGCCCGAGTTGCTCAACTACCGTGTCGATGGCATCCCCCACTTTGTCTTTATCAATGGCGATGGCGATGCCCTTGGCACCATCATTGGTGAAGTGCCCGCAACCGTCATGGCATCGAACTTAGATGCGCTAGCCGCCAATGAGGCCGAACTGCCCTTTGCCAAAGCCAGCGGCCAAACGTCCAAAGTCAGCGATCCCCTGGCTCCCAAAGCCAGTGCTGGAGAAGATCCCCGGAGCCACGGCGCGCAAGTGCAACCTAGCCTATGAGCCACGGCCCCTCACCCCAGTCCCGCTATCCCATGCCTGGGGTCGATCGGCTGGTGTTTCTCAAGCCCATCATTCAGAATCCCAACATCATCGTGGGTGACTATACCTATTACGATGATCCCACCGATCCTGAAGGCTTTGAGCGCAATGTGCTCTATCACTTTGACTTTATCGGCGACAAGCTGATCATCGGCAGGTTTTGCAGCATCGCCACAGGGGTCACCTTCATCATGAACGGCGGCAACCACCGCACCGACTGGTTCACCAACTATCCATTTCCGGTCTTTGGAGAAGGCTGGGAGCATGCGATGCCAACCAATTGGCCTAACAAGGGCGACACGGTGGTAGGTAACGATGTGTGGTTGGGCTACCACGCCACGCTGATGCCGGGGGTGCAGATTGGAGACGGCGCAATCGTGGCAAGCGGCGCCCTGGTAACGCGCAACGTTGCTCCTTACACCGTGGTCGGCGGCAACCCGGCGCAGCCTATCCGGCTCCGGTTCGATGAGGCTGTGATTGAGGAGCTGCTACAGATCCAATGGTGGAACTGGGACATTGAAAAAATTACTCGCAATTTGACCGCCATTTGCGGCAGCAATCTGGCAGCGTTGCGGCAGGCGCTCTAGGGCAGGCGGTATAGGGGCAGCTGATCGCGCGTGATGCCGCAGCGTTGGGCGTTGATTGGGGATGCGGGCGATCATCGCCTGTTGATCTACCCTCCCCGCCTTATCCTGATTACACCGTGAGTTCGATGGAAACCAACTCTCGAAAACCTTGCAGAATAAAAGATTCAAAAATCCAGACTGCTTAAATTTCTGTCAATAACAATTTCCAATTGAGAAAACCAAGCTACCTCCTCGATAGCAGGATCTATTGACACAGAGTTTCCGAGCAGTGATTACTGCAAGCCTCATTCTGCAAGGGTTACAGCAATTAAATTTGTCAAACTCAGGTTAGGATTGCCAAGTACGAGCACCCAGAATAATGCTGCAACTCGTCATCCCAGTCTCTACGCAGAGGGGGTCAAATAGCTGAGCTACTTGACCCCCTCCAAATTCACTAA
>JBGTOF010000299.1:0-68227 GCA_041742695.1 Elainellales cyanobacterium | reverse complement strand
GGAGTTAAAAAGCAGGTTAAGAGCCCGATTCACGCTTATAGTATCAAACTCTTGAGCTGCATTGGTTTGGAGACAGCATATTTAGGATTATCTTTCGTTTCTGATGAACAATACTAAATCGCCAACCCTGCTTTTTAAGCCTTAAAACAGGTGCAGTTGACCGTAGTTGAGGAGTCCAAGCCTTCTCAACCGCGCTCAATGCTCCCACGGTGCCGGATGACGAGCGGTAGTTCTGACCCTGTATCCATAGGGAATCCAGAGGAGATTTATGGGGAGACGCGGAGGGCGATCGCACCTACTGGCAGCACGGGTCGATGCCCATGCGGCACAGCAGCAAATCGCTGACGGCGTTGGCGATCGCAAACTCACTATAGAAGCTGGCAGAAAAGTCATAGGCCTGCATCTCTGTCACAATGGCAATGACCAAGTTACCGACATCGTTCTCGCCTTCAAGCCGCTGACGGGTATAAACCTGAGCCGCCCGGCGGGCAATATCATCATTAACCGTTTCAGGGATGTATTCTTGATTGAGCCAGTCACGCAGGGCATGCTCTAGCCAAAGCCCTTCCTGGTGAGCATCGTCAACCGGGGGCAGCATGATTGAGGGAATGGGGTCTACCATCATTCACCAGTTAGAATCACGACATCTGGCGGGTGTAGAGACACAGCGCATCATTTGCAAGAGACACCCGCATACGACCGATGGATAACACACAGTATGACATTGCTGCAATTGTTCGCGGCTACGCCCTGGGGTATTTCTTAATGGCGGATGATCAGGGCGGTCGCCTGGATTGGTATACCAGCCGAGAGCGCACTCTAATTCCGCTGGATGATCGCTTTCGCCATCCCACGTCGCTGCGGCGTGTGCTCAATCAAAATCGCTTTTCTGTGGCTATCAACCGAGACTTTCGCGCCGTTGTAGAAGGCTGTGCCGACCGCAAAACTACTTGGCTGTCATCAGAGTTAAAGCAGGTCTATTGGGCACTGCACCAAGCGGGCATTGCCCACAGTTTTGAAACCTGGCACGGGGATGAGCTAGCAGGCGGGGTGTTGGGGTTAACGCTGGGGGGTGCGTTTATTGGTGAGTCGATGTTTTTTCGCATTCCCGATGGGTCAAAGGTGGCCATGGTGAAGCTAGTGGAGCATTTGCGATCGCACCACTTCACCCTTTTCGACGCACAAATGATGAACCCCCATCTGGAGCGATTTGGGGCCTACATTACCGATAGCCAAACCTATGGCGAGCAGTTGCAGCACGCGCTGATGCAAACCTGCACGTTCGATCGCTCAATCACGACGTAGGTCTCACCCTAGCCCACGGAACTAGAGCGGCATGGTGGAACCTTTACGCCGTCAGGCTTCCACCCTACTGCCCCTTGATGTTCTAGCGTTATCCGAGCCATTGACTCAGGCCGTAGGCGATCGCCGCGCTCCCCAGAGGCACGGTTAGGTTATCGATTCCGAGCTTAGAGAGCACTTCAAGACAGGTGGCGGCGATCGCCACCCCAACTGCCGCTAGGCCAGCCGCCAGGCCAGATCCCAACGTTGAGAGCAGCACTGGCAGCGCAATGGCAAAGCTCACCAGCGCCATGGTTAACGAGCCTTCCCAACTTTTGCGCCCGCCCCACAGCTGATAAGGATGTTTGCCCCAGCGCTGCCCCACTAGTGCAGCCAACCCATCACCCCAGGCCATCGTGAGAATGCCCAGCAGGGCAAACTGAGGGTGCGATCGCCAAAACAGGCCAAATAAACACGCAAAGCTAATGGCATAAAAAAAGGTGCCGTAGCTCTGCCGCCCCACACTATTCACCCCCGGCAAAATGGGATAGCTGTAAGACAACAGCGTGATCACCCCAAACAAAAGGGATGCCCCGACCCCCATCCACACCGGGAGTTGCAGCCACCAGGCCAGCAGCACCACATTGCCAATGCCAATATGCACAATCTTGCGCGTCACCTCGGGTTCGCTAATGCGCGCTCGATTTAGCCCCTCGGCCAGCCCAATCACCCCCGCCACCCACAAACCCGCCACCCCCAGTTGTAGCCAAGTGGGCGGGATGGGGTTGAGCGGAGAAAACCAAGTCACGGGCGATCGCCATTACTAATAGAGCTAAACATACCAGGGCTACACAATGGATGAAGCCGAGCTAACCAGCGTTGGGCAAGGCATGAGGGCGGCTAGCCCCACGAGTCAAGCTCAAGATCCACCCCAAAAAATCCAAGGCTAGGTTGAATGCACCCATGCCCATGCCCACATCCTCGTCACCTACTCGGTTTCAGAATGTAGACCTAGCAGAATCTGATCATATAAACTGCCCAATGCGGTTTCGTCTAGGGGCTCTTCTGCATTATTCCACGTGGCAGAGACACAGAACTGATTCCCCGCTGCATCGCGCAGCCCATTGGTGAGGTTAAGCACACCGGGTTCGCTGCCGCCCTTATAGATTACCTGAGCCCAGTCTGCCGGGTTTGCCACCCCCGGATTAACGCTCATGAGCGGCAGGTCTTGTACGGCAACCATCAGCTCACACAGCTCTCGCGTCGTGAAAAACCATTCCACATCTAGTGCCACAGGGTCATCCCCAAACGGGGTAGCAGGTGTCAGGGGTGCAGCTTCCAGTTGAGGCAGCAGTGCCCGTCGTTCAGCTTCGTCGCCATCACGATAGCGCTGAAGCAGGGGCGCGTTTTCAGGATTTTTTAGCGCAAAGGCCTCACGGGTTGTGAGGAATGGGGTGTTGCGGGGAGAGAAGGTTTCAATGGCGTTGCGCCCCACGAGGTGAATCAGTGCATCGGTGGCGGTGTTGTCGCTGATAGAAATCATCAACGTGGCCAGCGTCTCTAGGGTTAGCACGGTGCCGTCGGGCCAGTCTTGCAAAATGCCGCTGGGCAGGCTTTTCCACTCGGGTCGCAGTTTCACCCCTTCATCCCAGGTGCGATCGCCCGACTCAATCTGCTGCTGCAGGGCCGCAAGCACCGCCAGCTTAAAGGTTGAGCCTACGGCTAGCGGTTCATCGGGGTTTAACGCTGCCAGTTCTTCCCCATTTTTGAGGATGAGCAGGCTGGTGCGGGCGTTGGCGTGCTGGAGTTGGGCGATCGCCTCTTCGGCAGAGAGGGCGCTGGGCTCTAGCACGAGGAAATCAATCTGCCCCACGGGGTTGAGGCGAATGCGCGCGAGCAGATAGCCCCGCTCAAAGTCCACCCGATAGCGATTCGGCTCGTCGGTGGGCTGCACGCCTCGATACTCGCCCAAGTCTTGGCGCAGGCGTGCCAGCAAGTCCCGCACCTGCCCTAGCGGCACATGCCGCAAAAAACTATCGGCAAAGCAAGCTGCAGCGTCTGCGGCGGTAAAGACGCATTCGAATGCTTGCTCAGGAGATGTTTGTCTATCCATCGGTTGGGAATTTTGTGCTGCTGCCATCTCGATTGCTCCCCAAATTTTGAATGCGCCCAACGGTGACGGCGGGATGATGAACGCGGTAAGAATGAGCAGGAGGGCGATCGCCCCTATCCGCCCCACCAGCCGCGTGCCGCATGACCGCAGCACTGCCTTGATGCGGTGATGGATAACTCGACGAAGCACCGACTCCTCCCGACTGCACCAGCCACTTCTGTATACTGAGCAATACACCCTTGCGTCGTTCCATGTACATGTCTCCAGGGATGGACATTAACATGGACAAGATTTATGGACACGATTGCCCCATGACTGTGATCCCCACGATTGAATTTTACAGCGGTGTGCCCGAAGAGTTGACGGGCATTAGCCTGCGTCGCAACCGCGCCACGGGCAACCGCATCATGGTGCTGGCCTTTCAGCAACTGAACGCCGTCGAGCGCTTCAACAGCTTTACCCAAAAATTCAACAAAGCCCTCAAGCTCACCGATGAGGAAGGCGATATCAGCATTGAGCCGTCGTCGGTGCAGTTTGTCTTTGGGGGTGGCGAAGGGGATGACCTGCAGCGGGTAGAATGCAAGCTTGAGGTTGATCGTGAGGAACATTGGGAGCGGCTGATGCGATTTATGCATCGCTATGCCGAGGCAAATGGAATGGAGTATGGAGAAAAAGCTTGACCGCGTTGGGGTGATTGGCGGTGGGCAGTTGGCCTGGATGCTGGCGACGAGCGCTCGCACATTGGGGCTAACGTTGGTGGTGCAAACGCCCTCGGCGGATGACCCCGCTGTGGGCTCGGCAGCGGCGTGGGTGCAGGGTGAGGTGACCGATGCGATCGCCACGGCCCAACTGGCCCAAACGGTTGATGTGATTACTTTTGAGAATGAGTTTGTAGATCTGGCGGCGCTGAAACCGCTAGAGCAGCAAGGGGTGCGGTTTTCGCCGGGTCTGGGGGCGATCGCCCCTGTGCTTGATAAGTTTCACCAGCGCTCGTTTTTTCGGACTCATCGGGTGCCCACACCGCGATTTGTAGACCTATCGTCGCAGCCCACGGCAGACGAGCGATCGCAGCTGGGCTTTCCAGTCGTGCTAAAGGCGCGGCGGCATGGGTATGACGGCTACGGCACGTTTATCTGTGCCACCGACTCAGAACTCGTGCAGCGGCTGCACGAATCGCCTGAGCAAACTTGGCTGCTGGAAGAACATGTGCCCTTTGAGCGGGAGCTGGCGGTCATGGCGGCTCGCTCAGCCACCGGAGAGATTGCGGTGTATCCCGTCGTTGAAACTCAGCAAGATCCCCACAGCCAAGTGTGCCGTGTGGTCTATGCGCTGGATGAATGGCCGGATGCGGTCACAAAATCGGTGCGGGCGATCGCCTATGCCCTGCTTACGGCGCTCGACTATGTGGGCATTCTGGGCATCGAGCTATTTCTCACCCCGGATGGCGCCGTGCTGGTGAATGAAATTGCGCCGCGCACCCACAACTCAGGCCACTATACCCTCGACGCCTGTGCTACCTCGCAGTTTGAGCAGCAGTTGCGGGCTGTCTGCGGGCTACCCCTGGGGGATACAGCGCTGATTCCGGCGGGGGCGGTGATGGTCAACCTGCTGGGGTTTGAGTCTGCCGAGTCGGACTATGCAGGGCTGCGGCTGCAGATTGCCGCGCTGCCCCATACCCGTGTCTATTGGTATGGCAAGTCAGAGGCGCGACCAGGGCGCAAGCTGGGCCATGTGACCACGCGGCTGCAGCCGGGGCAGCACCGAGAGGCGGCAGCGGCGATCGCCCATCAGATTGAGGCCCTGTGGTATGGGGCGGTGCAGTCGCCCGGGAAAGCCGCAGGGTAGGATTGCAACAACACGACTACGTTTCCATCATTCCAACCATAAATCTCCCGATCATAAAATCTCCCGATAACAACAAGTCACTACACTAACAACGCCTGTGGTTTCTCTATTCTGGTTTGCTCCAGTGTCTGTTGCTCAAGTTCAGCCGATTTTGGGCACGGTTTGGGTCGATGTGACTGTTCTGCTGCTGATGATTGGGCTATCGGCCTTTTTCTCAGGGTCAGAAACTGCAATCACAGCGCTGGATAATTTAAAGCTGCGATCGCTGATTCGAGAAAAGGGCGATCCGCAAGGCATGTTTGCTCTGGTGCTTGAGAAGCGCGCCCGCTTTATCACCACGCTGCTGGTCGGCAACAACCTCGTCAATAACATGGCGGCTATTCTCGCCAGCAATCTGTTTGCCATTTGGTTTGGCGGTGGCACGGCGGTGTTGATTGCCACCTTGCTGATTACGATTTTGGTGCTGATTTTTGGCGAAATCACGCCAAAATCGCTGGCCATCAACAATGTGATTCCCATCTTTCAACTGGTGGTGCGCCCCATTTATTGGCTCTCGCGACTGCTCGGGTTGGTGGGCATTACCCAGGCGTTAGGGGCGATCGCCCAGTTTGCTATTCGCCTGTTTCAGGGCAACGTCACACCCCAAGGCGAGTCCCTCAAAGATTTGCAGTTGATGATCGAAATTCTCGGCAGTCGAGGCCAGATTGACCTCGATCGGCGGCAGCTGTTAACTAAAGCCCTGATGCTCGACCGTATCACCGTCCGCAGCGTGGTCAAGCCTCGTGTGCAAATGCGCACGATCGCCCACGAAGCCAGCCTGCATGATTTGGTGAATCTGTGTATGGAAACCGGCCACACCCGCATTCCGGTTCAAGAAGACTCGCCCGACAAAATTATTGGCATTATCAACTTCAAACGAGCGATTCAAGCATTGCATCTGCTAGAGCAGCAGGGGATTGCGGACGGCAACGTCACCGAAGCTATGGATCCGCCGATCTACGTGCCCGACGTTAAGCGCCTAGCCGACCTGCTCAAGGAAATGCTGAAGAGCCGCATCCACATGGCAATCGTGGTGGATGAGTATGGGGGCACGGTTGGACTGGTGACGCTAGAGGATATTTTAGAAGAGCTGGTGGGTGAAATCTACGACGAGAGCGACATTCCCATGCGCCCGTCGCAGCGGCGCAACCCGGCTAGCCGCTTTTTTCGGGGCATATAAGTGAGATTCAATGGGACGGCTTAAACCTGTCTTAACCCCGTCTTTATCCCTACTTCCTAGTATGGGGGCATCCCCAGTGTTTGAGAGAGAAGAACAATAATGAGGATTTTGTTGGTTGAAGATGACCCTGCTCAGCTTGAACCACTGAAGACGGCGCTCACCCATGAAAAGCACATTGTCGATGGCGTTCAAGATGGCATGACGGCCCAGTGGTTGCTATCGCGGAAGTCCTACGATTTATTGGTGCTAGATTGGATGCTGCCGCGCGTGAGCGGGCTGCAGATTTGCCGTCAATATCGAGCGGTGGGCGGTGCGGCTCCGGTGCTGATGCTAACCGCGCGGGACTCCCTTGCGGATAAAGTGAGCGGGTTGGATGCCGGGGCAGATGATTTTTTGTCGAAGCCTGCCGATGTGGTGGAGTTTTGTGCGCGGGTGCGGGCGCTGTCGCGGCGATCGCCCCAATGGCAGGGCGACACCCTCAGCGTGGCCGATCTCAAGCTTTATCTCAATCAGCTGCGAGTTGAGCGCGGTGCAGAGGGCACACAGCTGACCAAGCGCGAGTTTCAGCTGTTGGAATATTTTTTGCGCCACCCAAATCAGGTGCTCTCCCATGCGCAGATTGAGCAAGCCCTGTGGGAATGGGAAATGACGCCCGAGAGCAATGCCGTCACGCGGCTGGTGCGGCGGCTGCGGCTGCGGTTAGACTATGTGGGCGCGTCAGATTGGGTCGAGACCATTTATGGGATGGGGTATCGGCTAATTCCGCGCACCTAGGGCGTGATGGGTGTTCGTGTTGGTCTTGATCCCCCGCAAAACGGTTTACACGCTAGTGCTGGCACATCTCTTCGGCGTCGGGGGGGTGTGTTTGGCGATCGCCCGGTTTGCTCTATTTAAACAGTCTGGGCAACCGGGACAGCCGGGGCAAGGCGTTTTAGAACTCGGTATTTTGCTGGTGCTATCGCTGGGCGCAGGATTGCTGAGCTTCGGCATGAGCTGGCTAGCCTTGCGCGGCGTGCTGCACACCCTTCCAGTCCCCCCAGCCGATCCATTCCCGGCGGATGTCGCCCATGAGCTGCGATCGCCCCTCGCCTCCATTATCAGCAATGCTCAGGTAGCGCTGCTCGAAGCAGAGGGCGCTCCCGATGCAGCAGTTCCCGAGCGTCGCCGCCTGCACACCATCCGCGATACGGCACAGCAGATGAGCCGCCTGCTGGATTGTTTGCTGTGGTTAGCGCGTCATGACGCGGGTGAACCGCTAGACGATTCTGCGCTGCTTGATTTGGGCGTGGTGTTGGCAGATATTGCCGAAGCGTATGAACCGCGCTGCTACCGGGCTGGCATCACCTTCGAGTGGGATCTACCGCCCCAGCAGATTTGGGTGCAGGCCAATGCGGTGCTGCTGCGTCAGGTAGTGAGCAATATTATGGACAACGCCTGCCGCTATACTCCCGCGGGCGGGCGCATTCAGTTTGATGTGTTACTTACAATACAGAATGTTGCGGTGCAGATTCGCGATAGTGGTTCAGGTATTTCGCCAGAGGCGCTGCCCCACATCTTTGATCGCTTTCACCGAGGCGACGAGGCGGAGGCTCCGCGCACGGCAGGGACGGGGCTAGGGTTGGCGATCGCCCAGCGCATCATCCTCGCCCACCAGGGCACTCTCACCGCCGATAGCACCCTCGAAGAGGGCACAATCTTCACCCTGCAACTGCCGCTGCACCCGTTGCCATCGGCCTCACCTAGCCCCGATGAAGGCTTGGCCTCAGGTTAACCCTGTTTCTTGTTTCTACTATCTCTACTAATTAGAGTTACAGCTTGAGAGTTACAGCTTGTCAGAGTTGAGGATCTGCAAGGTAATGATGCACCCGGAACTTCCAAGGGTTGAGAGAAGTCGAAACTCTCGGCAAGTCCCTTATTGTCTGTCACAGTTCCATCGGGCATCGGTTCACGGGCTCTAGCTGCCAACCATCGAACGGTCATGGTCTGAACTACCCCGACCCACGCTTACCCAATCCTTGAATATCTTTTCAGGCAATACTAGCTCAGTAATTTAGGGAATGGCGATCGCTGCAACCCGCTTCAGCAGCACGCTTCTTCTGAAACGAGTCGCCATCCTGGGGCGGTGCCGTTTGGCTGGGTGAGGGTTTTGTCCTTTTTATGTCATATTTGTCTGCGATTCTACTCTCGGATGCTTGTGAGTAGCTTTATGCAGCTTTTTGAGCATCCAGCCGATGTCCTGGCGTGCTCTAGCGCTGTAGCCATCAGCAACGCAATGGAGTCAGATGCTTCTCTCTCACTGACTCTGGGGATTCAGATTGCGACGGCTGAGCGGGCTATGGCTAGGGTCGCTGCGTGAGTAATTGGGAAGGTTCTGTGCTGGGTTTGGCGAAGGCTGGTTGCAAGGTTTGCAATGGGTCAGCGCCTGGGCTTGGGCAGGCGGTGACAACTCGTTAATTTTTCGTGAGGTACTATGTTGTTCTCTAAATTGGTTTCTCGTCGAGCGTCTTTGATTTCTATCTCGCTGGCGACTGCGGTAACGATCGCAGCATGCGGCGGCGGTAGCGGCACCACTGACGGTGAAGTGCCCAGTACAACTGAGCCTGCTGCAGGCGGTGGCAGTGGTGAGGCCGTTGCTCTGACAGGTGCTGGAGCTAGCTTCCCCGCACCGCTTTATCAGCGCTGGTTCGACTCCTACAACCGCGAAGTTGATTCCAACGCTCAGGTCAGTTATCAGTCGGTCGGAAGTGGTGCAGGTCTAGAGCAGTACATCGCTGGCACGGTGGACTTTGGTGCAAGCGATGCGCCTATCCAGGGCGATCGCCTAGCGTCCTTCAAGGCTGCTTACGATGATGCAGACCCCATTCAGGTGCCCATGGCTGGGGGTGCGGTGGTGCTGGCTTATAACCTGCCAGACTTCACCGTTGAGGAAGAAATCAGCCTTGCCCGCGAAACCTACTGTGGCATCATCTTGGGTGATATCACCAATTGGAGCGATCCGGCGATCGCTGCTGACAACGAAGGCGTCGACTTTCCCGACCTGCCCATTACCTGGGCGCACCGTTCAGACGGTAGCGGTACCACCTTCATCTTCGTGAACCATGTGAACGAAGTGTGTGACGGTTGGGAAGGCGGCGTTGGCACCTCGGTAGATTGGCCCGTAGGTGTAGGCGGTCAAGGAAACGAAGGTGTAGCCGCGCAGATTCAACAAAACGAAGGCACTATCGGTTATGTGGAATATGCCTACGCTAAGCTGAATGAGATTCCCCGCGCCTCGCTAGAGAACTCTTCTGGCAACTTTGTTTATCCCGATGCGGAAGCTGCCTCTCTTGCATTTGAAGGTGTGGAAGTCCCCGAAGACTTCGGCCTGCTTGTGCCTGACCCCTCCAATGCCGACGCTTATCCCATCGCTGGCCTGACCTGGATTCTGGTCTATCCTGAGTATGAAGATGCTGCCACTTGGGAAACCCTCAAGTCCATCATGCTGTGGGGCTTGACCGACGGACAAGACATCACTACCGAACTAGACTACGTGCCCATGCCCGACTCCATTGTTGAGCGTGTGCGCGAAGTGCTTGATGATGTTCAAGTAAACTAAGCGATTGATGCCAATACGGGGTGGTTATTCCTGAGATAACCGCCCTGTATTGGCAGGTATGAGTGTAGTTCCAACTGTAGTCTGGAGGATAAGGGAATGAGTTCATTCGCTGGCGAATCGCAAGGATTCACCAAGCAAATGATCAGCAAGCGCAATAGCCCAGAGCGCATTGCAGATCAGGGGTTCTTTTGGCTTACGTTGGTCATGGCAGCATCGGTGGCGCTGCTTCTGATCTGGATCGGGTTGCAGATTCTCATCGCAGCATTTCCTGCAATTATCACCTACGGGTTGGGCTTCTTAACTTCCACCACTTGGAATCCAGTCTCCAATGTTTATGGATTATTGCCACAAATTTATGGCACCTTAGTATCCGCTTTGGTAGCTCTGCTGATTGCAGTGCCTTTGGGCGTGGGTGTGGCGGTGTTCCTCAGCGAAGACTTTATCCCGTATACACTGCGCGATGCTATTTCCATGGGCATTGAGCTAATTGCGGCGATTCCCAGCGTAGTGCTGGGGCTGTGGGGCATTTTTGTGTTTGTGCCGTTTATGCGCCCCTTCTACACCTTTCTAAACAGCACATTGGGCTGGATCCCGCTTTTTTCTGGTGCGCCACGAGGCTTTAGCTTGCTGACGTTGAGCCTTGTGCTGTCCGTGATGATCATGCCGATCATTATCTCTATTTCTCGCGGCACGCTAAACCAGCTTCCCCCAGAGCTTCGCCTTGGTGCAATGGCATTGGGTGCCACTCGTTGGGAAACGATTCTGCGGGTGCTGATTCCGGCTGGGCTGTCGGGCATTATCGGCTCAGTGATGCTAGCACTAGGACGAGCCATGGGTGAAACGATGGTAGCAGCGATGCTTGTGGGTAATGCGAACCGCTTGAGTGCGTCTTTGCTTGACCCAGGTTCTACCATTGCCTCACTCATTGCATCTCAGTTTGCCGAAGCGGGGCGAGTGCAGGTGGAGGTGCTGATGTATGCAGGGCTAGTGCTCATGTTTATGACACTGGTGATCAATGTTGTTGCGGAGATGATCATCCAGAAATTCCAGAATATTGAATAAGGTGAGGATGGGGTTAGGAAAGGGCGATCGCATTTTATGTACCCATAGCACTGGTGTGAAGGGTTGCTTAATCTGAGAGGCATTGCTGCTGCGCCTATAACTATTCACCCACTAGCAGATGGTCTGCTTAAAGAAGCTACTGTGTTTCCAGGAGAGTGTTTAAAGCCATGACTCAGGCAAGCCCAAACTCGTCTAACGAGGCAACGCTAGAGAACCTAAAGTCCAAGCCTGGCTCTACCAAAGAGCTGTTCAATAAGTTTATGACGGGGCTCACTGCCTTTTTCACGGTTGCCATCTTGGTTCCCTTGGTGGCTGTGGTATTCGATGTGGCACGTGAAGGAGTAGGCCAGCTTGGGTTGAATGTGTTCACTGAACGTCCTCCAGCGCCTGGTCTGACCGAAGGAGGATTCGGAAACGCCATCATTGGTACGCTAATTACATTAGGAATTGCTTCGCTGATCGCGATTCCCATCGGTGTGCTGTCTGCTATCTATCTTGCTGAGTTTGGGCGAGGTACAAAGGTTGCCTATGGCATTCGCTTTGCCGCAAACGTGCTGACTGGAGTTCCGGCGATTTTGGCAGGTTTGTTTTCCTACAGCATCGTGGTGCTCAACTTTGGCGGGTTCTCGGCCTTTGCAGGCGGTGTGGCGCTATCGGTTTTGATGATTCCCATCGTGATGCGGACGACAGAAGAAGGCCTGAAGCTGGTGCCCCGAGGGATGCGTGATGCATCTCTGGCCGTAGGTGCTACGCAGTTTCAAACCATTGCCAAGGTGGTAGTGCCTGCTGCACTGCCCACTATTGCGACTGCCGTAACGCTGGCGGTAGCTCGCGCAGGCGGCGAGGCCGCACCGCTGTTGTTTACAGCACTTAACAATAACTTTTGGTCGTTTGACCCAAGTAGGCCAATTGCGACACTGCCTGTGCTAATTTACTTCTTCTCGATTATTCCCTATCGACCACAGCAGCAGTTAGCTTGGACGGCAGCCTTGGTGCTGCTGGGCATTATTCTGATAGTGAGTGTGACGTCGCGGTTTCTTACCCGACAGAAGCAGTTTTAAGGATTTAGCTTCTTTAAGCGTTAGTTAGGTTGCAACGGTGCTTGACTGTTGAGCCAAGGCTTAGGCGATAAACAGCTTAAACTTCTCCTGTATATGATGGACTTTGCTAGATATGGTCTATGACAGCGCAACAGCAGTGGAAACTGACACAATTATTAAAACGGAGAATACCTCGATTTATTACGGCAGTTTCAAAGCTGTAAGGGGGGTAAACCTAGACATCTATCGCAATAAGGTGACGGCCTTTATCGGGCCGTCAGGCTGTGGCAAAAGCACGATGCTACGATGCTTTAACCGCACCAATGACCTCATTCCTGGATGCCGGGTCGAAGGGCGCGTCACCTTTCATGGTGAGAATCTCTACTCAAAGGAAATCGATCCGGTGCAGGTGCGGCGGCGGATTGGCATGGTGTTCCAAAAGCCCAACCCATTTCCCAAGTCGATCTATGAAAACATTGCCTATGGCGCGCGGATTAATCGCTACCCGGGCAATATGGATGAGCTGGTGGAGCGATCGCTCCGACGCGCGACTCTGTGGGATGACGTGAAGGACAAGCTGCAGGCCAGCGGTCTGTCGTTGTCGGGGGGGCAGCAGCAGCGGTTGTGCATTGCTCGGGCGATCGCCGTAGAGCCTGAAGTGGTTCTCATGGACGAACCCTGCTCTGCGCTCGACCCCATCTCGACCCTCAAAATTGAGGAGCTGATGAACGACCTAAAGCAGCAGTACACGATCATCATCGTGACCCACAACATGCATCAGGCGACTCGCGTGGCTGACTACACCGCCTTTTACAATGCTGAAGAATCCAAAGGTGGCAAAGTGGGCTTTTTGGTTGAATACTTGCCAACGAAAGAGTTGTTCGAAAATCCTAAAGAGCAATCAACCCAGGATTACGTCAGCGGTCGGTTTGGTTGAGCGACGTGTCTTTGGCCTAGTTTCGCGAAAAACCAACTGGATTTGGGTAGGTTTGTTAGTTTGAAGCCATCGGCTGGTTCAACAAACACATAGAGCATCGCGCGGCGCGCGGTGCTCTATGTGTTTTATATCCTTACGCGATGCACAGGCCGAGCTTCGCCTGATCGGGTGACCGTGAGTTCGATAGCGTTGTATTAGTCCAGCGCTGCGAGGCTGAAACAACGCAAAACTGTACTACCCTGCAGCAGTACGGTTTTAGGAATTTGCCGCACAAGCGCTACTGAAACAGAGCCACGGAAGCCGTGAGCGGTAACGGGCGACCAATTAAAAACCCCTGAGCTTTATTGACCTTCAGTTGGCGTAGAGTTTGCAGTTCGAGGTCAGTTTCTACGCCTTCTGCAATAATGCTGCAGTCCGTTTCTTCGGCAAAGCGAATCAGAGCAGCAGCCAGAGCGCGACGTGAGCGATCGCTGTCAACATCGCGCGTCAGGCTCATGTCGAGTTTAATTAAATCTGGATTTAACTTGAGAATGTGGCGGAAGCTGGCATAGCCTGCTCCGGCATCGTCGATAGCAATTCGCAGTCCTCGTTGCCGCAGAGGATCGAGCGCGGCACCAAATTGGGAATAGTCTTTGATGAACACATGCTCTGTGACTTCAATAACAATTCTTTCGAGTGGTATGCCTTCTAAAGTGCGGGCGATCGCCCCATTGAGAATATTTGCTGGCGCTACATTGAGCGATAGGTAAACATCATCGGGGAGCACATCTAGGCTCTTGAGCGCTTTTTGAATGGCAGCCATTTCGAGTTGTTCGCTAAGCCCAACCTGAGCCGCTTCACTAAACCAAACATCTGGAGACCGAACGGGCAGGTCTGCAAATCGGGTGAGGGCCTCAAACCCAACAATTCGCTCTCGATCAATGTGATAAATGGGCTGATAAACAATTGTAAAATTCTCTGAAGCAAGCACCCGCTCAACTCGAGTTTTCACTGTGTTGTAGAGATCGGTGGAGTCAATCTGCCGTTCAATTTGCTTCCCTGCAAACTCGGCAAACACGCGCATGATGGCAAGCTCGCGCTCTGCCAAACTGGGATCAGGCTGTGTGCTAAAACAGCAAAAGGTTCCATAGAGACGTCCGTCAGTGAGCCGGATGGGAACGCTAATGTGAGCACCAACGGGTATAGCAAGGGTGACCGGAAGTTCAAGGGCAGCCGGAATTAGGGATGCATCCTGAATCAGCTCGGGCAACCGCCCATCGACCACCCGCTGACAATAGCTATCTTTTAATAACCCACAGTCTCCGGCTTGAATCAGCGGCGCATCTGAGGCGCAATCAACGTATCGAAAGATGCGTTGCTCCTGCGTAAATTCCGATACAAATGCAACGTCCATCCCAAGATGCAACCGCACCGCCCGTAGAATATCCGGCAGGATTGTTTCGATAGAGAAGCTGTAGGAGTCGTGACCTATGCCCCTGTTAAGTGCGTCACTATCTAATAGAAGGACGGCAGGTATTATGGGAATGTCCATCGGATATGGAATCTAAAAGTACATGCTTTGGCTAAACTAACGTGCATCACTAGACTCTTAAAATGCACTGGATGAAGCATGTAGGTGCAAGGTTGGGAATCTACGGATTAATAATGTACCCAAAGATTGTCGAGGGTTAAGCGAAGTCGGAATTCAATCAGCAGGTACATTATTTTCTAGCGAGTTTCTTATGGCGATTCTGAGAAAGCTAACCCGGGGTTGCGCTGTTCAAACCCGCTGTAGATAGCAGTCTTAAAGTAAGAATTTTGGTTGTTGTTTGGGTCAGGGTAGAAGTGGACTAGGGCGATCGCCCCAATGTCCATCCCAAAACTTGTAGAACGCTCTGTCCTGCACAGATATGTTGCATCGGTTCAATGGCCCGGGCTTAGAGCGCCCCCTTCAACTCAGCGTCTGCACTCTGCTCTACACAGGCATTCCTTGAATGCCCTTAGCTTAGGACATCGCTGTAGTAACCACAGCATAATCCCTCTAAATGTGGCTATTGAGCTGATACACAGCGCTAACGCTACGGATGAGCAAGTAATAGTGCCTTTTTAAGTATTCCCCTTTTTGGCTAAAGAGGAATTTTCTTTGACTAAAAACACATTTGGTAACTCTATATTTCTTTGAGGTTTACCTTATCCTTCCTTATGTACAGACACCGTACTTGAAGCGTCGATCGGCATCTTATCGGGGTGAAACCTTTGCCATACGCTAATTCCACAAAAAAGATTGGCCTTCACTCACTCAATAGTTTCTATAAAATTAAGCGGCTGCTCGCCTATCGCAACCGGTAGGTTGATTAAGGCAATGATTGTGGTGAACCTCCTATGCAGCAGGCGATTCACCACTGCAAACACTCAAACCAGCGCGTTAAGCACTAGAGCTGAAATGAGCAGAAGAGGTTTGCGCATCTCCAACGCAGGATGAAATAAGAAAAAGGCACCTCTCGTACTATTGAGAGATGCCTCCGGCGCAAACTTAATACAGTGTCAATTCAATACACTGCCAATTCAGTGCCAACTTAAGGCCACCTTAAGGAATTTCGAGTCATGCAGTGGTTTTTGCACGCTCGCGTGCTCAGTAGGGAGACCCGCCTTAAGGGCGATCGCCCCTGCGTTCTAAGCAGCTACTAAGTACACATAAGTCCTCAAAGTAGACCTTCCCGGGGATTGATCCCCCCTAGCCCCCCTTAGAAAGGGGAGAACTGGATTCAAAGTCCCCCTTAAAAAGGGGGATTTATGGGGATCTCCCCGGATGTGGCCGATGACAACACAATCTGTGTACTTAGCAGGTTCTAAGCGGTGTAGGGCTCCTGCGACCACAAGAACGCTTGGCGCTTGGCATTAATGTTTTTGATATGTTTCTTCACCGTGTCTACGGTGATGTGCAGGGTTTCGGCAATGCGCTTATAGGTGTAGTTCACTTGACGCAGCAGCCACACCTCTGCTTCTCTCGGGGTCAAGCCATAGCGTTGCTTCTCAGCCATAACGCGGTTCCAGGCCGACTGCATTTCATCTTCTAGCGTCACCATCAAGCACGCGCCAGAGATAACTGACTCAAACCAGCGCACGCGTATGCGAATTGCGTTGGTGTCAGACAGGTTAATGCGGTCTTCCAGAATGATGTTGAGAGAGCTGGGGTCAGGGCGATCGCCAATGAGCAATTGACAAATTGACCAAATTTGTTCAGGCACCTGAGGTTGAGTTGTGTGCGGTGCGATCGCCGCACACAACTTCTGCGCTAGCGTGTTTTCTTTAAGAATGGCACCGCGATCGCTCACCAGCATAATCCCATCGGGATAGCATTCTATAATCGCGTCCGTGATCTTGAAATCGTTCATTGTTGGGGGGACTCCAATGAAACTGGGTGGTTTTAAGTCAACCGGGCGACAGGGCCGTTCTGCAACTGAACTAACAAAAAGCAAACTCCATTAGGCATCTCGATCAAGTGGGTGCAAACCATTCCGTAATGGTTTTGATGCGGTGGGGCTCGCTACCACCCGTTTTGTTGACTTGTTATTATGAAACATCATCCATTCGGGCTAATCCGGACGATCTATGCCAGTCTTTAAACTGTTTTCTCGCCGGGAAAAATTCAAGCGGGCGATCGCTCCAATATTGGCCGAGGCCAAATCGCTAAAACTTTTGTCAATCAAGGGGTATGCGGCATAAGGGCAAGAATTTTTCAAGCGACTACTCTCTAAAATCCGAAACAATTTATAACACCATCAGGCACCAACAATCTATCAGGAATAGCGTTGATTTTTATGCAGGCGGGAGGATGAAATTTTGCCTATTCGGTTCTCCGTCCTCTGCGTTGTCGGGTTCGGCTATCCCCTACCAAAACGTACCTACAACCGAACCCAGAGTTTAGGTCGAGTTTTCTATGGTAGTAACAGCAGCGAGTTGACCATCCTATTCAGACTCGCTCAACACTCTACGATTGATACTTTTGAGGAGGCAACAACGTATGGCAATCGTACATTGGGAACCTATTCGCGAGATCGATTCGTTGCATCGTGAAATGAATCGATTGTTAGACGATGTATTTATTCCAGTTGCACGCCGAAACAATAACGGATTTGGCTATGGCCCTGCCGTAGAACTTGAAGAAACCGACAATGCACTGGAACTGCGGTTAGAGATTCCTGGCATGAACGGAGATGATCTAGATATTCAGGTCACCGCAGAAGCTGTTTCTATCAGCGGTGAACGCCGTACTGAAACCAAGACAGAACAGAAAGGGGTCTTCCAAACTGAGTTTCGCTATGGCAAATTTCAGCGGGTGATCCCCCTACCGATGCGCATCAATAACCGCACGGTAACGGCAAACTACACCGACGGTATTTTGCATCTGACGCTGCCTAAGGCAGAAGATGAGCTGAATAAAGTCGTTAAAGTTAGCCTGAGTTAGGGTATCGGGTTTGCCGCACAATTGTGCGATCGCTCTAGGCACTCTCTAGGGCGATCGCATGAACCATCCCATCAACATTCACGCTCTAGAGCTGCGTTTTCAAAACAGCATCAGCTCTAGACAACAATCCAAATGATTACGATTTAGAGGATACTTCATGACAAAGATAGTAGGAATTGACCTCGGAACAACCAACTCCTGCGTGGCGGTGATGGAAGGTGGCAAACCCGTGGTTATAGCCAATGCTGAGGGGTTTCGAACCACGCCATCGGTCGTCGCCTATGCCAAGAATGGCGATCGCCTAGTGGGACAAATTGCTAAACGCCAGTCGGTTATGAACCCTGGCAACACCTTCTACTCTGTAAAACGCTTCATTGGTCGTAAGTATGACGAAGTCGCGCAAGAATCGAAAGAAGTTGCCTACAGTGTTGTGAACCGAAACGGCAACGTTAAATTAGACAGTTCGCAGCAAGGACAACAGTTTGCCCCAGAAGAGATTTCAGCACAGGTATTGCGTAAGCTAGCAGACGATGCAGGCAAATATCTAGGTGACTCTGTAACCAAAGCGGTGGTGACGGTTCCCGCTTACTTCAATGATTCACAGCGACAAGCGACTAAGGATGCAGGGCGCATCGCTGGTTTAGATATTGTTCGCATTATCAATGAACCCACTGCTGCCGCTCTGGCCTACGGATTGGATAAGAAAACCAGCGAAACCATTCTGGTGTTTGATTTGGGCGGCGGCACCTTCGACGTATCGGTTCTAGAAGTGGGCGATGGCGTATTTGAGGTGCTCTCGACCTCGGGCGACACCCACCTCGGCGGTGACGATTTCGACAAGGCGATCGTAGACTGGCTGGCAGAATCCTTCAAAAAAGACGAAGGGTTTGACCTGCGACAAGATAAGCAAGCGCTCCAGCGGCTGACTGAAGCAGCCGAAAAAGCCAAAATTGAGCTATCTAGCGTGACTCAGGCCACCATTAACCTGCCTTTTATTACGGCGACACAGGATGGCCCCAAGCACCTAGAAATGACGCTTACGCGCGCTCAGTTTGACGCAATGACAGCAGAATTGCTGAACCGCTGCCGCATTCCTGTGGAGCAAGCCCTCAAGGATGCCAAACTAGTGGCAGGCGATGTGGATGAAGTAGTGCTGGTAGGGGGTTCTACGCGCATTCCTGCGGTACAAAGTTTGGTCACTCGCTTAATTGGGAAGAACCCCTGCCAAGGAGTCAACCCTGATGAAGTCGTGGCCGTAGGTGCTGCCATTCAAGCTGGGGTGCTGGCGGGAGATGTAAAAGACATTCTACTGCTGGATGTAACGCCCCTGTCGCTGGGTTTAGAAACGTTGGGTGGTGTGATGACTAAGCTTATCCACCGCAACACGACAGTTCCTGTGAAAAAGTCGGAGGTGTTTTCTACTGCAGATGATGGGCAAACCAGTGTGGAGGTTCATGTGCTGCAAGGCGAGCGTGAAATGGCCGCAGATAACAAGAGTTTGGGCACCTTTAAGCTAGATGGCATCCCTTCTGCACAGCGCGGCGTGCCGCAAATTGAAGTCACGTTTGACATTGATGCCAACGGCATTTTGTCAGTCTCGGCAATGGATAAAGCCACGGGTAAGCGGCAGTCCATTTCGATCACGGGAGCCTCAACGCTTGACCAGGGCGAAGTAGAACGGATGGTGCAAGAAGCCGAACGCAATGCTGAGAGCGATCGCCAGCGCCGTGACTGGGTAGATGCCAAGAACACAGCTGATGCTCTAACCTATCAGGCTGAGAAGCAAGTACAGGAATTTGCCGACAAGATACCTGCTACAACCAAGCAGCATCTCGAACAGCTAATTCAAGCCCTGAAGGAGTCTAACGAAGGGGATGATCTGCACCGCATCCAAACCCAAACCCAAAATCTGCAGCAGGCGCTGATGCAGATTGGCAATGGGGTTTATGGTCAAACAACCAGTGCTTCCCCCCATGTGGACACTAATCCTCCAACAGGTGATAACTCTGGTGATGCGGATGTAATCGACGCCGACGTCGTTGAGAGCAAATAGATATAGTGCTTAACGCGCTGATTTGAGTAGTTATTGTTGAGAAACCTCTGCACAGTAGGGGATTCTCAACAATTGTCTCAATCAATCTACCGTCTAATCAACTTATCAGTTGCAATAGCTGAGCAGATAGCCTATCAGCAATCAAAAACGGGTACGTAACACCATGCTACGAACCCGTTTTTGAACTTATCTGGGAGCTGAACCTTTTTATTAAACGTCGGCTTAACAAATGCACTAAGCCGCGTTGCCCGCGACACGGGCAGCGCGGCTTAATACTGCTTCAACTCACACCACAGTGCTAAAACAATGCTGTCAAACTCCTGTTAACTAGAATGTGTTCAGCAGGCTTTGTCTAAACCATTTATAATCATCACGTTGCATTAAGATTGGCGCTCTGCAACGGGGTCTGCCACATATCGAAAAGCTGGCTCGGAGTTCCAGGGACCCCGCTGATCGACTTCACCATTGGTTGACAAATTGTAGTAGAGGTCTACCGTCTCGTCAGGCTGAACGTTGCCAAAGAAAGGATCGTCTAGCTTTCCTAGTGAATTCAGCGCTTCCATAAACATCTTGGTGTGAGAAATCTCACGCGTCAGCAAATGCACTAGCGCCTTTTTGGTGCCTTCGTCAGGAGCCAGCTTAATCAACGCTTCGTAGGTTTGACGTGCCCCTGCTTCAGCGGCAATATTCGCCCTTAAATCTCGAACGACATCGCCACCTTCATTCAAGTAAGTTGCGGTCCAAGCACTGCCTTGACTGTCTAAGAAATGTGGGCCAGCACCTCGTACTGCAAACAGCGAGCTTTGAAAAGCAGGCGTTTGATCTACATTTTTGGTATGAGCTTCAATCATTTTGCCGACCATTTCCAAATGGCCAAATTCTTCAATTGCAATATCTTGAAGCATGTCTCGAATGCCTGCGTGTTCAATATGAAAAGACTGCACCCAATATTGCAAAGCGGCAGAAAGTTCGCCAGTGGCCCCACCAAATTGCTCTAGTAGAAGTTGGGCGAAGCGTGGATTAGCTTCATCAACTTTAACGTTGTGAATCGCTTCTTTTTTGTGAAAAAACATGCTGAAATTCCTTGCTATGAGTTGAGCTAGCTTCGAAAATATTTGTTCGCAGCTTTTCTCAGCGTTCTCTCAAAATGAGAGACTAACTGATCATCGAATCAGTGATGCGATAATTCGATCATAGATCTCTTAAATACAGCTCAACCTGTCTCAAAAGAGTGAGGTCTTACAGGAGTTCGGGATAGAAGATTTATTCTAAAACTCTCACCCTCTATTTCTCTAACTTGTGGAGTACTGGGGGTGAGAACCTATGGTGCTTGATGCGCTAGCTGATGTATTGATTATCGTGGAACCTTTGGATAGAGAGGGCTCTAAGATATAGATTGTTTTCACCAACTTGATGAATTTTAGAAGTCAACTTTTTGGAACATGCCTCATAGCTAGACCAGCATGATTGCTCTAAGCTTTCAGCCTGGTTCAAGTACATCCCATACACAAAATTACGACCCGAATATTACTATCCAGCGATCGCCTAAATTCTCAACACCAAAAATTACTGCCTGAAATTGACAGCGAAATACTATCTGGGCTGCCAACAGGGCAGATTAACCTAACGTGTGGCAGAGACCTTAGTGGCGCACTCGCAGCAAGCCCACATTAGCCCTGCATCACCCGGTTATGTAGGGCTAAGCAAAATATAGGAACTACCAGACAAATCAACAGGACAGGCTCGACATTCATACGCTAACTCTAATGCGAAGCGAGTAAGTAGATTCTGGCTGAGACGGGTTGTAGACGCGTTCCGGAAAGATGCGGAACTTGTGCGATCGCCCCTACATCCACAGTATTTGTACTCAGCAAATCTAGGGCAATCAATTTATATAACTTAACAACGCCTAGGCTGATCCCTATTTATAGCCCCTGCTTAATTAACGCGACTATGGGCTTACGCACTCAAGCTATCAACTCAAAAGCCCGAGGGTGTGAGCGTCATGCGCACGCAACCTCGGGCATTCAAACTTACATTATCTAGACGTAGTGCAATACACCAACAAGTTTAAGCATTCATGCTAACCGTTAGCGAAAACATCTATGCTTGATCTACCGTTCTATCTACAGGAGTATTGACAGGGGTATTCATTGGGGTTGTGGTACTCGCATCTAACTGATTGTCACCCATCTTCGCAGTAAAGTAGTTGTTAATCAGTGTGGTTGCAACCGATAACACCACTGGCCCCAAGAAGAACGCCAGAAAGCCACTGACAGTAAAGCCAGGTACGAACAGCGCGGCTAACCAAAAACAAATGCCATTCACCACGAGTGAAAAGAAGCCCAGCGTTACAAACGTAATGGGAAGCGATAGAAGCGCTAACACGGGTTTGATAAATGTATTGACTAACCCAATTGCCAGAGCAGCAATCAGGGCGGCAGGGAAGTTTGCAATGTTAACTCCCGGAATTACCAAATCCACAATTAACAGCGACAGCGCTGTAACAAGCGGATTCAAAAAATAGCCTAATTTGGCGATCATACTTACTCTCCATTCTTCCAAAACAACATGCTAAATCTAAGTCAGAGCTTGCTCGGCAGCTATGTGCAAGTGACTGCACCTGCAGGCTGAAAGGCCCAATTGCCAAGCTACTCAACAATCACGAACCGGGTTGCAACACGAGAATGACCTCTCATCCTTTTACGAATACCAACATAAAACAAGGATTTGCTGCCATCCTGACTTCAACGCCACAGCGCACCATCAAGGGCTTAACATTTCTTTGTTAAGCCTATGAAAAATCCCGACATGAGTATTGCCAGATTAGCTCTCATCAACTATTCGGGTGTTCGATACTTGATGAAATATACGACAATAGAATTGATGATAGAGGAGTGTGCTTAGTTCTGCCTCCATCATAGGCAGTAGCTAGCAGAGCGATCGCCCAGTATATCCGAACAATAGGTACGGTTTTCTCTGCCCAAATTGGCATTCTGCTTTTGCTGTTTTTTGCTTAAGCTAGTCTTATAAAGCAACGTGAGATAGGCCCTATGAAAATTTTGAAGTATGCTCTAGCAATTGTGCTCCCTCCAGTTGGTGTGTTTCTCTCATATGGAGTCAGTACCACATTACTGATTAATATTTTGCTAACTTTGTTAGCATGGCTGCCCGGTTCAATTCATGCGGTGTGGGCGATCGCCAAGCGACAAGAAAGCCTTGTTAACAGCCAATAACCTAATGCAGGGTCATGCAACAGGTGCTGTGGCGAGCAGCATATTCACAGAGGTGGGGATACAGGCCATGCTTGTGTCCCCACCTCTGTGAATGAATTTGGTACAAAAAGATAAAGATTAGAGAGAATCGCAGCAATCTCGCCCAAAACTTTAAAAGTCATCTGTATGATGTGAGCAGTGCGGTTTGTCTCAGCACTGTTGGATACGACGAGCGAGAGGTTAGGACGAATCCCCTGTTAGAGTCGGGGTTCTATTGCTCAGAGCGTTTTTATCTCGGCCTCTGTTGACCAACCGTAGCGAACAAAATAAGGAGTTGCAGCATGGATGTAAAATTGATTTTGCTGGCGATTACGCCCGTATTTATCGTGGCTTGCTTATTTTTCGGCACCCGAAACGGATTTTATGACAGCGACAACTACCACGGCAACGGTTCAGCTCACTAACACCGTGGCTCTTTGCGTGCTAGAGAAGAGCTAGGTAAACGCAAGTGTCTGTGGAAAAATCGATACGATTTTTACGGCATAAGCTCCGCTGAAGCCGCTTCGTTTACAGACTCGCTTGAAAGGCTGAAGGGCAAATCTTCCGACTATTCCACACATCGTTGACCGTGACTGAGTTAGCCTGTTTGCCCATTGCCATTGGACATGCCGATGAAGGGGTGTGCCTAGTGGTGCGTATGGGTCCCCATCGGGTCATGCTGGATTGTGGTTTATCATCGCTGAGTCCTATTCTGGCGGCCTGCGGAGAATCCCCTCCAGTGGATGTAGTATTGTGTACTCACGCGCATGCTGATCATGCGCAGGGGTTGCTTGACTTGCATCGTCGATTTCCCCAGATGCCGATTTATGCGAGTGACGCTACCGCCCAACTGCTGCCGTTAAATTGGCTAGAGGAGCAGGAGAATGTTCCGTCGTTTTGTCAAGCTTTGCCCTGGCGATCGCCCGTAGAATTTGCAGATGGGCTGATTGCGGAGCTATTTCCCTCGGGTCATTTGCCCGGAGCGGCGGCCTGTTTGCTTACTTATAGAACGTCTGAGCGTGACTACACGCTGTTTTATACAGGGGATTTCTTTCTATCTAACTCGCGATTGGTAGACGGCATGCCTCTTGAAGAGTTAAGGGGGTTACGGCCGGACGTCCTCGTTGTAGAAGGAAGTTATGGCACGGCACGGCATCCCCATCGTCGCCAGCAAGAAAATCTTTTAGCAGAGCACATCAGTCGGGCGATTGCAGACAAGCGGTCGGTGCTATTCCCTTTGCCGACGATAGGGCTAGGGCAAGAGCTGCTCATGCTGCTGCGAAGCCACCACCACTTTACAGGGCAAGATATTGACATCTGGGTAGATGAGGCGATCGCCACGGGTTGTGATGCGTATCTAGACCTGCTGCCTCACCTACCCAGCTCGGTGCAAAATTTTGCTCGCCACCAGCCTCTATTTTGGGATGAGCGCATTCGACCTCGCGTGCGGCCGTTGCCTTTAGATGCGGGCCTGCAGAGCATTGCCTTGGCGGGGCCAAAACCCTGCATTGTTTTAACTCATTACCGCAGTGATCTCACCCGCTACATACAGCGCACCACGCTGCCTTGGCTCTGCCTGCTGCCTCAGCAACCGGGCCGCCCTGGTGCGGTAGAAGCCATGACTCAAGACACTCTTGAGACTGTGAAACCGCTGAAACATGCTCTTAAGACGCGGCAGCTGGTGACAGATACTTACCTCCTAGGGGAGCATTGCGATGGGGCCGGAACAACGCAGCTTATCCATAATCTGCGCCCGCAGCATGTGTTATTTGTACATGGCGCTCCGAATTACTTAACCGACCTGGCCAGTTTGGAGGAGTTGCAACATCGCTACCAGCTACACTTACCGTCTGCGGGGGTAGAGGTGGATTTACCCATCGGTGAAACCTTTGTGCAGCCTGCCCCACCTGAAGCTCGCTACGAGGGTGAACTGGCAGAAACTGACGCGGGAGTGACGATGCTGCTGCCGGGGGCGATCGCCGCCGATTCTCGATGGCAGCGTTTGGCTGACACAGGCATTGTAGAGGCGCACTGGCAGGGTGAAGAACTAGTCATTCGCGGCATGTCGCAGCGGGAGTTGTTAGAACGGGGACGAGAGCCGTACTTCTCGCCTGAGGTCGAGTGCTGTGGGAACTGTGTGCATAATCGAGGCCAGCGCTGCTGGAACCAGGCCTCCTCGCTCTATGGCTTCCGAATCACGCCCGATGGATACTGCCCTGCCTTCGAGCCCCAATCTGCTACAGCTTCAGGTGATCCTCGGATTAACCCTGTTGATTTTCCGGTAGAGCTAGATGACACTGATGCCTAGATAGCTTCGGTAGCTGGTGACCTGTCACGCAACTCCACCGCTGTGTCAGGGGTGCTACGAGCTTCCGCGTAGAGCAAAGATTCGCCACTGTTAGAGTTTGGTCTGACATAGTGAAATTAGGCTATCCATGGCGATCGCCCGTGCTTTTTCTACATCAATAGATACGTTCGATAGATATGGCGCTTGACGCACTGGTTTGAGGGTTCACCACAACAAACAATCAAACCAGTGCATTAAGCGTTACATGGTCATAGTCACGCTGGTTAGAACGGGCGATGTTTGGGGGACTCGTATAAGGAGAGTCTTGCGACACGTAGTCCCTCAAACAGTGCTCCAAGCGTATATTACGCTACACCCGCACTTCAAACTTGTGGGCATAGGCCTGCAATAGCGTGCCGACTTGGCTCAATACCTCATCTCCAGCATTCTTGCCTAGCACTTGACGCTCAGGGAAGAATGCAGGCTGGTCTAGGTTGCGGGCGATCGCATCTTTAACCTGAGCTGAAATCATCACTTGCAGGTCTTCTTTGGCGCGGCTGCGCTGGTATTCTGCTCCTTCCTCTGTGGTGGCATAGAGGGGAGGCAATCGATTTAAGGCATAGGCGGCAATGTCGCCTAGATCAAGCGTACAGTCGCTCATAGCTTCGATTTCAGCAACTCGGGCGATCGCCTCTGTCAGCACCAGCTCTTCCATTACGTTAATGAATTGCTTCCGGGGTACTGCAACCACTTCACCCGTTAGCAACGCTCCCATTAGTCGATCGAGAGCCATATACTCTTCAATAGACAATTCTGAAGCAGTGTCACAAATCCGACCAACTTCTGCCTCCATGGCGGGAGTTAAATACCCATCCTGAAGGGCTTGTTCAACGATTTTTTCAATACTCATAGTGCCTGCAAACGCTCCACGGCAAGTGTGGGAAAAACAGTCGGGTTTTGCTGTTTCCATCGGGCTTAGTGTTCCCCTGTTGAATAAGAATGCACCAAGGCGTCAAGGTTTCAGTAGTCTTACTAGAAAGCCCAGATCGCTAACTCAGCCATTTATCGGTCGTGTTGTAGACCTGTGGTTATTCCTGTCAGAGCCAAGTAGCGTAGGCAATTTGGGATAGTCAACCACAGGTCTAACTCACCACTCATTTATCTATCCAGTAAAAAGGCCGGGAGCGTTTGCTCCCGGCCTTTTTACTAAATCGCTGGATAGGCGAAGGCCTATTCTGCAGCCTGGGTCAATAGCTCACGCTTTTCTCCAGGTAGTACCTTGACCTGACCATCTTCTCCGACATCTACGATTGCCACATCACCGTTTTGAATTCGCCCAGAGAGGATTTCCTCTGCTAGGGAATCTTCCAACAGGCGCATAATGGCTCGGCGGAGTGGACGCGCTCCATAGCTGGGGTTATACCCCTCTTCTACCAAGCGATCCTTGAACTTTTCAGTCACTTCCAAGACGATGCCCTGTTCAGTTAGTCGTCCAGTTACTTCCTTCAGCAGAATGTCGGCAATATGTTTTACCTCATCCCGTGTGAGCTGACGGAAGACGATAATTTCATCTACCCGGTTGAGGAACTCAGGACGGAAGTACTGCTTCAACTCTTCGTTGACCAAGGAGCGAATGCGGTTGTACTGCGACTCATCCGGCGCATCGCTGGAGAAGTCGAAGCCCAGACCACCACCCCCCTTCTCAATTACCTTCGAACCAATGTTCGACGTCATAATCAAGAGCGTGTTCTTGAAGTCAACTGTGCGACCCTTGGCGTCAGTCAGGCGACCGTCTTCCAAGATTTGCAACAGCATATTGAACACATCAGGGTGTGCCTTCTCGATTTCATCGAACAGCACTACCGTGTAAGGACGTCGCCGCACTGCTTCAGTGAGCTGGCCCCCTTCGTTGTAACCTACATAACCAGGAGGTGAGCCAATCAGCTTGGACACCGTATGGCGCTCCATATACTCTGACATGTCGAGACGAATCATCGCATCTTCAGAGCCGAAGAAATAAGCCGCAAGAGCCTTGGTTAGCTCAGTTTTACCAACCCCAGTAGGACCGGAGAAGATGAAGCTAGCAATAGGTCGGTTGGGGTTTTTCAATCCTACTCGAGCGCGACGAATGGCACGCGAAACAGCTTTCACTGCTTCATCTTGGCCAATAATGCGACCGTGCAGGGTATCTTCCATGTTGAGGAGCTTTTCCGATTCGCTTTCGGTCAGCTTGTTCACCGGAACTCCAGTCCAAGACGCCACAATTTGAGCGATGTCTTCTTCTGTCACCACCGGGGAGGCGTCTTCACCGTCAGCAGACTCAGCCTTTTTAGTTTGGGCGATCGCCCGAATTTCGGCTTTAATCTCCATTTCCCGATCGCGCAGTTCCCCAGCCCGGTCAAAGTCTTGGGAACGCACCGAATCGTCTTTGTCTTTGAGAACCTGCCGCAACTCCTTGTCTAGCTCCTTGGCCGCTGGTGGCAGTTGGGAGTTGATCAGACGCACACGCGACCCAGCCTCATCGACTAAGTCAATCGCCTTGTCTGGCAAGAAGCGATCGCTAATGTAGCGATCTGACAGCTTAGCAGCAGCCTCTAACGCTTCATCCGAAATCTTGAGCTTGTGGTGTTGCTCGTAGCGATCGCGCAACCCTCGCAAAATCTCAATGGTTTCATCAACCGACGGCTCGCCCACCATCACCGGCTGGAAACGGCGCTCTAGGGCCGCATCCCGCTCAATATGCTTGCGATACTCATCCAGCGTTGTAGCTCCAATGCACTGAAGTTCGCCCCGAGCCAACGCTGGCTTAAGGATGTTAGCGGCGTCAATCGCCCCTTCAGCCGCACCTGCCCCAATTAGCGTATGCACCTCATCAATGACCAAGATGACGTTCCCCGCTTGGCGGATTTCGTCCATGATCTTTTTGAGGCGCTCTTCAAATTCCCCTCGATATTTGGTGCCTGCAACCAGCAATCCAATATCGAGAGTTACCACTCGCTTTTCTTCGAGGATGTCGGGCACATCGTTGTTTGCGATACGCTGGGCCAAGCCCTCGGCGATCGCCGTTTTGCCCACTCCAGGTTCCCCAATCAGCACCGGATTATTTTTGGTGCGTCGACCGAGAATCTGAATAACACGCTCGATTTCTTTCTGACGGCCCACTACAGGGTCGAGCTTGCCCTCCCCAGCCATCTGGGTCAGGTTTGAACCAAACTCATCCAGCGTGGGCGTTTTGGTACGACCTTGGCTACCGCCCGTAGACACCTCAGCGGTTTCACCCAGCATCCGAATTACCTGAGTGCGAACCTTGGTCAGGTCAACCCCCAGATTTTCCAGAACGCGGGCAGCGACCCCTTCGCCTTCGCGGATTAACCCCAAAAGCAAGTGCTCAGTCCCAATGTAGTTGTGCCCGAGTTGGCGGGCCTCTTCGAGCGACAGCTCCAAAACGCGCTTAGCACGAGGCGTGAACGGAATTTCAACCGCAACGAATCCGGAGCCTCGCCCAATAATTTTCTCGACCTCAATCCGGGCGTCTTTAAGATTGACTCCCATGGATTTGAGCACCTTGGCGGCGACGCCGGTCCCTTCTCCAATCAGACCCAAGAGGATCTGCTCTGTCCCAACAAAGTTGTGGCCTAGGCGTCGTGCTTCCTCTTGGGCAAGCATGATTACCTTAATGGCTTTCTCTGTGAAGCGTTCAAACATGACAGTCTTTATCACCTGCTGCGTGCCGGTACGCTGATTCTAGCATAGGGCTACGGTGAATCTGTCTGTCGCATCGCAATGACGGCAGACCCTAATCCTACGTTGATGGGGCATGGCAGAGCCCTGAATGGAGGCGCTCCAGGCTAAAATGCAAGCAAATTCCTAGGCCAAGTCTTAATGCGGGGTTTACCTAATAATTACCCTGCCATTAGGAACAATCGACCGCTCCGTATGAAATAGTGCTGAGAAGGCGAACGCTTGTCAAGAGGATTGTTCCAATTCTTTTTCGATTTCGGCCGATTGGTGGAGTTGCCAGCCCGCACGCGCTAAGCGATCGCCCACCTGCTGCTGCCACTGCACCAAACTATGTTCAAACTCGGAGGTCTGGAGACCCCGACGCCAGAGAATTAGAGCGTCTTCTTCGGGATGGTGATAGTAGCGGCGGCGGTGGCCAATACTTTCAAATCCAAACTGTGTATAGAGTGCGATCGCCCCTGCATTCGACGGGCGCACCTCTAGCGTGATCCACGCCATCGACCGCCGCCAGCTAGCCCAGAGTAGCGCCCACAGCAGCGCCTGCCCTAGCCCCTGCCGTCGATAGTCGGGATCAACCATCAGAATCGTGATATGCGCTTCTTCTAGAACTGTCCACAGGCAGCCTAGCGCCAACAGCGGAGAATCTGGGGAAGGCGCAGGGGAAGATTGGAAGGAATGCAGCGATGCCGAGTGCACCAACGGTCTATCCGAGGATGGAGCGGATTGAGCACTGATATCAGTCTTAAACTCGTGGGATTGATCGACCTCAGAAGCCAGAGCATACCAATTGCTATCGCGCTGCAGCGCCAACAGGATTCCATTTGGGCTGTTCACCTCTCGCAAATAGCCCGATGCAGTCCACATTCCACCCAGACAGCGCTGATCGAGGTCAACCGCAGCGGCGACCAGCGCAGAGGTGAGGGGTGTCAGAATTAGGTCTGCCACGGTAGGAGCTTTAGTCCAAATAGCGAGAAAAACACTAGAGCAAGGCGATGGTCAACGACTCGGTAGCGCTCAGTAGCAGTAGGTGAGTCAATCGCCAGAATCTAAATTGTGCATAGAAGAAGCACAGCCCTGGATTGTACACTGGATTAAGAATTACACTCTGTTACTCAGCCGATTTAAGACTGCTCACCCGTCATTTCAGAACTGTTCAAAGGACTATCGCCCCATGGTTTCAACGCCTCCTGCCGCGACTCATAACTCCGGTCGTCAGTATGTGCCCGAATCGGTTTCAGACCAAGCATCGCCTAACCAGTTTTTGATGCCGCTGACGGCGCGGGTGAACCGTGAGGATCATCTAGAGATTGGCGGGTGCGATGTGGTGACGCTGGTGCAGCAGTTTGGGTCGCCGCTGTATGTCTTAGACGAAACCACCTTGCGGGCGGCCTGTCGGCACTATCGGCAGGCGTTTCAGCAGCATTATCCTGGAGAGTCGCTGGTTATCTATGCATCGAAGGCATGGAACTGCCTAGCGGTGTGTGCGATCGCCGCGAGTGAAGGTTTAGGGCTGGATGTGGTGTCAGGGGGGGAGCTGCACACGGCGCTAACAGCGGGTGTTGACCCGAGCGTGATCTACTTCCATGGCAACAATAAATCAGTAGATGAACTGCAGCAGGCGATCGCCACTCGCATCACCATTGTGGTCGACAACTGGCTAGAGCTCGAAACTCTGGTAGAGCTTGCCAAGGCAACATCGACAGTTAACGAACCGCCCCAAGCACCGATACGCGTTATGCTGCGGCTCACCCCGGGCATTGAGTGCCACACCCATGACTACATTCGCACGGGGCATTTAGACAGCAAATTTGGCTTTGACCCTGACCAAATTGAATCTGTGTTTGCGTTTGTGCAACAACATTCTACGGTGCTGCACTGCGTCGGGCTGCACGCCCACATCGGCTCTCAAATTTTTGAGCTACAGCCCCACCAGGATTTAGCCGGGGTGTTAGTGCAATGGTTGGTCAAGGCAGCAGACTATGGGCTGATGCTAGAGGAGTTAGACATCGGCGGCGGGCTGGGCATTCGCTACACTGAGTCCGATGACCCACCGAGCATCAACGAATGGACGCAGGTGATTTGCAACGCGGTAGTGGACGCTTGTCGCGATCGCCAGATTCCCCTTCCTAAGCTGATTGCCGAACCTGGGCGATCGCTCATCGGCTCTGCTTGCGTCACCGCCTATACTCTAGGTAGCCAGAAAACCGTTCCTGGCATTCGCACCTATGTCACTGTGGATGGCGGCATGTCTGACAACCCCCGCCCCATTACCTATCAATCGCTCTACCGTGCTGTCGTTGCTAACCACATGTCTGCGCCCATGACCGAGGCCGTAACAGTAGCAGGCAAACATTGTGAGTCCGGCGATGTGCTGATCAAAGATGCCACCCTGCCTCCCACCCATCCCGGCGATATTCTCGTCGTGATGGGCACAGGGGCCTACAATTACAGCATGGCATCTAACTACAATCGCCTGCCGCGCCCAGCATCGGTGTTAGTTGGTGACGGTGACGCCAGTCTGATATTGCGACGAGAAACCTATGCCGACTTGCTAGCCCATGACTGCCTCCCGAATCGGCTCACCCATCCCCCGTCTAAGTAAGCCAGAGCTAGGTAGCATGGAGTCAGAATGGAGACAATTCATTCACCTATCGGGCTCTCTATCGTGCTGCAACGTGTGCCCTATGGAGTTTCGCTAGAATTTTGATTCGGATTAGCGGGCAGCATTTATAATCGCAGCTTCTAGCAATACGTTCAGTCTGGTTCAGTCTACAGGTTTTATGGGAGGCATTGGATGGCTAAGCGATCGCACGTGAAACTGTCTATCAACCAGATCCTTCCGAACGTATTCATTGACGCCGATTCGTAGAAGAAATGAGCGATCGCACTCTGAATAACCCTTGCGGGTTGATGGAGCATTAGACCAAATCCAAACCAAATCTAATGGGTTTTCCGCTGAGGCAATGGTTGGCAAATTTGGGCTGGACGCAGTCCCTGCTGCCGTTTGTAGATCTGCTCTTGGTCTTGATATTGACCTACATGGTGCTGATCATCATCGGCGAGCGCCGAACCCTATGGATGGTTCGAGGGCTAATTTTGCTAATGCTAGCCTCTGCCCTCAGCAATGCAATTGGGCTGCAATTGCTCAGCTTTGTGCTAGAAAAACTGGTCATTGGCTCGGCAGTCGCCATGGCATTTATGCTGCAAAGCGAGTTTCGTCGCTTGTTAGAGCAGTTAGGGCGAGGAGAGATTTGGCAACTGCTGCGCTCTACTGAGGAAGCTATCCCCAAACCTGACAGCGTCATCGACGAAATTGTAGATGCAGTAAAGGAGCTATCACAAAATCGCACAGGTGCGCTGATTGTGCTCGAAACCAGTCGGCCCATAGACGAACGCGACTTTTCTGTCCCCGGCGTTCGAATCAACGCTGAAGTCTCGAAAGAGATGCTACAAACCATCTTTCAAACCGCGACCCTGTTGCATGATGGCGCAGTGCTGATTCGGGGTTCACGCATCATTGCAGCAGGGGTAATTTTGCCGCTGTCAGAGCGCAGTGCCTCCCGCCAGTTGGGTACCCGCCATCGCGCCGCAATGGGCATTACCGAGCGGGTCGAAAACTGCCTGTGTGTGGTGGTTTCTGAAGAAACAGGGTCAATTTCTTTAGCGGAACGGGGTATCCTAAACCGACCCCTGACCAGCAGCAAACTTAGAGAACTGCTCACGGAGCGTTTTTCGCAGTCGAGCGATCGCGAACCTGTCGCTCCGCAGTTGCGAACGCTGGGGCGTCAACTTCGCGATAAAGTGAAGTCGGTTCTGCCTAGGAAATCTCGCGTTTCATCGTCGGCCTCCCGGAGACACAATGACAGCAAAGCAAAGCGCTCTTAAAGATTTGCCCTCTGACTTAGAGCCTGCACGGTTGCCCCAGCATGTGGCGGTGATTATGGATGGCAATGGTCGATGGGCGCAGCGTCGTGGCATGCCCCGCATTATGGGCCACCGACGTGGGGTCGATACCCTGAAAGATCTGCTGCGATGCTGCAAAGATTGGGGGATTAAGGCACTCACGGCCTATGCTTTCTCAACCGAAAACTGGGGACGTCCACTAGAAGAAGTGGACTTTTTAATGACGCTGTTTGAGCGGGTGCTACGGAAGGAACTGCGCGAAATGCAGGCCGAAGAAGTGCAGATTCGGTTTGCGGGCAATTTGGCAGCGCTGCCAGCATCGCTCCGCCTAGAAATCGACCGCTCTATGGAGGCAACGCGCCACAACCAGGGCATTGTGTTTACGGTGGCAACCAATTATGGCGGGCGACAAGAAATTATTAATGCCTGCCGGGCGATCGCTCATCAAGTGCAGCAAGGCACTCTGCAGCCCGACGCCATTGACGAAGTCTTGTTTGAAAAACATCTTTATACAGCGGGCAACACCGACCCCGATCTGTTGATCCGCACCAGTGGCGAGATGCGCGTCAGCAACTTTTTGCTGTGGCAGCTAGCCTATTCCGAATTTTATGTAACTGATACCCTCTGGCCAGACTTTGACCGTACTGAATTTCACCAAGCTCTCTGTGCGTTTCAGCAACGCGATCGCCGATTTGGCACCCTTTCTAAATCGTCTTAAACCTTAGTGAAATGTCAGTTCGACAAATCTCTAACTCGTGCCCTTGTTACGAGCAGCACGGTTTGGCGTTATTTCAGCCCTACGCTGCGGAGCTGAAACAACGCTATCGAACGCACGTTGATTGAGCTTCTCCCGACTGACTTACGCTCCAGAGGAACAAGCGTAATCATTGAGCCACCTGAGCTTAGGGGCCGGTAAAAATGACCTGATCCAAATCCTGCCGACTCAGGGAGTATTTGAAGGAGCGCACCACATCAGATCCATCGCTACCTGCGCCGACATAGCGCACCATTAACGCATCCACGTCCATTGTGATTTCTGCGTCCCATCCTACTTTGGCAACGAGCCAGCGGTGCAAGTCGGATTGATCTTGCTGACAGCCGTGAGACGTAAGCCAGGCCTCTATTTCGGGCAACGGGTGATTGTAGAGGGGAGTTTCTGCTGGAGGAAGTGTCATAAAAGGGATACTTAACCGTTCGAGTAAATTAAGCCAATGTTTTGGCATTGGGGAAGGCGTAACAGAGCAGGAACCAGAGAGTAGTTTTCTCAATTGAGACCAGTCGAACTAGGCTGACTCGCTTATGGAGTGGCTATTGAGACATGGGCTCATCCTCGGCTGTCTGCACCGGTCGCGGATCAACCGGAACGGCAACACGCGAGCGGTCTTGCCACTGTTGCACAGCAGCCTGACCCGCGTTTAACCCATCGAATGAGCGGACTGCACTAGGGCCGCGCGTGATACCAATCGCGACTACCAGAATGAGACAGCCCACAAAGGTCACACCCAAAATGAACAGAGCGAAGAGTTCGCCTGCTGAAAGGGGGCGATCGCTCGGCTCTTGAAATTTGGGCGATCGCCTCTGGCTGTTCGCCGTTGCAGGCGCATCCAGGTTCCACGCTGATTGCATCACCCGCACTCGCCCGTAGCCATGTGCCAAATCATACGCCGCCCTCCGATCAGGACTGCTGAGCGTTGCATAGGCTTCGTTTAAGTCCTGAAACTTGGCGATCGCCACCGCCGCTGGAAGGGTAGTCGTATCAGGATGATAGAGCTTACTCATCTCCCGATAGGCTCGACGAATCTCCTGCACAGACGCATCCGTTGTTACACCTAAAAAGTTGTAGTAATTGACGCCGTGTTCTTCTGGCAATCGTTACCCTCCCGCGATGGAGTCGCCCATTCCATGCAGCAATTAAATTAGCGAATGTAGAAAAAATGCACTTAAACTCCAAGTTCAACTCAGCAGTTGATTAGAGAACAAGCCCGTCAGGTGGCCGATTTAAGAGAGTAAAAAATCCCAAAAACCAGGGGCTAAAGGGTTTTTCCTTACCTCAGGCACTCGATGACACTCGCTAACTTCAAGTAATTGCTACGCTATTTTAACGGAATCTGCTTGGCCTCGCCGTGAATCTCTCCTCAGCCCGCTCTAAAATTTGGTTCTGACTCAAGGGGGCCAACTTTTGGCCTACTGCTTACGGTAATTTCCGCTACTGGGATTCGTCGACGGCTTACTCAGTGATAACCACCACCAATGGTCTCATTTCACCTCGGAAAGCAAGGTGAAACCTAGGATTTCTATTGATTGCCATGTTAGCAGTCTCAAGCTTCAACGCATTCTGGGCGGAACTTGCATGCCGCACCTGCTTGTTTTTAGCAAATAAACGGGAATACTCGTTTGAAACGCTCATGTCTTGAGATAGTTTGTTTGGTCTAAATCTCTGCACTCTCGGAGACTTAGGCTACTACCTGTCAGAGAGATGTCGGGCGATCGCCCGAATTGGTGATTGGTGAGAATAGGGCGATCGCCAAACGGGGTGTAGATGGCAAATCAAGAGCATCTCTTGCGGTTAAAACAAGGCGCTTCAACCTGGAACCACTGGCGCGAAATGAATCAAGCTAATCCAAAACTCGCTGCCTCGACCTCAAACCGAGCAAACCTGCGAGAAGCAGCTCTCAACCAGGCAAACCTGCAAGATGGCGCGCTCAGCTACGTAGACCTGTGCATGGCAGATTTGCGGCAGGCCGACCTGTGTCGCGCCAACCTCAAAGAAGCAATTCTTTACACCACTGATCTTCAGCAAGCCAATCTGCAAGAAGCCAACTTACTGGGCGCAGACCTGCGCGAGGCCAACCTAGCAGACTCTAATTTAAGCCGCGCCAACCTGACCTTGGCGACCCTAGCCATGGCTGACTTGCGCCACGCCAACCTACGTGAAGCCATTCTCGAAAAGGCTAACCTTAATCACGCCAACCTCAGTCACGCCGATCTCTCCCTGGCTAATTTGCGAGACGCCAACCTCAATCGTGCCAATCTACACCAAGCCCGGTTGTACACCGCCAATCTCAGTCAAGCCCATCTCTATGGCACCAACCTAAGCCAAGCCGATTTACGCGAAGCAACGCTGACCCAAGCCAACCTACGCGAAGTCGACCTGCGCCAGACCAATCTCAGCCTGGCAATTTTATCGCTTGCAAATTTAATCGGAGCCACCCTATACTACGCGAACGCATCCCGTGCCAATCTCAGCATGGCAAACCTCTGCATGGCAAACTTAAGCCACGCCTCTCTGATTGATGCTACCCTCATCGGCACCAACCTGATTGGCGCTAATCTTTATTCAGCCAATCTTCAAGGCGCTAACTTCACCGAAGCGGATGTGCGCGAAGCGTCGCTCACTCAAGCCAATCTAACCTATGCAAAGCTAGGCCGGGCCAACTTTGGCATGGCCAATCTCAGCAATGCAAATCTGCAAAATGCAGACCTGCGAGGTGCAAACTTGCGACAAGCCAACTTGTGGAATGCTAATTTAGACGGTGCACAACTCGAAAACGCTATCTTGCCCGATGGCTTTGACTTGGCTGCAGATCAAAAACCGTAAGTTCGAAATGCGCTCAAATTCCCTTCGATAGCTCGCGCGCGATTGGAGTTGTTTTGGTTACCACGCGAGACTCAAAACGCAGAAACCTTCTTCAACCGAACTGAGATTTTAAGAGGTAAGAACTCGACCCAGCACATATCCCGCATCAAGAGCTTACATTTTAGGTAATCCTACATAGGCCATGATTCAGTAAAGCAAGGACGACGCCCAGGTATGACTCGTTTGGAGCTGTCCCATGTCTTTCTGTATTGCAACCAATAGGATAATCATTGTTGTGAACCCTCTAGTGCGCAGGGATTCACAACAATAAACACTCAAACCAGCGCGTTAAACTTTTCCAGGGCTCGTTGGGTGCGTATGAGAGGATTATGGAAAAGTATTGAGAGATTCGTCTTGGCCCTCTTAGACGCGACCTCAGCAAATGCTCTAGTCTTTACTTAGTTTTTTAAGCCAACTTTGGTTATTTGCCCGGATCTGCATTAGCAGAGTAATGGGCGAATATAAGGTTGAAAGGTTGCATCTATCAAAAGAGGGATTATGAGTTTTCTTGTTTCTACCATTGTTCTACTGTCTTCATTTGCAGCTAACGCTTCTACCCTAATGTCTGTTGAATCAGCCAGCATAGGCGACATGCAAATGAAGAACCCCCCTTGCACGCCTGCTTATGTGGAGTGCCAGTAAAAAGTCTCATTTCAGATAATCAAACCATGATCCCCAAAGGTTCACAGGTAGGTTGCTCACAGAGAATATAGATCATATGTTATTTAGTCTTTAAGGATTAAAAGCCCCTCTCGATTAATCCTGCCGACCTTTAACTAAACTGAAGCTCATAGCCCATTTGTTCAAGCCCTACACACTAGAACAAGTGGGCTTTTTAATGCGGACTCATACTGAGCGGTAACAGATTTGAAACATTCTACAGAGCGCGACGTTGCAAAACGTTTAGGTTCAGACCGTAGATCAGGCTGGGAATTATGTATTTCAGCCGCATTGATCGATCAGGTTGATTGTGGGTGGATAGACTGGTATTACTCTACTCCCGTCGGTCAACCATCAGTAGGCTCAAGTCGGATCAAACGACCATTAGATTCATCGGTCAGCACGTAGAGCAACCCATCTGGGCCTTGGCGCACATCACGGACACGCTGCCCAATCTCGATCGACTCTTGTGCGACGACAGTTCCAGCAGCATCGACCTCAATACGGCGCACATCTTGAGTGACTAGGCCGCCAGAAAATAGATGCCCCCGCCATTGAAGAAAGCGATCGCCCCGATAGACCTCTAATCCAGATGGGGCTTTAGAGGGCGTCCACACCAGCAAGGGATCGACCATATCTGGGCGCGATCGCTCATTCGACACCGGCCCTCCCGCATATTCTTGGCCTTGCGTCACCACAGGCCAACCATAGTTTTCACCCGGCTCAATTATATTAAGTTCATCCCCCCCCCGTGGGCCATGCTCTGTAGACCAAACCACGTTTGTTTCAGGATCGCGCACCAAGCCTTGAATATTGCGATGCCCATAGCTCCATAGGGCTGGATCAGCATCTGAGGCATTGGCAAACGGGTTATCGGCGGGAATAGAGCCATCGTCGTTGATTCGTACTACTGCTCCCAGACGGCTGTTGCGGTTCTGCGCCTGGTTGCGAATCAAATTTCCATCCAGTCGTACGGGAGGGTTTCCCCCATCGCCAAAGGCTACTAGAAGCGTCTCGTCAGGAAGCCAAGTCATACGCGAGCCAAAATGCTGCCCACCGGGCTTGTCCCGCTCGACCTCAAAAATTACCGTCCAGTTTGACAGGCTGGAGCCGTCGAACTGTGCTCGCGCCACACGGGTACGGTTGGCATCTGAAGTGCCGTGGGCATAGGTGAAATAGACCCAGCCGTTGTCTTCAAACTGGGGATGCAGCGAAATATCTAGCAAGCCACCTTGCCCTGCGGTCAACACCTCAGGCACCCCCGCAACGGGATTGGGCTCTAGTGCATTGTTCCGAATGATCCGCAGCCGCCCAGGACGCTCAGTTACTAGCATGGCGCCATCGGGAAGCCACACCATGCCCCATGGATGCTCTAGGTTTTCTACCAACGTTACCGCTTGAACGCTGTGCCCCTGTCCTTCTGCGGCAGGTTCGCCTGTTGGAGCCTCAACCGAACTGGGGTCTACTGCGACCGTGGGCGTATCCGTTGGGCTAGGGGATGCCTCTGATTGAGTCGGCATGGTGGTTGTGCAACTGGCGATCGCCACTGCCAACGCGCCTACTCCCAGAGTGCGGAGACAGAGCACAGACCTAGAAGATAGTTGAGCCATCGAACTGAATAGATGCTTAGAACGTGTCATAGATGCCAACAAAATTACAGGTGAACCGATTCAAATGCAAAATAAATCTATATAAGGAATTTAGAGCATTAACTGCCTGCTTAATCTACTAGGCTACTCGCTATTTCTTGCGTCAAGCTTTTACAAAAACAACTTGTGTGAGAATAACTAAACGTTATATCGACCAGCTTATGCCGACCAAGATTTGCATGAGAGACCGAACTCTTGCAATCGATGACTTATTAAGGAATTCTTGAATTCAAGATTCCTACGATCTATAAATTCCACCCAAGTTTCTCTGAGCAAATCATGCTCAGCATTGAATTTAAAACGCTTACATTTACAGAAAAAATCACGGCAACAATCCTGTAAGCATGAGCCGATAAAGTCTCACACTAAAGTCTAAAACTTTTCACTGCCAGGGATTGCGTACAATTCGCTGAATATCTTATCTATCTAAAGTTTTAACGTATGTGAACACTGATAGCTAGTACCGTTTGTCACAATTTACGTCTCTACCTAAGGAGAGATGCTGGCATCTTGCAAAATTTTATCTCGATAGGATAAACATTCATCATGCGGCATTTTAGGACGTTGAGGTGATTGTGTGCAGGTTGGGCCTACACCTAATCATCTGCTGCATGCAACCGCCCGCGCTAGCCTAACCAAAGGATGTGACTAACGTATTGAACGCCCTTAAGCTATTTCCAACAGAGACTGATCTTGCCGATGGTTCAGCTGTGTTTTGTCTGTGATAGATAGCCGCTAGCGACGGAGACGGCGCGGTTGAGTTCCTTGATTAAGCAGGTTAAAGAAATAAACAACGACAGTGGCGATCGCACCTCCCATTAACGCTGGGATAAACGGCACCCAAACTCCGACCAGGAACAGAAACAGAGCTGTGGCCGTTAGCGTCATGCTGAACGCGCCAAAGAACAAAACCAGCCGAGCGATCGCCCTCCAGCCCCATTGGGTTCCCCGGATCCACCCTGTGGCTAGCCCGGCTGCTAGCGACCAGCCCACGACCCACAACGTTTCGCCTGCAGGCTGCCACAGGCGAAGGAGCGATCGCCCATCTAGCACTGCACTGATCAACTGACTGGCCATATGCACCTGCACTACAACTCCAGGCATCTGACCCAGGGGCGTAGGGTGCACATCGTCAGCCCCGGTTAAGGAGTTGACAGCAGTCACCCCAAGAACCACCGTACGATCGCGCACCACCTCAGGATTCACGCGCCCTTCGAGCAGATTCGTCAGCGAAACCGCCTCAAATGGCTGGGGATGAGCGCGATAGTTAAGGAGCAACTGATATCCACCGCCACCGTGGCGGTATCCTCCGCGATGGTGCAGAGCGTGGCGTTGAATCAACTTTAATAGCGCCTCTTGCAAATTGAGCGGGGCGCCTCCGACTTCTTCCTTCTCCCCATGCAGATAACGAAACGCAAGCTGGGTGCTAAAGGCCACCGTTGTTATGCAGGGCGCTTCGGGGTCCATCTCTCGATCCAGCTTTGAGACAAGCTGCCGCCGGATAACCCCATGCGGATCAAGTGCAAAGTCGCTAAACCCAACTTGCTCTGCTGGCAAACTAGGAGGAGCCGCAATGCCCTCGCCAGACTCGTTAACGCCTTGGCAGACCCCAATGATGCGCGAATCCTTTGCGTAGGCTGCAGCCAGTTCAGGGTTTGCCGTATCTACAAGCTGATCTCGATAAATATCTAAGCCGATAACGCGGGGTTCTGCTGTTTGTAGACGGGCGATCGCCCGACTCAAATGTTCATCCGTAATGGATTCGGGTGGAGTGCGGCTGGGGTTGCCAAACCGCTGTTGCTCCTGCTGATCGATCGTGACAATGAGGACACGATAATCGATCGACTCAGCTGGCCGCCAGCGCATGAACTGGTCAAACGCCGCCAGTTCTAGTGCCTCTAACCCTCCAGCTAGCCGCAGCAGCAAGACTGCACCCCCCGCCGCTGCACTGAGCCCGCTGGGAATGATGGGGAAAAGATTGCGCCCACGCATCAACAACGCGGGTGGCTTTGGGTGCGGCGGCACGTCTTTTGACACGTGCCCCGATGATTGAGTGGATGACCGGTCAGATCCGTCGCCTGCCAGTTGCGCCCATGTGGGGGGACGCACGGCTGGGTTTTGCACCAGCACCGGCAGCCAAGTCGCGCAGACAAAGCGGTCTTCTAACGCTTGCAGGCGTTCGCGGGCATTGCGCAGGGCGTTGTAGAGCGTGCCGCCGCGAGAAAATGCCGTTAAGAAATAGCGAAGAAAGGTCTGCGCCACCAAGTCGGGGATCGGCTCGCGCATCACCACAAGCTGGGGAATATAGAGATCCGCTAGCTCGTGCGCCAGACCCAGCCCATCGCAAGAGTTAAAGATCGCCAAGGTTAGCCCATGTGCTAGCGCGTGGCGCAGACCGTAGCGCAATTCTGCTAAGGTCAACTGCTCAGTCGAGTTGATCGCCAAGGTGCCCGTATTGCCGCTGGCATCGGTGGCGCTGTGGCCTGCAAAGAACAAAATATCCCACGGTTGCTCCCACAACTGATCGGTCAGATCTTGGCGACGAGGCTTGACCAATATCTGCACGTGGCTGTTGGGCAACTGGGCTAGCAGGGCGCGATCGCCCGCTACATCGAGTCCCGTATCATCACCCAAAATCGCCAGAATGCGGACGGTGTGAGCTTTCTCCGTGGTCTGTTCTATTCGCTGGAGCGGACGCTCATAGCTGGCCGCGCTAAGCGCCACCTCTGCATTGGGATAGCGTTCTAATACATCCCACACATGCCAAGGCAGCCGCCGCAATGCCGCATCTGGCGTTTGAATGAGAACCCGAATGGCGTCAGTGGGGTGCAGCGTTTCTAAACACTTTTCTCTCAGGGGTCGAAACGGCGCGCTTTGCAACCACTGATTGAGGCGATCGCTCACGTGATAGGCTGCATCCAGACAAGCCTGCTGTTGCGCAGCCCGAGACACATTGGTTTGCTGCTGTTTAGGGGCATTTAGACGCGTCACGTCTCCCAACTGGCGGTAGTGCGATCGCCACGCCTCATACGCCAGCGGCAAATCGGGCATAGGGGGCAGCGAGCCCGTGAGTTCCGCAACAGGGCGCACAGTCAACGCATTGTCGTCATCCGCTTCGTCGGCCAACTGCATCACCACAGGAAAGCCGATCTCAAAACTCCCTGTCCCAATTTTTAAGCTGACCAGCTTGCCCATAGGAAATCATGCTGTCACAGTGTTGCGATGCGTCGCAATTCCATCAGTGGCTTACCATCAGGCAGAGCCAGCTACGGCGTGTTGCTCAAGGTTGGGGTTCAAGTCCTGTGCGAAATTGGAGCGCACCTGGCTAAATTTGGAAGAATTCAGTCACGGTGCGATCGCCCAGACTCACCCGCACTTGAAACCGCTCACCCGACGCACCGCTAAGCTGCAACTGGATGTAGTCATCCTCGACGTGCGATCGCGCTGCCAAAAATTCTGCACCAGTCTCATCTAAAACCTGCAGCATCACGTCTGGGGGTAACGTTGCCGTTTGCACCGGATGCACCTGCACCACCATGTCAATGCTAGCGGGAGTTTGACTAGATTCAGAAGGCATCAAGTCGCGATTTTCGGCCTGCCGCACCTCCCCACTCGAAGCATTCTCTATTGGATCAGGAGAACTCGGATCAGGCCTCAACGCCATCACCAACACCAGCGGTACGCCTACATCGATAGGCTTGGCTTGGCGAGTGACAAACGCTAGCGCTGACGACTCTGCCGTCAGAGCACTTCGCATGGCGTAGCCCAACTGGGGCGGATTGAGCACCGACTCAGCTGTGCTCCACCCAGCATCCACCAGTCCCTGCAACCATTGCCCCAACGTCGCCCAAGTCTCCCACACTGGCTGAGGACTCGCCTGCGTCTGCAACGCCGCCAAATGCGTCATCAGGTCTTCAATCGGTTGGAGCTGATTCAGGGGCAAATTTTCTACTGCTGCGGACGGGCTAAAGCCTAGAATCTCTGCTTCGCGGGTAGCTTCATTGAGTTGAACCACCACATACCCAATGCGATCGCTCCACACCTCTGGCGGAATAGGACAGCTCAAGGGCACTGGGACGCCACGACCCGTAACCACCACGGGCCGACATTCCAACCGTCCCACTCTAGACACCTCTAGATCTGCCGTATCGGCCCAGAGTTGCACCACCGGATTCCAGCTATCGCCAGCAGTCAGGTCTGTCGCCACACCCATCAGCTGCAAGTAAGCATGAACCGCTTGAACCGCCAGGGTATTGTATTTCACCTGAGCGGCCTTGTGGGGACTGGGTTGCCGTAGCGCAAATTGCTCTGCCCTATGCAACGCATCTCGTGTAATCGGTAGCGTGAGAGAAAAATCTGTGTTGTAAACCATAGTGCCAAACCTCCTTTATAGATATCCCTCTGATTCACCGAATTTACGCAGCCTTGGCAAACATTGCCGCTGATAAAAGCTGCTAAGGGTAGAGATTGGCAGACCAAATTCAGCGGACAGGTCTTTCCAGCCTTGCTCTGGCGGCATCCGCCGCAGAATTAAGGTTTGGCAATTGACCTGAGGATGCCCTTCAATATGCGTAGCACATAGGTCGCCTGAGGCATCGCGCTCAACCCACAACTGCACCGTCTCTAGAATGGGCGGCAAGTCGGGTGGCGCAGCGACATCTTCGACTGGATTCTTGGGATGATCGGGATCGCTAGTGAGCGTTTTGGCAGGCGCAGCACGGTGTCGGGTTTCTTGGTCACGAATGTAGCCATCTTGCAGTCGCCGTTTGAGATAGGCATTGAGCCAAGTAGAAACCGTGCCCCGCGTTGGATCGTAGGGATGATCGGCGGTGTTGGCCTCACAAATGTTTTGGCAGAAATAGACCCAGGTTTGTTGCAGCGCATCTTCATAGTGAGGGGTAGACTCTCGCCATAGTTTTTTGGAGGTCAAGCGAATAATGCGAGTGAGGGCACGTTGTCGCTTGACGCTACCGGGAGGATAGCTACAGGCCTCGGCCACAAGTTGACGAAGAGATTCATCCATGACAGTTTTATAACTCACACGGGCTTAAGAAAGCCCTTTATTCAAAGCACACCATCAAAGCACAGCAATCGGTGACATTTCCTATACCATTTCATCAGTGTTTCATAAATATGCACTCGGCCAAATAAATCAGAATAAATCGGAGTGGAATCTGTTCTAAAAACAAGAACCCCACTGACTCTTGAAGGTCACTGCTATTTGTTCTATTTAAGGTAATACCCAGAGTAGGGCTGATAGCCAGAAGCTGTCAAAGCCTTTGTTGAGGTATCTTTATTAGGCTCTGGGCGATCGCCCCTGTGCATTTCGAGAGAGTAGATGCTGCATCAGGTCTAATACTACGGTAATGGAAAATCAGCTCTAAGTTACAGCTAAAGGTCGATACACTACCACCTCTTGCCTTGATAATATTAGCTGTGAGTTGAAGTCAAACCTAATTCGCCGCAAGCCTGTTAATTAGGACGCTCAAGAATGCTCCCGCGCACTAATTCAAGGCTGTAGTTGCAACCTGCAAAAACAGATCTGAAAGATTGTCAAGCGGGTGATATTCAGATTGATACTGATAGATTACATCCGCCTAGTTTTGCTGACTGCAAAGCAGGGTGATTCTGAGATAATCTCCAGATTAAGTTTGATTGTTAGTTGTTTGTTGAATAAGGAACCAAAAAAATGAAACGCTTAGCATTGTATCGATTGATGAGTGTTGGAGTGCTGTCGTTAGGACTAGCGATCGCCCCGATGACTCTGCCTGCTATCTCTCAAGAAGCAAATGCCCCTGTGGGAACAGAGACAGGCGAAACATTTGGTGAAGAAGAAGAAGACGGATTTGACTGGGGTTGGTTGGGCTTGATTGGTCTATTGGGCTTAGCTGGCTTAGCCGGTAAAGATCAGCGCAACAACAATACGGGCCCTGCTGTCTATCGTGAGCCTGATGCACCTGCTCAACCTGACTATCGCCGATAGAGCGAGTTAGTTAATGCAGTTTTTCATCTGATGCGATTGTACTCAACGATCGCATCAGATGATGTGTAAACACCTACAAGACTGTAGGAGCGTTATTCGATGGTTTTGATAAAAATTAAGGATTTTGATCCACATTACGAAGATACATTTGGCGGATCAGATATCAAAGGATTAAGCGTTTACGCTGATATCGACGACAATAGAATTGGTAGCGTTCACGACCTGCTGGTTGACTACGAGGGTCACTTTCGCTATCTGGTTGTTGACCTAGGCTTTTGGGGCTTTGGCAAGAAGGTTTTGCTCCCGGTGGGGCGATCGCGCATTGATAGCAACAGTGAGTGTATTTATACAGTTGGCTTTACCAAAGAGCAAGCCGAGCGTTTGCCTGAATTTAGCGAAAGCTTGAAAATCGACAATGCTTATGAAGCGCTAGTGCGGGGCGTCTATCAGCCTGCTCCCAATGCCCAAACTGCAAATCAGCAGCCTGCATCGTCTCCTCCTATTAGCAACGTGCCGATGAACAATGCCCCGTTCGGTAGCGCTACTGCTCATCCTCAGACAGAGCAGCAGCACTATCCCCAGAGCACGTCGTCTCATTCCATGCAAGGTCAGGGTTATCCGTCTAACCAGCCGCCTGTAGGCTATCCAACTACTCCTGCATCGTCGCCTTCCGCTAGCTACGACCAGCAGCGGGTGCAGCAGCGCCCACCCTATGGGGCTCAGAGTCAAAATCTGCAACCCATTGCCGAACAAGCGCCCAGACAAGTGCCTGCCCAACCCTATAGTCAGCAGCCTCCTAATCAGCAGCCTGTGCCGCCGACCGGGCAATACCAGCAGCCTAACAATCTAGCCTATATGCCGCCTAACACCGGTGCTTCAGGGCGAGAGCCGACTGACAACAACGGGTATGACTATCGGCAAGACCCAGCGCTGTACGAAATGAACTCGCAAAACCACAGTTTGCTTCAGCGATATGAAGAACGGCTGATGCAGCGAGCGCAGCAGTCAGGGATTCGTCGCTAAACGGATTGTACTCTCATCTTAATTGCTCAAATTAATGTAAGTTCGATAGCGTAGTTTCACTCTGCGCTATAGGGCTGAAACAATACATAAAACCGTTCTGCTCGCGTTGTGGGCAGAACGGTTTTATGTATTTGCCAAACGTTAACTGTCAGTTATGTTTACATTACCGCTGAGGCAACTTCATCATGTTGAGGATGAAGCGATCGCCCGTTTCGCAAACTTGCATAAAGGCGGTTGAGGGCGTTCATGTAAGCCTGGGCTGACGCCACGATGATGTCAGTGTTGGCCCCATGCCCCGCGAACATGCGGTCTTCATGCTTAAGGCGAATGGTAACCTCTCCAATCGCATCAATGCCGACGGTGACAGACTGCACCGAGAACTCAATCAGCTGATTGGGAATATCTACCACCCGGTTAATAGCTTTGTAGACTGCATCCACTGGGCCAGTGCCGATCGCCGCATCCGTCAGCTCTTGACCATCAGGCGTGCGCAGCGTCACAGTGGCGGTAGGGCGGGCGTGGTCGCCGCAAGACACCTGCAAATGCTCTAGGCGGAACAAGTCTGGCACCTGCTGGGCTTCATCGTTGACGATGGCTTCTAGATCCCAGTCGGTCACGTCCTTCTTCTTGTCAGCCAGATCCTTAAACCGCAAGAAAGCGCGGTTTAGCTCTTGGTCTGCTATTTCGTGACCCAACTCCTTAAGGCGAGTGCGGAAGGCGTTGCGCCCTGAGTGCTTGCCCAACACAATCTGATTGTCGGTAAGGCCAATGGACTGAGCATCCATGATTTCGTAGGTGAGCTTGTGCTTCAGCACGCCATCTTGATGAATCCCAGATTCATGGGCAAAGGCATTGGCACCTACGATGGCTTTATTGGGCTGCACCAGCATTCCCGTCAGGTTTGATACGAGGCGCGAGGTTTTGTAGAGTTGGCGCGTGTCGATGTTGGTCAGTGGCTCCTCCGACTCTGCGGGACGTCCGAGGTAAGGGTTATAGAACGACCGCCGCACATGCATCGCCATCACCAATTCTTCGAGTGCAGCATTGCCTGCCCGTTCGCCAATGCCATTGATGGTGCATTCCAGCTGACGCGCGCCATTCTTCACGGCTTCTAAGAAATTGGCAACCGCCAAGCCCAAATCATTGTGACCATGAACAGAGATGATGGCCTGGTTGATGTTCGGCACATTATCTCTAATGCCTTTAATTAACGTGCCGAATTCGCTCGGGGTCAAATATCCCACCGTATCGGGGATGTTGACGGTCGTAGCGCCAGCGGCGATCGCCCGCTCTAGCATCTCATACAAAAACTCTGGGTCAGACCGTCCAGCATCTTCTGGCGAAAACTCCACATCATCGGTAAACGTTTTGGCATAGGCCACCATCTCTGGCGCAATCTCCAACACTTCTTGACGGGTCTTGCGCAACTTATATTCCAGGTGAATATCGGAGGTGGCAATGAAGGTATGAATTCGCCCCTTCGCTGCAGGCTGAATCGCCTTGCCCGCTGCTTCGATATCTTGTCTGGTGGCGCGAGCCAAACCGCAAATTGTGGGGCCATCGGGCGTGCCAACTTGGTCAGCAATTTTTTGCACCGCCTCAAAGTCGCCCGGGCTGGCAAAGGGAAATCCCGCCTCAATCACGTCTACACCCAGTCGTGCTAGTTGACGGGCGATCGCCAGCTTCTCGTCCACGTTTAGGGTGGCACCCGGAGATTGCTCTCCATCGCGGAGGGTGGTATCGAAGATGAGGATGCGGTCAGACTGAGCAGGGGTGTTCATAGCAAGGTTTAACTCATGATTAAGTGGATAGTCACAAAACAAAATACGCTATCGGCATGCGGTGCTGTCTGAGACCAGTCTCAATACTAAATCTAAAGCCTTGCGGCGTAGTGGCCCTGCCGCTGCGCCGCAACAACTCTGGCTGATTCTGGTTAGATTCTGGTTAATTTAAAACTGCCGCTGACCCGATAGCGTGTTCGCTCTAGTATGCAGATACAGAACCCAAGGTGAATTCACCCGCCTGGGCTAATTGCCATTCTAAAGCGTGAATTTCTGTTTTGACTGAACTATGGCAAGCGTAGCCCTTGCTCCTCCTACGAGTCCATCGAAGTCTGAATGACGCTGCCGATGGACTGAGCTACTGCTGCGCTGCCCCAATAGCTGCCGTGGGCGTCGCCCCCACTGAGTACGGGAAGCAAGCGCTGACGCGTAAAGGGCAGCAGATTCCCTAAATTGTGCAACCGGTTCGGGAAGCGATCGCCCTGCACCACATCCTCAATCTGTACATACTCTTGACTCGCTCCCTGCTGCAGCAACTGCGGCAACAGGCCCTCTAGCGGATAGGCAATGGGGTCGCCAGGATGAGCAAAATTGCGCCAGGGCAGCGGTTTCCCCTTTCGCAAATCGTAGAGGTTTTTCACCAATTCGTTCAGCCGGGGGCTAAGGTCGTGGCTGCTTTCCCCAGTCAGTTTAAGCAAGGTGAACAAGGCAATGGGCGACCCCATCGTATGAATGCTGGCAAGGGGGATGCCCTGTCCTGGGTTGGGCGTTAACCCAAAGAATGTGTTGCGAATATCCTGCACGCACTGGCGAATGTCTCGGGTGCTGTTGTCGTGGTCAAGCCCCTCGTCTTCCCAGCGACGGGCAAACAGAATGTCGAACAGGATGACGGTGCCCCAGCTATGGGTAATTAGATGCAGGCGATCGCCCGCCTCAGCACTAGCGTCTTTCAGCCCATCTTGCAGCACCTGTTGATGAAACGCCCGCACAACGTTAGACCCCACATGACGACTGAGGTACAGTGCGGCATCGCCCACAAACTCCAAGATCTGCTCAGTGCGAAAATCTCGAAACCAAAATTGGTTCCACTTATCTTCTGAATACTTAAACCCCTGAACTAATTTAGCTTGCGCATCTTTGCTTTGATCTCCCCAAAAGAAGCAAATAGGCTTCACCGTTCTAGTGGGATTGTTGATTCCTAACGCGATGCCGTCTGACAACTTCGTCGCAGACTTTCGGAATTCTTCCTCGCTGCGGGTTTTAACACCATGAACAAATAACATGTAATCCGTGGGCATGGGGGCTCTCCAAATCGGGTATTGCGAATGAACTAGACCTTCTGCGTGAATGATTAGAGAGGTGTAGACGCACGCACCCTTACGCGATTGAAATCGCATTCATGCAGACCTTCCACTATTAATTCAGCGCTACCAATGAAAAATCCAGAACCTGTTGCAGAGGTTTACATAAAGTGGCGGGCTTTCTTACGCTCTCCCATCCCTCATGCGTCGCCCAAAAAAGCTGCACAGCAACGGGCGCAAACCCTTTGACGGATGAAATTCACAAGGGTTCTAGACACTAGCCAAACCTGTTGATTTATTGATTACTTAGGCTTACACCCGCTGCTCAAACTCAGTTCGGGTAGCGCTAAGAAGGTGCAGCGCGTCGGAGTAAACAGCGGGGTGCGTTTGCTACAGCCAGCCCAGCCAGCAAGTCAGTTGAGCATTTTGCAGTTCTAAATCAGCCTGGAAATAGTGGCGATCGCCCTATGTTTGGCATATTCTTCAGGATGCCCTTGAGCCATAAAACTTGCGATGAGTGCAGCCAGCGCCTGCTAGGGAACCAAATCCTGGTCAGTAGGCATTATCTATTTTATGCTAATAAAATAGATAAGTATGTTGTCTGAATTTGCCAAGCATTGAGTCTTCGACATTTGCACTACAAACAGCATCAAAATCAAGATTTAATCGACTTCAATGACAGTTCAAAACATGCAAAAGCCGTTCTAGCCGCGACGCGACCAGAACGATATTGCGTTATTTCAGCCCTACAGCGCGGAGCTGAAACAACGCTAGCAAAAGATGTCGTTTCCGTAGAAAGTAGGGATAACACTCAATAGAGTTCCCCAAAACCTCCTAATATTTGTCCCATCAACAGGTTCAACAGCTATTAAGATTAGAGCCTTCTTTTTGATGATTGAGTGAGGTAGTTTGATTCTGCACAGCAGCCAGAGTACGAGCGATCGCCCCTTCTACTAAAACCTCACCAATCTAAGCATTAACGTGAGAGACGGGAGCCGCTTAACCCTTACACTAGCGACGACGGCGTTTTTTTCGGGTGGCTTGGGCGATCGCCACCACTGAGCCTAAAATCACGGCGACTAAGCCAGGTGAACGATCGGGCGATCGCCCTGCCGAAGTTGGCGCATCTGTCCGTCTGGGACGGCGTGACGGCTTATCTCTATCTGAGGTACGAACAGCCGCATCTTCAGACTGGGCGACCTCTTCTACATACTCCTGACTAGGCATCCCCTGCTGAACTCGCCCCTCTTCAGTTAACGGTACCGCCGTAGACGCAGGGCGAATTTGCGAGCCATAGCGATGGGCATAGACTTGGGTAAACTCAGCCCCAAACAGCAAGATTTGAGCCGAATAAAAGACCCACAACAACACAACCACTAAAGAACCCGCTGCCCCATAAGCAGAACCGACCGCAGCACTGCCCAAGTAAATGCCAATTAAGGTACGACCAATCGTAAACAACAGCGACGTGACTGCTGCTCCGACCCACACATCACCCCACGCAATCCGGACATCAGGCAACACCTTATAAATTAGGGCAAATAAACAGGTGATAATGCCGAACGAAATTACAAAATTAAGAGCCTCCCACAGAATGGTAAGGCCGGGAGCCACCCCCTCAACATAGGTGCCAATGCCCGCCAACAAAGCGCTAAGCACTAGCGATACCAGCAGCAAAAATCCAATCACCAACACCATTCCAAAGGAAAGAAAGCGTGTGCGAATGAAATTTACAATACCCTGTCCAGGTTTGGGGGCTACTTCCCAGATCGTATTCAGTGCATCCTGCAGTTGTCCAAACACTCCTGAAGCGCCAAACAGAAGCGTGACAAGACCCACCAGGGTTGCAACGATGCCTCCTTCGGTACGATTCGCATTGGCAATCATTGATTCAATGGCTTCGGCTCCTTCGGGGCCTAGCAAGCCTTGTATTTGGCCCACAATCTGCCCCCTAGCGGCGTCCTCTCCAAAAAAGAGCGCGGCGATCGAAATCGCAATAATGAGCAAGGGCGCTAAGGAAAAAATCGTAAAGTAAGCTAATGCCGCTGCCAATCGAGGGACTTTATCTTCTGTCCATTCCTTAAAGGTTGCCTTAAACAGCGAGACAATGGCGGATGCTTTCATCGTATTAGTCCAAAGGAAAGGAGAACAAGGGGCAGACCTAGGTAATTCGTTTCGGCTAATGGCTGGTTCAAACTTTTTTATGACTGCCTAGTCGCATTAGGCAGATATAAAAAGGCATGTTTTCTACAGCCTCGAAAAAAGTATTGGGTATGCCCATATACTTTCGAAGGTTATCAAGACCTGGGCTTGGACTGCGTCTCCCAAGGGAGAGAAATTATAGACGAATAAAAGTAGAGAAGCCCATATCGAAAAATAGCGGCTGCAGCGCGATGGCCTAAGGATTGAGGGCTTTATACACAGCACGCAAAAAAAATCTAAGCGCTCAAATCATCTCGAATTGAACGCCATAGCGCTTGGTGCGCTGGTTTGAGGATTTATGGTTGTGGAGGGCACCTCGAAAAATACAAATCTTGTTGAGAATGGCAATGAGATTCCAGTGGTTCTGGGCTCCCAAGATTATCAATGAGGCAATTAATCGAGGTGCCCTGGAGACACTACTGTGCAGGGGCTCCATGACCGTAATTGTCCTACCTGATTCAGCTGTCGTAATGGTATTGAGTTGACCCGCGCAAGCGTTTGTGTAAGGCTCCTGCATTGGGAGGATCTTACACAAACACTATAACCACCAGTTAGCGCGTCAATTAAGCTAGCAAGCTAATGTTATGGCGAAGTCGGTAGGCGCTGCTTTTGGGTCTGAAGTGCCTGCAATGTAACCTCAAAATCAGCAGCCGTAATGTGCAGCGTGTTGGTGTCGGGGTTGTCGCCCACACCTGAATCTCCTTGGACGCTAACCCCGTGCGGGTGCTTTAGAGGCGCGATTCTGCGGATACTGCCCATGATTCTTTATGGGGCTGGCACAGGGTAGGAATCTCGATGGTGAATTCTGTGTTGCCCAGTGTAGACGTGCAGGTAAGTTGACCCTGGTGGCGATCTACCACGATTTGATAGCTAATATATAGCCCTAGCCCGGTGCCTTTGCCCGTGGGCTTGGTGGTAAAAAAGGGGTCGAACAGCTTAGCCCGAGCAGGGGGGGGAATCGCTGGCCCATTGTTGTGGATGCGGATGGCGATCGCCCCATCGTCCACACATTCCGTTCGAATTCGGATTGTAGGCAGCGTCGGGGCTTCCCAGCCCTTCTCATGCGCTTCTTCTAGCGCATCTAGCGCATTGCTGAGAATGTTCATAAACACTTGGTTCATTTGCCCTGCGAAGCACTCTACCGTGGGCAGGCTGCCATAGTCGCGCGTCAACGTTAGCCCTATGGTGTCTCGCGCTGATTTAAAGCGATGCTGCAAAATCAGCAGCGTGTTTTCGATCCCGTCGTGAATATCAACGGGTTTCATAGCGGCTTCATCCAGCCGCGAGAAGTTGCGGAGCGATCGCACAATTTGCTGAATTCGCTCAGCTCCGATTCGCATGGATGACAAGATTTTTGGAAAATCTTGCTGCATAAACTCAATATCGATTGTCTCAGCTAAGGTCTGAATAGCCGGGGCAGGTTGAGGATAATGCTGCTGATAGAGACGCAGCAGGGCTAACAAATCACGGGTGTAGCTTTCGGCCGGGGAGATGTTGCCATAAATAAAGCTAACCGGGTTGTTGATTTCATGGGCTACCCCCGCCACCATTTGCCCCAGACTCGACATTTTCTCGGTTTGCACCAGTTGCGCCTGGGTGGTTTGCAACGTTTGCAATGCGTGCTGAAGCTGCTCGGCCTGCTGGCGCGATCGCCCGTCTGACTGGCGCAGCGCCGCCTCACTGTGCTTAATGGCCGTAATGTTATGAAACACAGCGACGCCGCCCTGCAATTGCCGTTGATCTGTATAGATGGGGCGAGCGGTAGCGCTTAGCCACACATCTTCTAACGGCGCCAGCGGTTCAGGAGTCGTAGCAGCCAACGAGCGGGTTGTACCATCCGGCGGGGTTTCCCATGCGGGTAAGGCGGCACAAATACGCAACTCGGCTGCATCTACCGTGTCTCCGGCGATCGCCCGCGATAGCGGAAACTGCGCTAGCGTGCAGGGCATTCCATCGGCATCGACCAGTGCGTGATCGGGCCAGCGCGCAGCCCAACCGGCTAGGGTTTCCTCTGTGGATGCAATCCCCAACACCTGCCGCGCCGCCGGATTCACCAGCAGCAACCGTCCCTGCTCATCCGCCACAACCACGCCCTCGCCCATGCTGTCGAGAATCGACTTCAGCACTTGAAGCGCTGCTTCTGAGCGTTCTAGCTGGCGCATATGCTCCTGCAAATCAGCCAGGGCTTGCTCTAGCCGTTCTGACTTTTCGCGGGTTTCCTGCTCATAGACCTCCAGCAGTTCTTCTAGCGCGGCAACCTGTTCGCGCAGCAACAGCAGTTCAGCAGCAGAGTTTTGCATATATTAATCAACAAAACCGAGAGAGGTCAATGTTCTCCATACCGGTGACCTACGCCGCAGCAAACACGCGACCCCGGTCAAATGGCAGCAGCGCCATTTTTGTATTGAGCGCTAGAGTCTTGAACAGGTCTGCTGTTTCTCGCGAGATTGGGTCTTTAGAAAACAAGATAATTGCCATTAGGTTACCCGAAGGCAGCATGCCCCCAAACCCCAAGACTGACTGAACTCCGACCGGGGCTACAAACTCAGCCTGTGCTGGCACATAGGGGTTACCCAGCGCCTCGGGCACATGAAACACGTTAAAGGTGCGCTGTCTTAAATCCATAATTAGGTCTGGGGTAGGGGCCAGCACGCTGCTCAAATCTAGGCCAAATTGATGGATCAAGCGAGAAATCATCGGAATTTGCTCCACCATATGTTCGCTCACAAGGGGGATAGACTGATGCCCTTGTGAGTAGGCGCGACTGCACCATTCTGGGCGATCGCCCACGGTGCTCATCAGAGTCAAGCACTTCATTTGGTCTGAGGCCGGATCATCCCCCAACATGGATTGCACAAACTGCTGGAGGTCGTCCGTCAACTCTCCAAAGTTATGAGTTTTGAACAACCGCACCATCGCAAAGGAGCGATCGCCCGTCTCTGCATTGCGGAACTGGTCATACAGAAAATGCACGATCTGCGCAGCGGCATCTTCCATAGACTCGGCTTCGTGGCCAAGTTTGCGGAGCGCCGCGCCACACTCGGTCATGGCCTTGAGTGAAAACTGAGAGAGATGATACATAATGCAAAATCCAAGGTGAGGTAGACATGCAGCAAGGGAACAAGAAGCCGGAGACAGGAAACAGGGGAGAGGGAACAACAACCGTCGAATGACCATTCTGGGTTACTGACTATTGACTCATGTGGGTAAGGAAGAACGACACTCTACCCATGCGGGACACAGTCTGAATCAAACTCTAACCGGAGAAAGCGGGATGGTGTCCTAGTACTGTTTACGGATCGATCTCCTTACCCGGCGCATCCTTGCGCGTTCCATCTCAATTCGGTCTAAACCTTAATCGATGTGAATCTATGGTCTTGCACCGATCACTAAGATTTACACTCAACATGCCCACCAGCCCGGAACTCTATCACAGGTCTCCATACCCTAGGGAACACTAACCCCACCACGACTGGTTCCAGGCCAGATGCGTGACATCCTAACGATTTTTTAATGAGAGTTTGGGCATGCAGGGGTTTGATGAAAGGCAGTTGATCTGGGTAAGTGGCAAGGGTGGCATGGGCAAAACCACCTGTCTCGTGCGGACTAGTGCGGCAGTGGACGCGGCGGCTTCCTGCAGAACGGGTTTAGATCGCTTTTGTGGAATCGGGGGATGGGATTCGGATTTGGTATGACAGGTCTCTAGACCATCTAGCGAGAGCACCTGAGTATGCACTCCCGAAGCTTAAGCGGGGTAGGATACAGACAACGGGCAAATCCACGCCGACTGCCCCTCAAAACGTAGAACCGTACATGTCACCAATTCTGAGTAGAACCTATGACAACTGAACTGGATACAGGGCTGCCCAGCATTCGACAAATTCAAACCGTCATTCGCGAAGAAACCGAGGTTGAGCTGAAGCTCATCACCAATGATTTATTAACCGGGAAGATTCGCTGGCAAGATGCCCATTGCCTTTGCTTGATGGATCATTATGATCAGCCCACGGTTGTGTGGCGTACCGCTCTGGTCTATCTCAAGCCCAAGCTGTAGGAATTCCTAGACTTTTCAAGTTAATCGAGTCTTAGCCTCGCTATCTATGAAACTGTGAGTAGTTTGAGTTTGATTTTAGTATCGTGTAGAGCAGGTGCAGCCTACCTGACCTCACATCAGCACCGGAAGACCTCGAGCAAATTGTGATAGGGTGTCTGCACAAATCTGCACATATAGGATGTCTGGTGGTTTTGCCATGATTTCGGATTGGATCTTGCAACAGGTTAAGGGTCGGCAGTCTTGGACTGGTTCACTGCGTCGTAATGGACGGCGGCTGGTCGGGGCAGTCGTAGGAGCGATCGCCCTATTGCTCATTCTCTTCAACCCTGCTGCGGCTGATGGAGTTACCATTCAGCCCTCGAATCCTCGTCTGGGCGATACTATCTCAGTCGTGGTGCGAGCCGAGCAAGAACCCACGGTGCAATTCGAGGATGAGGTGTATCCAGCCTTTTCTCTGGGGGGCGATCGCTATCGCGCTCTGATTCCGACCACGCCCATTGATCGCCCCGGTCGCAAGGTGATTCGGGTCGAGGCCGACAGCAATACCCGAAATCTAGCGGTAGAATTGCGCGATCGCACCTTTGGCCTACAGCGAATTACGCTGCGAGGCGGCGGCTCTGGCGGCACCGATCAGGAGTTTGCGCGCGTCGCAGCCTTTCGCAACATTCGCACACCCGATAAGCTGTGGAGCGGAGCCATGCGCCGCCCTGCTGATGGTCGCGTCACGTCTGAATATGGAATTCGGCGCTACTACAACGGTGTCTTTGCCGAAAATTACTTTCACCGTGGGGTAGATTACGCCGGAGGAGTGGGCGCACCCATCTACGCCCCTGCTGCGGGTCGTGTTGTGCTGGTAGGGCGTGTGGCCGATGGCTTTGTGCTGCATGGCAACACGGTAGCCATTGATCATGGGCAAGGAGTAGGCAGCATCTTCATTCACCTCAGCCGTATCGACGTGCAGGAGGGTGACGTCGTGCAGGCGGGACAGCGCATCGGCGGCATCGGGGCCACGGGAGCCGCAACTGGGCCCAATCTGCACTGGGGATTGTACGTTAACGGCAAATCTGTAGACCCCGTGCCATGGCGCAATGCTGGGTTTGAATAGCTAACAGTAGCGTTGCGTTCAACGGAAGGGCAAGCCAACTCAAAGGGCATTTGCTCGACTCAACCTGGGGTAATCGAGCAAAATTTGGGATGGAGACCCTATTAGTTAAACTGCACATCAAATCCGAAGAAAGCCTGCTTAATTGCAGGCTTTTTTATAGCAAAAGGAACGCTGTATTCCGTCCTCCTGCCTATAGCGCTTAACACGCAGGTTTGAAGGTTTGTTGTGTTGAACCGCCTGCTGCACAGGGGGTTCAACACAACCCTTGTCCCAACCAATCTATCGGTTGCAACAGTTATATAAAAGCCAGGTGTCCCGCTGTACTTTAAGCAGTTTTGGTGCATTCTTCAGCCAACAGCGGCATTCGGCAATCGGCAGCCTTATCTAAAACCAGATTTTGACGGCGGGTGAATCAACGGCAAGACGTGAGCATTGTTCTCTCTGCTATGACGATGCTATGACGACGAGACGCTAAGCGGGTGAAACAGCGCGAGTAGTTCTTCATCTGCTCGATTAGGAACAGAATTCTTCACGGGTGTTAACGATGCGGTGTTGAACCAAGGGGAAAATAGGTCGCGCAGTTCGGCTGGGGTGGTGCCATAGGGAGGCCCACCCTCGCGCAGGTGAGCCCAGAATAGACCAATGAAGGTGCCTTTGGGTTTTAGCAGTTGGTGAACGAGGCGGACGTAGGGCTGGCGTTGGGAGGGGGCGATCGCACAAAGGCAGGTGTGCTCTAGCACATAGTCAAACGTACCGGCGTATTCGGGAACGAGATCGAAGATATCTCGCTGGAGAGCCTGAAAAGATAGCCCCTCAGCAGTGGCATGCTGTTGGGCATGGGCGATCGCCGACGGCGCAAAATCTACACCCGTCACATCAAATCCATGCTTGGCAAACAGCAGCGCATCATGGCCACGCCCCATACCCAAGGCCACTAGACTGCCGACAGGGGGTGCAGTCTCAGCAGAGAGCAGACTGACAAACGGGGGCGCAGGCTGCCCCAAATCCCACCGATCGCTCCCATCTTGATAGCGATTCTCCCAAAAATCAGCTTGCAGCACTGATGACATAGGTCAACATTTCATCCTGTAGCAATTGCACATCAAACTGCACCAATCAATAGAAAGCCGAGCTTAAGAGCACGCGTTAGGTCTACTCTAGTCGTGCCTGTTGCGGTTCTAGACCTATTCAGATCGATTACAGGAGCAGGTTGCTATGTACCCAGACCCCCACTCTCAATCTCACCACCATCCACAGTTAGCCTGTCCTCACTGTGGTCACAACTCAATTGTGCAGCATGGCAATGTATATACCTGCCTCAACTGCAACTTTCAACGCAATGTATCTGAGCCTACCCCGCTGAATGGGCTGATGACAGCTATCGGCCTCGTCGGCGTGTTGTGGGGGTTGCTCCAACTGATGCAACCCGCCCCAGAATATGGCAACCCGCCCCAACCGCTACCCGAGCGGCTGTATCAACATCACAGCCCGAGCGCCAGCTATGGAGTGGCCTTTCGGTAGGACAACAGTCGGGTTCAGCGGGGACTCTATCTAACAGGGTGACTCTGTTCTCAAAATGGCGCTTTAAAAAAGCAAATGGGTTTGAAATGTGCTTTGAACGCGCATTTCAAACCCATATTGAGAACCTAAATCGAAGCATGAGCATCTGCTCTCTCGGTGGCGTTAGTACTTGAACAAGCCTCGCTATCCAATTTAGGATTTCAAGGTTTTGTATCGGTCTGGCGCTAACGTCACGGCATGCAGCAAGAGCATGGAAGCCGATGCAGGGGCGATCGCCCTCAGCCTCCAGCCACAGCAGGGACGATACTCACTTCATCCCCAGCGGCGAGCGGCGTATCTTTGCCCTCTAAAAAGCGGATGTCTTCGCTGTTGACATAGAAGTTGATGAATCGACGTAGATTGCCGCTATCGTCGCAGAGCCGGGCTTTGATGCCAGGAAATTGTGCATCTAACGAATCCAATAGCTCTACGATGGTGCCTGCGGTGCACTCCACGGTGGCCTGATCTTTCGTAAACTTCTGCAATGGAGTGGGAACAAGAACTTTGACTGTCATAACCTTAGATTCGGTATTCAAGAGAAACAATGACGGAGCGATCGCCCTTAGGCCGATGCAGCATGATTATGTTGGTCAGGTTCACAGCTTGAGAATAGCTTGAGAACAACTGAAGAACATAGGGGGCGATCGCCGTAATCAACACTACACTAAACTGCTGGATCCCTAGACGGCCGAGGGCTTAACGACCTCAAACCAAGACCTGCTGCCACTCCAACCGATCCAGCGTCTTTGCACGCTCTAGGGCGCGCTCAAAGCTGTCGAGCTTTGGCTCGATGGTCAACGGCTCTCCAATGTAGCCCTGCACTGCTTCTTGGGTCTTTAGGCCATTGCCAGTGATATAGGCAACTGTAGTTTCATCGGGATTGATCTTCCCAGCTTCTACCAGCTTCTTGAGCGTGGCGATGGTCGTGCCCCCAGCTGTTTCCGTAAAGATGCCTTCTGTCTCTGCGAGGAGCTTCATGCCGTCAATGATTTCAGCATCAGTGACAGACTCAATGTTGCCATTCGTCTTATTCGCAATGTCTATGGCATAGACGCCATCTGCCGGATTGCCAATCGCAATGGACTTCGCAATAGTGCTGGGTTTAACAGGGGTAATAAAGTCGCGGCCATCCCGAAACGCTTGAGCAATCGGAGAGCAGCCTTCTGCCTGAGCCCCACTAAAACGCACTGCTTTTTCTTCGACGAGGCCAACCTTGATAAATTCTTGGAAGCCTTTGTAGATTTTGGTAAATAGGGAGCCCGAAGCCAGCGGTGCCACGATGTGATCCGGCAGCTTCCATCCCAATTGCTCTGCCACTTCATAGCCCAAGGTTTTAGAGCCCTCGGAGTAGTAAGGCCGCAGGTTGATATTCACAAAGCCCCACCCGTAGGTGTTTGCGACTTCTGAACAGAGCCGATTTACCTGGTCATAGTTGCCATGAACTGCCATCAATGTGGGGTTATAGATCAGCGTCCCCAGCACCTTACCGGCTTCTAGATCAGATGGGATGAAGACGCAACACTCTAAGCCAGCATGGGCGGCGATCGCCGCAGTCGAATTCGCCAAGTTTCCTGTGCTGGCGCAAGATACGGTCGTAAAGCCCAGTTCGCGAGCGCGGGTTAACGCTACCGACACAACTCGATCCTTAAAGCTAAGGGTCGGCATATTGACCGCATCATTTTTAATGTAGAGATTCTTGAGCCCTAGACGACGAGCCAGGCGATTGGCTTTGAGCAGGGGGGTCATTCCTGTGCCCACATCAATGGGGTTTTCGCTCGCCACAGGCAGGAATGAACGATAACGCCAGATGGAATGGGGCCCTGCTTCAATAGACTCGCGCGTCACCATTTTGCTCAGCGCGCTGTAGTCATACATGACCTCTAAAGGCCCAAAGCAAAGCTCGCAAACATGGGTGGCCTTGGCTTCGTATTCGGCACCGCACTCTTTGCACTTCAGCCCGGTGAAGGTAGCGGCGGTAGAGCGAGCGGCGTCACGGGTGGGAGATGGCAGCACTTGAGTCATGGTGAAACAAATCTATTGAGGGTGTACTTAACAAGGGTGTAGAACCGAGCGAGAGCAATCTGCTCAACCAAAACGGCCAGATCAGCGCAGTAGCAAGGATTTAGCCAAACTTTTTAACTAAGTGAGCTGATAGTAGCACGGGCTACGAAACACCGTCAAACATATCCGACAATTTTAGTCGGGATTGAATTTTGAAGTCGTTTCAATTAAAAAAACGACCCGAGATAGGCGGCGATCGCGCATCTCGAGTCGTTCTGTTGAGGCAATGGAAGTGGATGATGGGAATAGTGAAGGAGCGATCGCCCTTAGGGAGCAACCGGTTCAGCCTCACCGGGTAGCTCGGGACTATCTTGGGGAGAGATGGGCTCGTCTGGGAAAGTCTCAAAACCCGGTAATGACTCCGCATCGGGCAGCAGCAAATCGCCTGGCATTGGAGCGGTCGGATCAATCGACGGAGCTGGAATTGCCTGTACGCCGCCAGGTTCAGGTAGGGTAGCTAGCGCCACCCGCTCGCCCCCCACAGAGCGCAAAATGTCGAGCACCCTCACCACGTCGTTGTAGCTCGAGAGCCGAGATGCATAGAGCACCATTACCCCATTGGGATTGACTTCCTGAAAGTTGACCAGCTCTTGCCGTAGTTCTTCTTCGAGAATTGGCTCTTTTTCTACAAAAATCTGCCCAATCGGGTCAACGCTGACAATCAGCATCTCCCGCATTTGCGTAATTCCCGTCGAAGCTCGGGGCAAGTCTACATTAATGCCCGATTGGCGCGTGAGCGTTACTGCCGCCAAGATAAAGAATGTGAGAATGCAAAACACCACATCAATGAGGGGAACTAGCTCGATGCGAGCCTCTTCGCCGGGAATGCCAGGTTTGATTTTCATCGCAATCAACGGTTAAGTGAGGGGGGTCAGGAAATCGCTTAATCTGCGCTGGGCTTGACCGATTGACGGCCAAGCCTAGATCATGCGCTTAATGTCGTCAGATTTGCGTCGGTTGCGCAATGGCTATTTGCGCAACTACGACTGTGGATCAGACACTGGGGGCGGGGCATCGGTCGCTACATCAGATGCAGGGAGTATGCCGGATCTAAAGTTGTTGCTGAGAGGCCGCTTGCCAATCGCTAGGTCGCTGCGGTAGAGAAGTTCTAAGTCGTTGCCCGACCGCTGAAACAGTTTGACTTGGCCTGCGAGCAATCCTTGAAATGTGCGGTAAAACGCCAAGCTGATAATCGCTACGATGAGCCCAGTGGCAGTTGAAATGAGCGCTTCAGAAATGCCTAGGGTGACTTCCCCAGTAGCGCTGGTGCCAATGTCACCTAACCGGATAGAGCTGAGAGAGCCAATGAGACCCAGCACTGTGCCCAGAAGACCCAACAAAGGGGCGATCGCAATCGTGGCTTCTAAAATTTTGTCGCCTCGGCGCATGGCTGCTAGCTCTTCTTCTGCGGAGGCTTCTAGCGCCAGCTTAAATACCTCAGGATCGGGGCTCTGGAGCTCAAGCGCAGAATTGAGGAACCGGCCAATGGGTTGATCGGTCGCGCGACTGGCAATGTCTGCAGCGGCCACCCATTCTCGTCGGGCTGCTTCAATCACTCGACCAGAGATCTCGCGCTCACGGGTCAGAATTTTTGACCAGAACCAAACCCGTTCAATAATCACGCTTAAAGACATGAACGATAGCAGCAGCAATGGATACATTGCGATGCCGCCCCTCGCAAATATGTCGGAAATGTTCACAGCGTAGAGTTCCTCCGTACCTTATCCCTTATCAAAGCCTGGCTGATTGCGTATCGGTGTTGATGAATGACTGCGACGAAGATGGCGGCTAGACAACCATGGTGCTGATGCAGTTCTGGTTTGTTGGGGCCTCGGCATCTTTAGCGGGTCTCCCTACAATGAGTCACCCCATACTCCATACAGAGTGATTCAGCTCCCGCCCAGGATAGAATCCTAAGAAATCTATAAGATTGTTCATCCAATAGAATTTCTTGCCGCCAGCTTTTTGAAAAACCTTCGATTTTTAAATCGACGTTAGACACAAAACAACTCAATTTTAGAGAGTAACCATCAAACTGATGCAGGTTTCTCTAAAGTTTTACCAAGCTACTTCATCAAGCTATGGAGGTTTCATCCCAGCCAGCAATCTATAAAAGCGCTAAATGGCCTATAAGGATTAGGGATAGGTAGACTGCTGGCGCGTACGGATTGAGTACATGCCCATCCATACTCACCTGTGCTTGCGGACTCAAACATTTGTACAGGTGGGTCTGCTGGTTCTGCTTAGGACGCTGCACATGTGGGTAACGTGAACCTGAGCTACTCGTCGTCTTGCTTGAGTTTGGGGCGAGTTGCAGGCACTGTAAATGCTTGAAACAGGTTTTGGCTATTGATGCCAGATGATTGAGATGTGGGTTTGTTGAGAGTGCTGCTGGTGGGCAGCTGAGCCACGCCGTGAACCAATAGCGTGAGCACGCAGGAGCACACCGCTAGGGAAACAAGGTCTAGGTTGCGGGGGGATAGGGCTTCGGCTCGGAGGGCGATCGCCCGAGCCTGAGTGGGGCGAGGCAACGGTCTGGTGGTACGACGGCGGTAGTTCATAGCTGCGACACAAGTATGCTTAGATTCCTGGATTCGGGGATGATTGGATTCGGTTGCGAAGAATGCTTCGGTTCCATTCCTTAGGCTTAGACTACCCATTCCATCAATTTGTTCGCGCGGGGCGACCGAATTAGCGGAATGGGTGGCCGAGGTTGCGAGTACTACTATAGCGAGTTGTGATCGCTCTCAACAGATCAATGGCTAAATACCGACGGCTAAGCACGTTTCTTTCCTCAATGAGGCATCTACCCACTCAACCTATAGGGCCGCTGACGGTAGCCGGGGTAGCGCTGCTCGTGTATGCGGCACTGCGTGTGCTGTTTGATGGGTTGGCGTGGCGCTATCCCATTGAGCTGCTGTCTCACTTTCAACTGCAATATTTTCAGATGAGCGGGGTGTTGAGTCTGGGGTTGGGGCTAGGATTGCTGGTTCGGCAGCGGGGGCGACGCGATCGCCCGGTGTGGCTGTTGTGGGTGGCATGTTTAGTCGTGATGCTGTGGAGCGGCGCTCAACTACTGCCCTATCGATCTGGGGACGATCGCCCCAACCCCGCAGCGTCTAGCGCACCGAATGCATCGCTGCTGCGGGTGATGGTGGCGAATGTTAATTATTACAACCCCGAGCGGCAGCAGGTGGCCCGGGTGGTGCAGCAAGAAGATCCAGACGTGGTGCTGTTTATAGAAATTGATCAGGGATGGGTTGCAGATCTAACGACAGCACTGGGCGATCGCCTGCCCTATCACTTCCAAAGCCCTGGCAGCGGACTCGCACTATTCTCGAAGCAGCCCCTCACGAACCCAAGCGGCGACACCCTCGGCAGCCGAGACCCGAGCCTTTTCGCCACGATTCAGTTCACAGGTACTCCCATCCAACTTGTTGGCGTCCATCCCCCACTACCCATTTATCCCCGTCTGTTTCAGCGTCGCAATCTTAAGCTAGATAGACTTCACACGGCCATTCTGCAAACCCCAAATGCCCTGATGGTGCTGGGCGACTTCAATACCACCCCTTGGTCGCCTTACTTTAAGCGATTGCTTCGGGGTACGCGCCTGCAGGATACGCGGCATGGTGTCGGCGTGCTGCCCACCTATCCCAGTCCCACAACCTACGGCGGCTGGCTTACTCAGGTGGGACAGGTGGCGCAAATTCCGATCGACCACTGTTTGGTAAGCCCAGAACTGCAGGTACGCCAAATCTACACCGTCAGCGGCATGAATTCTGATCACAAATCGTTAGTGTGCGATCTGATGTATGTCGGCCCTGCATCGTAAGGGCGGCATGACGGTGGCATGACGGTGCAATCAGAATTTTCGCTAATCTGCGACGCCTATTTCAACATTCTCAACAGTGCTAAACCCATGTCCCCAGGAAGGCAGTTTACCGTTGCATAACGAAAAACTGCCCTCTTTAGAGTTTTAGTACAAGCTATTGAGTAAAAGCCATGGGTAAGCGTCAGTTCGGCACAGGCCAAAACGGTGCTGCCCGCGATGCGATTAATACCGTTCCAGCGTTGGTTTAACTCCGCAGCGCGAGGCTAAAACAGCGATCGCGAACTCACGCAGGAGTCAAGAGAATGTTTATAAAGGCTACCCCCTATGCCCTCGCTATATGACGCCAGAGTTTATGATCGCACGCTTGCAGTTGGCAGCTTTTGGGAAACGACGCTGCCGCCGTTGGCTCTAGACACAGTGCCGCCCCTTCTGCAGGACGACACCTGCGAGGTAGCAATTATCGGCGGCGGTATTACAGGATTGTCGGCAGCGTTGCAGTTGGCTACCGAAGGGCAGCAACAGGTGCGGGTGCTAGAGGCAGGGCTGCCCGCCTGGGGCGCGTCGGGGCGCAATGGAGGATTTGCCTGTATTGAACCAACCTGGATGCCCCATAAAACGCTCCTGCACAAGTTTGGGTTAGACGAGACGCGGCGCTTTTATCAGCATCAACGCCAGGGGGTGGAGCAGGTGCGGCAGGTGGCAGAGGCAGAAGGCTTGGCGATCGACCCTCAAGGGGATGGAGAAATTGCGGTAGCGCATCATCCCTCGCGCTGGCGATCGCTCCAAGCGGCTCAAGAGTTTTATACCCAGGTGGCCGAGTATCCCTGCCAGCTTTGGTCAACTGAGGAAATGGCGGAACGGGCCTATCGTAGTCCCCAAGCGCATGGGGCGCTGTGGGTAGGGGTGGGGTTTGGGCTCAACCCGATGAAGTATACCCGGGGGGTGTTGCAGGCGGTGCAGCGGCGGGGTGTGGTCGTGCATGGTCAATCTCCTGTCACAGTATGGGAAAAACAGGGGACGTGGCATCTGCTGCATACGCCAGGGGGTGTGCTGCGGACGAAGCGAGTGATTGTCGCCACCAATGGCTATACGTCAGAACAGTTGCGCCCTGACTGGCAAGGGGCGCTGTTGCCTGTGCTGTCGGCCATTGTCACCACACGACCGCTGACGGCAGCAGAACTGGCCGCCCAAGGCTGGCACACTGAAACGCCCCTGTTTGATACGCGGACGCTGTTGCACTATTTTCGACGGTTGGCAGATGGCCGACTGCTGTTTGGTGGCCGGGGGGGATTGGTGGGATCTGCGGCAGAGAGCGATCGCCGTCGGCAGGCTCTGATTCACGAATTCGGGCAGATGTTTCCGGCGTGGCGAGCGGTGGAGATCACCCACTTTTGGACGGGCTTGGTGTGTGGCTCGACCCAACTCACGCCCCATGTGGGCAGGCTACTGGGGGATGACACAGTGGTGCAGGCGATCGCCTTTCATGGCAATGGCGTGGCCGCAGGCACTTGGAGCGGACGCACCGCAGCCCAACTCACCACAGGCACGCTCACAGGGCACGACTACTCTGCGGTGTATCAACAGCCGCTGAAACCAGCACCCTTGCCAGGGCTGCGGCGATGGTATTTGCGCAGCGCTTATGCCGTTGCCCAGGTTGCGGATGCACTCCCCAGCCGCTAGCACAATTGCAAGTCAACTTCTGTTATGTAGGTTCCCCTTACGCAACATTTCCGTTAGCATCGTTCAGGCAGGTGGCCCAGCCGTGGCGATCCCCATCAGCGGCTATCCGCATAAAACTCTGATAGCAGCAGGGTTTAGGGCACTGTGTAGGCGATCGCCCGCTACCGAGGTGCATTGAAGCCAGAGTCAAACCGACGGGATCGACTGCAATTCGGCAGGATGCCCCAGTAGGAGGAAGAAGACAGCATGAATCTACGGTTCCTGAATCGGCGCATTCGGCAGGTTATGCGGTGGGGGGCGATCGCCCTCGTGCTGGTGCTGCTCTCAGCGCCAGTGGCAGCAGGCACAGCAGGACTCATGCAGATGCCCTCGTTGCCCTCGTTGCCTACGCCACCCATTCAGCCAGCTCCCGATCGCCGCCCCAGCAGTGTGGAGCGGGTTGGCGATTTTGACGTCATGCTGGTGCATTTTGATGGGGTGAACCTGTTTCGAGTCACCCAGCCAGCGCCGCGCGCCGACGCGCCCTTTAGCGACCAATTTTTGGTAGAAAACCGGGTTACCCAGATTCAAAACAACCTCGAAGCAGTGGTGACCCTGATCCCGACTGATGATCGGACTGCAAGTGTGCAGTACCGAACTCGGTTTGATCCCGAGACGTTGCAAGTGGCGATCGCCCAGCTCAATAGCGATACGGTGTTGCTCGCTCGTGACGTGCCCAATGTGCAAACGCAACAGCTGCTGACGGTGACCCAGCTTGATGCGGAGTATCACAACACCAGCATTGAAGAACTAGCTGAGCGCTGGCGCGAGCGGTTAGAAGAACAATTGCAAATGGCGGCGCGCGATCGCCAGCCCGAGGCGCTGGCGCGTTCCCTGGGGCAAGCTATAAAAATTTTGCTGATTGTGCTGCTGCTCAGCGCCGGCTTAATTGTCATTAAAAAATTGCTAAATCGCCGCCACCGAGATCTTCAGGCGCGACGCGCTGAAGCCCGGGTCAATTCAGGACTGGGTCACTCTCATGCTGAGGCCCCCGCCACCCATCACCCCCGTGAGTTTTGGCTACCGTCCCTGTTAATGCCCTATCTCAACGTCGAGCGGCGGATCAGCATCAACGCTTTTCTACGCTGGTTTACCTTTTGGGGGCTGGTGTTTGTCTGGCTCGGGGGTATCCGGCAAGTGCTGAATCTATTCCCCTGGGGGCGATCGATCTCGCGCGCGTTTTGGGTGACGCCCATCAGTGTCTTGGTGATTTGGTTTGTGGTGGGCTTGCTAAATCGCCTCGGCGATATTGCCATCAATCGCTTTGCCCGCGCCTGGGAAGAAAATGAGTTTTTCCCCTTTGAAGGCGATACGATTCAGCGGCGTTACCTCCGCATCTCCACCATCTCTCAGGCGCTGAAGGGACTCAAAACCTTTATGATTTTTGCCCTAGGGTTGGCCTGGGTGCTGAGCATTGTGGGCGTGCCGATTGAATCGGTGTTGACATTAGGTGCCCTGCTCGCCTTTGCATTTTCCCTCGCGTCCCAAAACTTGATCAGAGATCTGGTCAACGGATTTTTGATCTTAGTCGAAGACCAATACGGCATTGGCGACATTATCGAAGTCGATGGGTTAGCGGGGCTTGTGGAAAACATGAACCTGCGAATTACCCAGTTGCGAAATTCAGAAGGGCGGCTGATCACGATTCCCAATAGCAGCATCACTCAGGTGCAAAACCTAACGCGGGTTTGGTCACGGGTTGATCTAACGGTCACCATTGCTTACGATGCCGATGTTCAACTAGCACTGCAGGTGCTCAACACTATTTCAGAGGAAATGTATAACGAACCCGAGTGGCAGCAGCTTATGGTGAAGCCGCCTCAAGTGTTAGGCATCGATGAAGTAACCCACGCCGGGCTGTTGATTCGCATTTGGCTAGAGACGCATCCCTTGCAGCAGTTCACCGTGGGGCGAGAGTTTCGCTATCGAATGCGGCTAGCGCTTGAGGAGCACGGCATTGGCATTGGCATGCCGCAGCAGCAGTTGCGCTATGGCGAGCACTTCCCCCCCGATATCCCTCCCAACAGCCCCGCTGATAACGGCACCTCCCCCGACGGCATCCCTCACGACGGTACTCTTTGCGACGGCAACGGAGCCCCATCAACCTCTGGCGAAATTCCGCCGTCGGCTCCTGCTGAAGTGTAGTAAAGAGTGCTGCTGACTTAGCCGATCATGCAGGGGCCGTTCAAGTGGAGAAGGAAGCCTGCCGTGACCTCAGGTTGCATCGGGCAGCGGATGGGTGAGAAAGGCAAACTCATCCACGACCTTCCCCTGCAGCAAATGCTGCTGAATGATTTGCTCGATTACCGCTGGCGTGGCGCTGTGATACCATACCCCATCGGGATACACCACCAAAATCGGCCCTTGCTGGCACACTCGCAGGCAATTGGCCTTAGTGCGAAAAATGCAGCTGGGGCGCTCTGCTGTTGGCGCATCTAGCCCCAATGCTTTCAGCCGGGTTTTGAGATAGTTCCAGGCGGTGAGGCTGTCGGCCTTATCGCAACACTTGGGCACCGTTTGGTCGGCGCAGATAAAGACATGCCGCTGAATGCGGTCTAGCCCCAGCGCTGAAACGCAGGTTGAGAGGGCATCGGGCGAAAGACTATTGCAGTCCATGACTATCGCAGACCATAGTGAGAGGGCAAGAATGGGGCACCGGGGAGAATGCAGCCGTTAGGCAAGCCGTGAGAAGCCTCACCCAATGGTACACAACACCAGCAGCAGGGCTTCAGTCCACTCGACTGTGGCACCATAGGTGTCGCCCGTGTGCCCCCCCAACTGACGCTGAAACCAGGCTGGCACGAGCAGGGCGATCGCACTTCCGCCACCCAGCAGCAGTAGCGGCGTCATGGGTGCGCTCCACCCCAGCAGCCAGGGCAGCAT
>JBGTOF010000275.1:0-3486 GCA_041742695.1 Elainellales cyanobacterium | reverse complement strand
GACAACACTACAACCAAAGCCTTGATATTGCTGAAGAAATAGGCAACATCGAAGGAAAAAGCCGTCAGTTATTAAACCTGGGCCTTACCTATCATGTAGACAACGACATCTCATCTGCCAAGAAATATTACCAAGATAGCTCAGAGATTGCATCTGGTATAAACCATAAAGATCTGACTGCCAGAGCTCTCGGCAACCTAGGCATGGCAGAAGCAGACGAGGGCAACTACGACACCGCCATCAGCAATTACGAAAAGTGCCTTGAAATTCTAGAAGCCTTAGATAACCCAGAACCCATTGCCAGAACCCTAAATAATCTGGGGCACACCCTACTGTCGGCTAAGCGGCTAGACGAGGCAGAGACCAAACTGCGCGAGGCGATTTCTAACCTAGAAACACTCCTCCAAGACGATCTTGGAGACAGCGCCAGCGTTGCCCTTTTTGACACACAGATCTACAGCTATAATCTGCTTCAGCAGGTCTTAATCGCTAAAGATGACCCTACCAAAGTCCTTGAAGCCTTAGAAATTTCCGAAGCAGGGCGAGGCAGAGCATTCACAAAACTCCTCAATCAGCGGTTTGTGCCCCCCTCTGAACAGAGCATTACTAACGAAGCGGCAAACCTGCCCATAGCTATCAATGCCATGCGCCAGCTAGCCATAGAAAAGAACTTGACGCTAGTAGAGTACTCCCTAGTGCCAGAAGATGACTTTCGAGTTCAAGGCAGGCAGCGTGGGCGCACCGCCGAGATCTATATCTGGGTGGTGCAGCCCAATGGCTCAGTATCCTTTGAGCGTAGCCCCGTCAACACCCAAGAGCACACCCTCGAAGACCTCGTTCAAACCTCTCGTGCAGCCATCGGCGACAGAAGCCGCGCTAGCATTGTAGTCGAGCGAGTCGACTCTGTTGATATTAGCCAAAATCTGAAAATACTACATAGAATTCTTATCGAGCCTATACAAGAGCTATTGCCCGATCACCCAGATGCCCAAGTCGTTTTCATCCCTCAGGGAGACTTGTTCTTGGTTCCTTTCTCAGCCTTGATCAACAATAATAACGAATATTTAATCCAGCACCATACCATTCTCACTGCTCCGTCCATTCAGGTCTTAGCCCTTACCTATCAACAGGCGGCAACGCTCAATACTGACACTGCTCTCAACCAAGAAGACGTGCTTATTGTAGGCAACCCCACTATGCCCCTGGCCTGGAACTCAGAAACTCAAACGATGGGGCAGTTAACCACCCTACCCGGTGCAGAAAGGGAAGCTACTCAGGTAGCTAGCTTTTTTGAAACAAACGCCCTACTAGCGGGTGAGGCATCAGAGCAAACGGTTAAGCAACGCATTGGCAGTGCTCGGATTGTGCATTTAGCGACCCATGGGTTGCTAGAATACGGCAACCCTCAAGCCTCTGGGGTGCAGGATATTCCAGGTGCGATCGCCCTAGCCCCCAGCGACGACCAGGATGGATTACTCACCTCCGCCGAAATTCTTGATGAACTCAACCTGCAAGCAGAGTTAGTAGTGCTTAGCGCCTGCGACACTGGGCGTGGCGACATCACCGGAGACGGGGTGGTGGGGTTGTCGCGATCGCTCATTGCAGCCGGTGCCCCTAGTGTGGTGGTATCCCTCTGGGCCGTCCCTGATGCCCCAACCGCCGACCTAATGGTGGAGTTTTACAAACAGCTGCGATCGGGTCAAAATAAAGCCCAATCCCTACGCCAGGTAATGCTAATAACAATGAAGGCCCATCCCGATCCTAAAAACTGGGCAGCATTTACCCTCGTAGGTGTGGCCAATTGATCCCATGGTGACCTCAAATGGAACCGAGGTCACACCACAGCTATAGCCCTTGCCAAAGCAAGGTCATTCCCCACTCCCAGCCTCCACTCTACGTCTCAAGGTCAGCGCCTCATGATAATGCTTGAGGGCTAAATCCCAATAGCCACAGCCCTCACATAGCTGGGCTATTAAGCAACGCACCTGCGCCTCAAACCACCCCCCATCGAAAGTTGATGCTCTCCACTGACAAATTTCTAAAGCACCTTCATAGCAAGCCAATGCGTACCACAATAGCTTTTGAGCTTGGTAAACCTGCCCCACCATAACCATAGTTAGGGCTTCACCGACCTCGTCTTGCAGCTCACAGCGAATAGAAATTACTTTTTCTAGTTGCCGAAGGGCCAAAGCATAGCGACCCTGATAAAAATTAGCGCTACCCAAAAGGTGCAGAGCTGCCGCATACTGGCTACGCAATAGAGAATAATTGCCAACATCGTGGCGTTCTGCCTTAACTAAAAACCGTAGCGCCATTTCGGCCCATTGGCGGGCAACTCCATACTGCTGCTGCTGGAGCAGCATCGTACCCAGTTGACAGCAGGTTTGCCCTAAACCATAAAAATCATCAACAGCTTGGTACTCGTCCAAAGCTTGTCTGTAGTTAGTCATAGCCTGGGGCCATTGCTCCAGTTGGTAATACAGCAATCCATGTATGCTGAGGGCTTGAGCACTGGTGGGGGCGAATTCCATAGCATTCTCCAAAGCGTTTGTGGCAGTTGTCTCCACATACCTCTGGAACCAGAAAACTTATGCAAGCCTGAGTTGTTTGCTCGACCCAGGCGCAGCGAACTCGACCAAATAACGTGCCACTAGCAGCTCAACCCTAGCGCTCCAAGTTCCTGCCGCGAAGTGGTAAACAGATCTGCGAAACCTTGTGTAGGATGCGTTAGGTCCCGCCGTAACGCATCAAAGGCTTGCCCCATATGGGTTACGCTTCGCTAACCCATCCTACAGTGGTCTTACATTTAATCCGTCCCAGCTACTTAGTTGCTGTGATTGCCCCATTTGGAGCGCCTGCATCGCCTGCATCTGAGCAGCCGTCCCTCGGGCATACTGCTCAATCGTTTGCGGAGTAACACCCTGCACCTCCTACTGAAAACGGGCATACGGCCCCTTGTGCCGCAACGCCCAGGTCGCGAACTCGGCCCCCGAGTAATCGCCGGAGTGCTGGAAACAATGCTGGTGTTTCAGAGACCCCACCAAAACAGCTGCAGGAAGGGCTGATTCACTGCTGAGGCTATCGGAAGACACCATAGTTATCGCTGCTAGCGATTGCTATCACCTAAGCCTCTGATCACCAGAATGAGACAGAAAATATGCGATCGATAGCTCGACTTGCGGACGAACCGTCTACCGCTCCAAAGATGTCCAACAATGCCCAAACATGCCTAAAAACTTGGACTTTGGCACATTATTGAGATAAGAACTGAGATAAAAACTGATTTATAAATTTTTTTAGGTGTCAAAAGCGTTGATTTATAAGGCTTTCAAAAATATGACCGCCCGATTCGTAATCGAGCGGTCGCGGGTTCAAATCCCGCCATCGGCTTCCCTCTCAAATGCCCGAAATGCCTTGATTCTAAGGGGTTCAGGGTCTCGATCGCTTAGTGTGACGAGACCCATAGAATCCTAAAATTGGGTGTAG
>JBGTOF010000267.1:0-4118 GCA_041742695.1 Elainellales cyanobacterium | reverse complement strand
AATCATGCGGTTGATCGCCCGGATCTGGGTTTTGGCATGCTTGAGCAGCTGACCCGTGAGTTCAGGGCTGAGGGTGAGGTTACGGGTCTGGTTGGGGGCGTAGCCTAGCTCCAGGGTCTCGACGGCGATGGAGGCGGCGGTGAGGGGGTTGCGCAGATCGTGGGCCATCATGGCAATGATGCGATCTTTGAAGCGCAGCTGAGCCTCCAGCTCCTCGCGGGTTTGGTTGAGCCGAAAGATCTCATCCGAAAGCCTCATCAGCTCAGCGGAGTAGGTAAGGGGTTCCTCTGGAGCCGTGGGCAAGGTGGTGTTGAGATTGGTGTCGGCATCAGCCAGACTGAGGCCATCTAGGTGTTCTTCCTGCCATTTGGGCCACCACCGTTCAAGCTGGTGGACGATATTGCTGCCAGCCAGCATCTGCTGTGGAGCGGGGGCAAGTTTAATGAGGGCCGGGCTGGCAACCAGCTTGTAGTGCTCGGCCAGGTAGGGCTGATCGCCAATGTCGATCACGTCTAGATTGAACTCAAAATGGGTCTCTAGGGTTTTCAAATACTGCTTGATTTGCTGCACCTGCCGGGCCAGGCTGGGCCGCTTGTCAATAAATAGCAGCAGCTTGAGGGGCACCCGCCCGTCGTCAAAGGAAGTGGAGGAACCCTCCATCGCCATTGTCTAGACCTCTAAAAACCATGTTCTACCCATGAGTTTACCCTGACTACCAGGGTCTCCACAGCCCAATGTGAGCCCAATGTAAGCCTAATCTGAGCACTCCCGTCAATGGCAGCCAGTTGCAAAGCTGGTCTAGAGGAGGATGCACAATCGGGGCGATCGCATAAAAATACATCTATCGGCGAATAAACCGCTGATTTCGATCTCTGGCTCCTCAGTCCAACGGCAGCAACCCAGCCCGATTGGCTGAGCAATAACCTTTGCTTTTCCACTAGCGAAGAGTTATTACGGTTCGTGGCTGAAACGTGAGTTAAGGGATCTAACTCTACTAAATTGAAATTGTGCCTGAACGTCTGAAAAGGACGCAGCACTAAACCCCAGAAGTACCTAGCGACAGCCACAGCTAGCTTCTCAGGCAGAGATTGTAGACCGAAAAATTAAATTAAAAGGGGGTCAATAGAATGGGTATTAAGGTTTTTCAAACCAAGCTGTTTTCCGCCCTGGTAAAACCGTTTTTGAGCCAGGGAGGGAAGCGTGATCGCTCCCCCATGGCATCTCTACTGCTGGCCGCTGCCGCTCTGACCGCTGCGGGCATTGCTGCCCCAACCCAGGCCGCCGAGCCGGTGGTGGTCGCCCAAGCCGACCCCGTACAGCCCGTGGCCGAGCGCTACCTGTTTGGCCAATCGCCCCAGCCCGATCAGATCGGTCAGGGCTATGTGGTGATGGAACGCACTGGCGATCGCGTTTATGGGGCGCTCTACTACCCCAGTTCATCCTATGACTGCTTCCACGGCCCGGTTCAGGGTACAGAAGTGGCCATGACGATTATTGATAGCTACGCCCAAGAGTCTTATCCCTACAGTATTGCCCTTGCCGAGGGGCCAGTAGTAGCCGCTGGCGAAACCGCTGGGAACCTAATGCCCTTTAACCTTGACGGCTTTAGCGCCATCGAGACTCTCAGTGACAACGACCACCGCATGCTCGACCTGTGCCGCGGGGTTGTACCCGCTCGCTAGGGCTCTGTTTTTGGGGTTAAGTAGGGGCTGGTAGTCTGCCAAGTCAACGGCGACAGGTTTGTGGGGTTTACGGTGTGCGGTTCAGGGTTCACGGCAGTCCTTGAACCGTATGCTGTGAACCTTTAGGCTATATAGAGCCTGTCACAATTAAGTTAGCTAAGCACTAGACGTGACCCAGTTAACGGTTGTAACTAGGCTGCTAGTCTATGCTTAAAGCTCAGTCATTCCCGTTGCAGGTCGCGTGAACGCAGCAGAACAGGCTAACAGTATTGAGTTTGCTAGCAAAATTGCCGCCGTGGTGGGCCTATTTAAGGCCGAACTGCCTGACCTGCGCGCCGACCTCAAGCCTTGGGCAAACGATCCCGACACCCGCGATTGGGTTGATCCCGACTCCATTGACCTGGGGTTTCACTTTCCGGGGGTGAGTCGGTTGTTTCAGTGCCGCAGTCTGCTGGTGCAAATTCGCCTGTACACCGACTCCGAGACAGCAGAACGCCGAGTCATTGGTCTTGATTTAGCCGGGTTTGACCACCGGGGCAAGCGCTGGGGGCTTTCGACCATCGATAATTGGGCTTTTACGGGCGAGGTTATGCCCGACCCCACTTGCCGCGAACGTCTGCGGCGGTGCTGTCGCCAGGTGTTTACCCTTTTTAACCCGCCGCCTGCGGCCCAGCAAGAGCTTTTCTAGGAGATAGAAATCATTGTGACGTAAGTGCTTGTTGGTCAGGCATTTTGCCTAGCCGTGGACAGCCGGGGCGGCTATCTCACTGTTACGGGGCGATCCTAAGCTGCCAATAGGTCCTGATCCTCTAGGCTAGCCAAGGTCTTGGCCTGCTGCTCTAGGCGCGATCGCATCTCGACCCAGACGGTGTAGTGGGTCTGAGAGACAGTGATACACACTTTCAAGCCGCTGTTGCTGGCTTCATTAGCCTTGGCGTAGGCGGCCATGCGCTCGGTGGCCGCAAACTGATGGAATTGCTCATAAAAATCCTTGCGGTATAGCATACCGTGGTGAATGCCCTCGTTCCAAAATTTGAAGGGTGAAACCAGCGTCTCAAGCACTATCAGGGGAAGCACGGCAGATTCAGGAATAGTTTCTCTCCTACCGTAGTAAAAAAACGTAACATTTGCCTAAGTCCTAGGATCGATTTATGCCAACGCCAAATTACATAGACCTAATTAAATGGTCAAACTGTAGAGGCGTTGGCGTAATCCAGAGGCTCTATCGCATGCGCCCTTCCCAATCGGGGGTAATCAAGCAGAATCTAGTGTTAGCTGAGCCACACAATCGGTTTATCCCAATAGGAGTGTGGAAATAAGGGAAGGCTTTGGCCAAGCAGTCCCACCATCCCAGGTCGGGTGGAGATGGCTTGATCCCGAACTGAGGTTAGTTGAGATCATCAGGTCTATATGAGGCACAACGTTGTTGTATAGCTATAGCCGACATCATTAGGACGGTTTACTCGCAACGATCCCGGCCTGTCATTCCCGTGGAAACGGGAATCCATTCGAGAGCAGTTATAGGCTAATGGATTCCCGCCCCACGCCTTCGCGGGGGCAGGCTCTGTGCGGGAATGACGGCTCCGTCCTAACCTGAGTGGCTATGGCTATAACTAACCCTGAGCAGCGTAAATTCGGAACTTTCCCCAGTCTTACCAGCGGGTTCTTAGCCCCTGAATCTGCATGACCTCTTGCAAAACCCCCATGTAGCCACTGGGGATCACCTCAGCAGGGTCGTAGATCGGCGTATCGGGCGACACCAGCCAGCCAGCGGTTACTCCCGCCGCCGCCCCGACCTGCCACTCGCCATAGTGAACGCGGGTTGAGGCGTTGGCGATGTGGGTGGCGGCCATGGCCTTGCCGCCAATCAGCAGGTTGTCGACCCCCTGAGGAATCAGGCTCTCCAGGGGAATTTGAATAGGTCTGACTTTAGGCTCTTGGGCCGGGGCGCTGACGGCGTCACCGGAGGGCAGCCAGTTGCGGTAACGGCAGCCGTGGATGTCGATCGCATAGTGGGTGAGGCCCACGGCGGTGGCGCTAAAGTCGCGCTGCTCAGGGAAGCCAATGCGCAAATCGTTTTCGCGAATCATAAACTCCGATTGGCCGTAGGCGTCGCGACCCACAATCCGTCGCCCCTCGCGAAAGTAGGGCACCATGCTGAGACCCGAGAGTGTTCCCATAGGGCTTTCGGCTCCGTAGAGGTAGGCCATCGGATAGCCCGTCTGGGTTTCGAGCAGCCAGCGGGCAAACATTAACGCGTGCTCTTCGCCAAATTTGAGCGCCGACTGAGACAGACCCCCCATCCAGTTTTTGTACTGCCCAGAGGCTTCTAAATCGATATCTTTTAGCACCAAGGGCGGATCCATCCAGTTCCAATCGTTGCCCCGGTTCCAGTTGATCATCGAGATGTCACCGGGGGCGGGGTTGCCGGTGTAG
>JBGTOF010000212.1:0-3186 GCA_041742695.1 Elainellales cyanobacterium | reverse complement strand
AAGGAAGTGGAGGAACCCTCCATCGCCATTGTCTAGACCTCTAAAACCAAGTTCTATCCATGAGTTTACCCTGACTGCCAGAGTCTCCACAGACTAATCTGAGCCTAATTTGAGCACCTGCGCCTATAACAGCCAGTTGCAAAGCTGGTCTAGAGGAGGATGCACAACTGGGGCGATCGCATAAGACTATAGCTATCGGTGAATAACTCCCTGGCTCCTCGGGCCGACGGCAGCAGCCCTGCCCGATTGGCCGAGCAATAGCTCTTGCTTTTTCACTGGCGAAGAGTTGTTACGGTTCGTGGCTGAACCGTGGGTTAGGCGGACTAATTCCACTAGATTGAAATTGTGCCTGAACCTCTGAAAAGGTAGCAGCACCAAACCCTAGAAGCACCCAGCGGCAGCCACAGCGGGGCTTCTTAGGCAGAGATTGCAGACTAAAAAACTAAATTAAAAGGGGGTAAATAGAATGGGGATTAAGATTGTTCAATCCAAGCTGTTTTCTGCCCTGGTAAAACCGTTTTTGAGCCAGGGAGAGAATCGTGATCGCGCCCCTCTAGCATCACTGCTGACGGTCGGTGCTGCTCTAGGCGCATTGGGCATCGCAGCTCCGGCGATCGCTCAAGCTGCACCCGTGCAGCCCGTGGCCGAACGCTACCTGTTTGGTCAAACGCCCCAGCCCGACCAGATTGGTCAGGGCTATGTGGTAGTGGAGCGCACCGGCGATCGCGTCTACGGGGCGCTCTACTACCCTAGTTCATCCTTTGACTGTTTCCACGGCCAGGTGCAGGGTGCTGAAGTGGCCATGACAATTATTGACAGCTACGCCCAAGAGGCCTACGCCTACAGCATTGCCCTCGCCGAGGGGCCGGTGGTAGCCGCTGGCGAGACCGCTGGGGAACTGGTGCCCTTTAACCTCGACGGCTTTAGCGCCATCGACGCCCTTAGCGATAACGACCACCGCATGCTCGACCTGTGCCGCGGGGTCGTGGCCCCCCTTCGCTAGAGTAAGCTCGCCCGTTCGGATATAACCGCAGCCATTCAGGTTAGGACAAAGCCGTCATTCTCGCGTAGGCGGGAATCCACCAGTCCGTAACTGCTCTCGAATGGATTCCCGTTTTCACGGGAATGACAGGCCGGGAGTGTTGCGAGCAAAGTGTTCTAATGATGTCGGCTATAGCTATCTTTGCGAAGACAAAAGTGAGCTAGACGTGATCCAGTTAACGGTTGCAGCTGGGTGGCTCGTCTATGCTGAAAGCTCAGTTATCCCTATCGCAGATCGCGTGAACGCAGCAGAACAGGCCAACAGTATTGAGTTTGCCAGCAAAATTGCCGCCGTGGTGGGCCTGTTCAAGGCCGAGCTGCCTGATCTGCGGGCCGACCTCAAGCCCTGGGCGAACGATCCAGATACTCGCGATTGGGTCGATCCCGACTCCATTGACCTGGGGTTTCACTTCCCGGGGGTGAGTCGCCTGTTTCAGTGCCGCAGTCTGCTGGTACAAATTCGCCTGCATACCGACCCTGACACAGAAGAACGCCGCGTCATTGGCCTCGATCTGGCCGGTTTTGACCACCGGGGCAAACGCTGGAGCCTGTCGACCATCGATAGCTGGGCCTTTGCGGGTGAGGCTGTGCCAGACCCCACCTGTCGCGAACGGCTGCGGCGGTGCTGTCGCCAGGTGTTTGCCCTGTTCAACCCACCGCCTGCGGCCTAGAAAAGCCCTTCTAAGCTATGGCGAGGTCGTGGCCCGCTAAATCAGCCGATGCCCTGGTCTGCTGCTCTAGGCGCGATCGCATTTCAACCCAGACAGTGTAATGGGTCTGAGAGACAGTGACACACACTTTAAAGCCGCCTTTGCCTGCTTCGATGGCCTTGGCGTAGGCTGCGCCGCGCTCGGTGGTCGAAAACTGATGCAAACGCTCGTAAAAATCCTTGCGGTAGAGCATACCGTAGTGGATGCCCTCGTTCCAAAATTTAAAGGGTGAAACCAACGTTTCAAGGACTATCAAAGGAAGCACGGAAGATTCTGGAATAATTTCTCTTTTACTATATTAAAAAATGTAACATTTACCCAATCCTCAGGACAGATTTAGTAGATTCAGCCGACCCATACAGTCGGGCTATTCCGATATGTGTTGAGGATAAGGAAAGTCCTTTCAGAGTGAGCCCATCATCCCCGCCCTCCGGGTTCCCCTCTCCAGGCGTGGATGGCGGGAGCCCAATCTCAAGTCAATTGGGACTATCGGGTGCGGATCGGGCACAACGCTCCGGGGGCTACCCTGGCAGAGTGAGCTTTGAACTCTTCTCGGTCTTACCAGCGGGTTCTTAGCCCCTGAATCTGCATGAATTCTTGCAAAACTCCCATATAGCCGCTGGGGATCACCGCGGCGGGGTCGTGGATCGGTGTATCGGGCGACATCAGCCAGCCGGCAGTTACCCCCGCCGCCGCCCCGGCCTGCCACTCGCCGTAGTGAACGCGGGTTGAGGCATTGGCAATGTGGGTGGCGGCCATGGCCTTGCCGCCAATTAGCAGGTTGTCAACCCCCTGGGGAATCAGGCTCTCTAGGGGGATTTGCACGGGTTTGACCCGAGGCTCTTGGGCCGGGGCGCTGATGGCATCGCCGGAGGGCTGCCAGTTGCGGTAGCGGCAGCCGTGGATGTCGATCGCATAGTGGGTGAGGCCCACGGCGGTGGCGCTAAAGTCGCGCTGCTCGGGGAAGCCAATGCGCAGATCGTTTTCACGAATCATAAACTCTGCTTGGCCGTAGGCGGCGCGACCCAAAATCCGCCGCCCCTCGCGAAAGTAGGGCACCATGCTGAGACCCGAGAGCGTGCCCATGGGGCCGTCGGCTCCGTAGAGGTAGGCCATGGGGTAGTCGGTCTGGGTTTCGAGCAGCCAGCGGGCAAACATCAACGCATGATCTTCACCAAACTTGAGCGCCGACTGAGACAGCCCCCCCATCCAGTTTTTGTGCTGCCCAGAGGCTTCTAAATCCATAGCTTTCAGCACCAGGGGCGGGTCCATCCAGTTCCAGTCATTACCCCGGTTCCAGTTGATCATCGAGATGTCGCCGGGGGCGGGGTTGCCCCTGTAAGGGTTGTTGCGGGTTTGGCTGACAATACGTCGGTAGTGAAACACGCTCTTGCCCGAGAAAAAGGGAAACCCCTCCAGGTCGTACACCGACTGG
>JBGTOF010000191.1:0-26818 GCA_041742695.1 Elainellales cyanobacterium | reverse complement strand
GTGCTGATTTTGGTCTATGTGATGAGCCTGCTGTTTTCGATGAAAACCCATCGCTTTCTCTATGATGCAGGGGTGGCAGAGTTAGAGATAGAGGACGAGGACAGCCACCAGAAGCCAAACCTTTGGCTCTGGGGGGGTGTCTTGCTGGCTGCAACGGTCAGCGTCGCCTATGAGTCTGAACTGCTGGTGGGAGCGTTAGACGAAGCCACCCAACAGTTGGGCCTAACGCAACTGTTCGCTGGGGTGATTTTGCTGCCGATCGTAGGCAATGCTGCGGAAAACCTCACGGCGGTGAGTGTCGCAATGAAAAACAAGATGGATTTGGCGGTTTCGGTCGCAGTGGGTGCCAGCATGCAGGTGGCGCTGTTCGTTGCGCCTGTATTAGTGCTGGCGGGCTATGTGCTGCATCAGCCGATGGATCTAAATTTCAACCCGTTTGAACTGGTGGCGGTGGCAGTGGCGGTGCTGATTGCCAACTCTATTAGCGGAGATGGACGCTCGAATTGGTTGGAAGGAGCCCTACTACTGGCGACTTATATCATCATTGCCATTGCCTTCTTCTTCCATCCGGCGATCGCCGAGATTGGATGAGACGCCTAGATCGGGGCAAGGTGAGGTTCTAACGCGGCGATCGCCCATTCAGGTGCCTCTAAATGAGGCAGCACACCCGCATTGGGGATCGAGTAAAACGCCATAAGCGTATTCGGATTGAGTGCGGCAAGGCGGCGTCCGGTAGAGAGGGTGCTAAAGCGCGCCTCTTCACCCCACAGCAGGATAGTAGGCACCTGCAGACGGGGCCAGTAGAGCGCTAGATCAAAGCAGAGATCGCCCCGGAGCGAGGCCAACGCACTGTATTGACTATTGGGCTGCTGTGCCGAGGCTAGATAGGCGGCCACCATCTCAGCTGTGACCCGCGCTGGTTGGGCAAACAAAAATTGCTGGAGCACGCTCTGCACTGCGGTGGCATTGGCTGCCCCCAGTTGATATAAGGCTTGGTCAACACCCGGAAGTCGGGCGAGCTGCGCTGAAAGGCCAAATTCATAGCCCATGCCAAAATCACCATACCCAGATGGGCATACCAAAACTAAGGTTTGGAATAGCTTAGGCTGGCGAATCGCCAAGCGCACCATTAAGCCCGCCGTCAGGGATGAGGCAAACAGGATGAGGGGTGGCGGTGAATTGCCAGAGACTGCTCTCTCTCGAAGCACGGCGCGAATGCCCTGCTCGATGAGGGTGAGGTAGTCTTCGGCGCTATAGATGCGAGGAGGGTGGGCAGACTGTCCCCAACCCACCAGATCCATCGCAATGATGTGCGATCGCCCAGCCCAAGCCGGATAGCACTTAGACCACTCAAAGGCCGAGGAGCCGCCTCCCAAACTGTGCAAAAAAATATAAACGGGCGCTGTGTTGGGCAGCGTGCCCAAAACGGGGTTGGACTGGGTGTAGTAGGCCATGATGCCCAGCTCCGTGGCGATCGCCCGTTGCTCAAAGCCAGGGGGCTGGTATATCAACATAGACGAGATAGATGGGTGCGTTTAGATGCCATAAAAGCCATGATGACGTCGCAATCCTGACAGGTTTGGGATCTTTGGGATCATAGGTCTACGACACGGGTTAGAATCCCTGCGCTAATCAAACCAGCCGATGTCATCATCGGTGAACTGAGTAGAGGGTGGATCAGGGAAAATTGGGCTTTGCAGCACTCGCCGCAGCTGCATCGCGGTCGAACCGACGGGGGGTGGGGGTGGCGCAGAGGGCGTGATGCTCGACGGTTCTGCAAGTGCTTTCTCCTCTGCTGGGCTCTCTGGAGATGGATCACGCTGAGGCTCATTGGCGTTGAGCTGAGTCAGCTTCCGAATCATCGTCTTGGCCTCGTCGAGCTCTTGCTGGAGCTTTGACACGGCTCGAACATCGGCCTTCAGGGATTTCACCAGATCTCGCTGCTGTGCCAAGTCCGACTCTAACCCTTCCACTTTGCGCTGCAAAATGGACTCTTGGGCGATCGCCGTCTCTAGCGATTGCTGGAGCGCCGCTACATCCACCGCGTGATCAGCGGCGTCGGCTTCCGCCACCGTCTCAGCAGGTGCGGTCTCTTTGGCGGGTGTTTTTGCCGAACGCCCTGTAGACGCCGCAGCAGATCGAGTCGATGCCGATTTTGTTCGTGCAGAGGCGGATGACCTAGACTGGGGCGATCGCCCCTTTGCCCCTGCCGTAGACGAGGCACGAGCCGCAGGTTTAGTGCTTTTTTCCGTTGGTTTAGCCGAATCAGAGTCAGCCGCTTCGGTATCCGCAGTGTCGTCAGCCGCTCCCTCATCCTGGCTCGACAGATCGCCTGCCTCTTCCCGCAATACATCAGACAGTCGGCGCTTGGTCGCCATAATTTTAAGTCCTCCAGTCTCGTTGAATTTCTTCGGCTACCCGCCGATAGTCAGCCTCGGCTTCACGGGCGTTTCTGCCGCGCCACTGGCGAGACGACTTTCCCTCCAGCGCGGCCCGCTCGTGGGCTTTGTAGGCGCGAATAAACGCATTGCACGCAGGAATCCCCAATTCCATGAGTGTGTTCTGCGCATCTAGCGCCTCGTTAACGCTGCGGGGGTCAACTCGCGTTAGCAACACCCGGTAGAGAATATTGGCCGGCATCACCACCTGCTTCACCGTATCAATTAATGCGGACAAATCCATCGGAGCTGGCGGTGTGGGCAGCACGACATAGCTAGCAGTGGGCACCAGGGTCTGCAACAGAGCTGAGTCTAAGGCCGGAGGCGTATCTACCACAATCAGGGGATAATCCTTGTGCGATCGCAGTTGCTCAATTTCATCAGCCGAGTCTGCCTGAGTCAAATCAAACCCCATGCCCTGCTGACTGCGCTGCACCCACCAGGTAGCCGATTGCTGCGGATCGGCATCAATCAACAAAAGCGGAGTATGCTCGGCTAGGTTGGCGGCCAAGTTGACAGCGGTAGTGGTTTTGCCAACGCCACCTTTGCCATTCATCACCACCAGCAGCCTTGGAGCAGTTGAGGCAGGCTTTACCAATTGCTGTCCTCTTGAGCAAGTTCGTATGCGACACGGTACTCAATATATGCCAAATCTTGCACTCTCTCACGGCATCCTTGAAGAACACAAGAATTTAGCTTGAACCAGCAAAGCAACGGAGCCTAATTTCGCAGCCTTTTTCCATCTGAGAGTTTTAGCAACCGATTGCCGACTATTGGCCTATTGCTCGCCCTTGACTCCACAAAAACGAGGGCCGACGCCATGCGCCAGCCCTCATTTTCCAAAAACTGTACCCTTACCCTTATCCTAAGAGGCTACAGCTTGCCGCTCTTTGGCTTCTTTGATAACCACCTCTGCCACGTTGGAAGGACATGGCGCGTAGTGAGAGAACTCCATTGAGAACTGGCCCCGCCCTGAGGTCATCGTTCGCAAGTCGCCAATGTAGCCAAACATCTCACTCAGAGGCACATCCGCTTTGATGCGAGCGCCCATGGGGTTAGTGCTTTGAGTCTTGATCATGCCGCGACGACGGTTTAAGTCTCCAATCACGTCACCCATGTAGTCATCCGGCGTGAACACATCCACGTTCATAATCGGCTCTAGCAGTTGTGGGCCTGCCTTAGGCATCGACTGGCGGTAGGCAGCACGGGCGGCAATCTCAAAGGCGATCGCCGATGAGTCAACCGGGTGGAATCCACCATCCGTCAGCGTCACCTTCAAGTCCACACAGGGGTAGCCTGCCAGAGGACCCTTGCCAATGCTGGTCTCAAAGCCCTTTTGCACCGCAGGCCAGAACTCCCGAGGCACGTTCCCGCCTGTCACCTTGGACTCAAACTGGAAGCCCGTACCGGTTTCACCCGATTCAATCACATAGTCGATCTTGGCATATTGGCCTGATCCACCGGACTGCTTCTTGTGGGTGTAGCTGTCTATCAACCGCTTGGTCACAGACTCACGATAGGCCACTTGAGGCTTACCTATTTCCACTTCTACACCATGGGTGCGCTTGAGGATATCCGTTTTAATATCCAGGTGCAGCTCTCCCATCCCTTTGAGGATGGTTTCGCCGCTCTCCGAATCCGTTTCGACATGGAACGAAGGATCTTCTTGCACCATTTTGCTCAGCGCCATCCCCATCTTCTCGTTATCGCCCTTCTTCTTAGGCTTCACTGCAATTGAAATCACAGGGTCGGGGAAGACCATTGGCTCCAACGTGGCAGGCTTGTTGGGGTCACAGAGGGTGTGGCCTGTTTGCACGTTTTTCATGCCAATCAGAGCAACAATGTCACCCGCTTGGGCAGAATCAACCTCTTCGCGAGAATTGGCGTGCATTTCCACTAGACGGCTAACGCGCTCGGTTTTGCCCGTAAAGGTGTCGAGGATATTGTCTCCCTTCTTCACCTGACCCGAGTAGATACGAGTAAAAGTCAACGCGCCAAATCGATCGTCCATGATCTTGAAGGCCAGCGCCCGCAGAGGCTTGTCGGGATCTACGATGGCAAAATTGCCGGTCTCGTTGCCCTCTAGATCTACTTCTGGCTGGGGATTGACTTCCGTAGGGTTAGGTAGATAGTCCACCACAGCATCGAGCACGAGCTGCACACCCTTATTCTTAAAGGAAGAGCCACAGTAGGTCGGGAAGAAAACGAGATCTCGTGTGCCCTTGCGAACGCAACGCTTAATGTCGTCAATGGAAATCTCTTCTCCTTCGAGATACTTCTCCATCAGCTCATCGTCTTGCTCAACAGCAGTTTCGATCAGCGCTTCACGATAGGTTTCGACCTGCTCCACCATATCAGCGGGCACGTCCTTCACTTCATAGTTCATCGGATCGCCTGAGTCATCCCAGATCCAGGCTTTGCGGGTAAGCAAATCGACCACGCCACTGAAATCTTCTTCAACGCCAACAGGCAGCACCATCACCAGAGGCTTTGCCGCCAGAACTTCGTCAACCTGCTTAACAACGCGATAAAAATCAGCGCCAATGCGGTCTAACTTGTTGACATAGACAATGCGTGCCACTTTGGAGTCGTTGGCGTAGCGCCAGTTGGTATCAGACAGGGGTTCCACCCCGCCAGAGCCGCAGAAGACCCCAATGCCACCATCCAACACTTTGAGGGATCGATACACTTCAATCGTGAAGTCTACGTGCCCTGGCGTGTCGATAATGTTGAGCTGGTGATCTTTCCAAAAGCAAGACGTCGCCGCAGACTGAATGGTGATGCCGCGCTCTTGCTCTTGCTCCATGAAGTCAGTGGTAGCTGCTCCATCGTGCACTTCACCGATTTTGTGAATTTTGCCGGTGAGCTTCAAGATTCGCTCGGTAGTGGTGGTCTTGCCCGCATCTACGTGGGCGAAAATGCCGATGTTGCGATAGCGCGTAATGTCTTTCTTCATGTCTGCTTCTCTGGGGTATTCAGTGCGCTCAGGTGGCGCGGTAGGTGGAACAAATCGTTGGTGAACTGGAGAGGGTAGAGAAAATGGACGACGCTCATGTCGTAGGTGTAGAGCAGGCTCGACTACTCATCAGCATAATTGGCAGTTCGACTGCCAGTTTATGACGCCAATACCAACAGTACCAACTAATAAACAATTGTAAATGTTTTCGAGGGCGCCTAGCGCTGCGCAAGAAGGTCGGATGACCGACATACTTCTCAACGCTCAGCCTTTTAACGCTAAAGCTACCCGAAGGCAAAGGATGTCTGGCATAAGGCTTTGTCTATTGGTAACGCCTAGGCATGCGTTAAAAGCGCCTCTAAAGGCAGAGACTCACTCTGATCTTTTGACGGAGGCGATCGCTCACCCTAGTCAACTACCGTATTAGTTAGGTGAAATCAATTTTTTAGGAGTTTTTTTATGACACGTAGAGTAAACCCTGCTGATCAAACTCACTCAGATAATCTTGATGCACCGAGCAGTATTGACTCTAGCAATGTCAGCAGTAATATCAGCGATGTGAATGGTCGCCCAGCGACTCGAGAAGAAGTGGCGTTTCGGGATGGCTATACCGAGGGCCGCCGAAGCCCCAGCCGTCAGCCTCTTTACCATACCGAACGGCAAGAAGTAGATAACTTTGCTGGCGGTGCATTTCTCGGTATCATCCTAGCATCCATTGTGGCTCTGACTGCCGGTGTGTTCTATATTGTGGTTCGAACTTCAGAAGATCCGAGTACGACAACCGCACCAAGTGCCACTGAGGAGCCCCAGACCACAGGCGGCGAGGCGCCAAACGGTGGGTCTCAGATTTTCGTTCTACCGACTATCACAATGCCTACGGCCCCGTCTCAACCGGCGCCAACCGCGCCTGAAGCTACTGCGCCCCAAGTCTCAGAGCCTGCGGTGCAAGAGCCTGCAGCACAACCTGAGCCCGTTGAATCTGCTCCTATCCAGGGTAATGAGTCAGATGCTCCCGCTCAGTAATTGCTAGTTCTAGGGTGGTCTGTCGCGGTAGTGGTCTGAGTCCTGCTGCTAAAGCCCATAGCATTGGATGTAAGCTCAAACTTTTGTGGCTCCTTTGCATCGTAAAGGAGCCACAAAAGTTTAAACCTGGTGTAACTCGATTAATAGATGGGGTGACTTCTCTACTGAGCAGAGTTGCATCATCAATCTAAGGCAAGCTGTTTCCTCAGAATTAGATCCTCAGAACTATAACTGTTGAAGAAATTTTGACACGGGTGCGATCGCCCATCCGCATACCCTTACCCTCATCCACCGCTCTTAGAGCGTGACACCGATCCCAAGGCTAGATGGCGTTCGGGATCGGTGTTGCCGTTAGACTTCAGTCGCGATCTGCAGCAAAATTCTAGGGCAGTTGTAGTAGAACGCGCCCAGATAGGGAACACCCTATGGCAATATACAAAGGTATCCAGCGCCACGCTTTTTGGTGTTTGCTGTATGTTGTAGGCGCACTGAACAGGTTGGGCTGAGATTGAGGAGTGATTCTTTCTAAAATCGTAACCTTGAAAGACTCTCCATACCAAACCGCAACTCTGGCACCTATAACCATGACCCACGTCTTTCACCGCTGGCTCAAATCCGGCTTATTAATGCTGGTGCTGGTGGCCACCTTTGCTACTGCCGCTTTGCAGTGCAGTCTGCTGCCAGCTCAGGCCACTACCCTGATTAGCCGCCTGCCCGCAGGCAACGCCATTACGGATGGTCGTGCCCTTCTGCGATATGCCTTACCCATCGACAATGAACCGGTGCGGCAGCTCCAAGAGTCGCTAGAAGATATTTCTACTGCACTGCGGACGCGCCGCCGCCTTAACAGTATTCGCACTAACCTGACTCAGGCAGATCGGGTACTATCGGGCAAACAAGCCGAACTACTGGCTAGCGTTCCTGAGGATCGCAAAGCCGAAGCCTCGTTCATCATTGCGCAGCTTGAAATTGGCATCAACGCCATGCGTACCGATATTGATGAGCAAGATAAAGAATCGCTATGGATTAAGCGGGCCGAACTGTTGGATATGGTAGGTGCGCTCGAAGAACTGATGGTAGATGGCTTTCCCTATGAGGTGCCTGAAGACTACGCCAATCTGCCCCAACTCAAAGGGCGCGCCACTGTAGCAATGGAAACGGACAAGGGCAGTCTCACGATTGTAGTGGATGGCTACAGTGCCCCCGTGACAGGGGGTAACTTTGTAGATCTGGTGCAGCGTGGCTTTTATGATGGCCTTCCTGTGACTCGGGCTGAAGACTTCTATGTGGTGCAGTTGGGCGATCCCCCGGGGGATACGGAAGGCTTTATTGATCCCAAAACAAAGGAATATCGCGCCATTCCTCTTGAGGTGCTGGTTAAGGGGGATGCAGTGCCCACCTACGGCATCACGCTAGAGGATGCGGGACGCTTTTTAGAAGAACCCGTCTTGCCCTTCTCGGCCTATGGTGCATTGGCAATGGCACGTCCCGGCGATGACCCTAATGGCGGCTCATCACAATTTTTCTTCTTCCTTTATGAAGCTGAGCTTACTCCTGCGGGCGCTAATCTTTTAGATGGACGCTACGCTGTGTTTGGCTATGTGGTGAACGGGAAAGAGGTGTTGAGTAAGCTAAAACCAGGCGATCGCGTCATTTCGGCTACGGTTGTCTCGGGGTTAGATCATCTGGTTCAGCCCCAGAGCTAGACAGGCAGAGCGAATTTAAGCGCCTCTCTGGCTGTAAATTTAGAGCGATGTAACACAACAGAGCCCGGTAGAGGCCTACGAACTCTACCGGGCTCTGTGCTTGCGTTTTGTGGGTGCGTTGCTGTGGGAATTCTTGAACTTAGCGCGGCATCTTGGGGCGATCGCTCTTATAAGTGACCCGCACGAAGATAGATCGGCCATTCGACGAGGTAGGGCTGAGCTGGGTCGCCCCAGGCGGTCAGAATATGCTGCCAGTGGGGGGCGATCGCCCCTTCTCCATACTGCTGCACAAAGTTGCGTGAGGCCGACCACGTGCTGAAGTAGCCTACGAGTTGATGCGCGTTCCACAGAACCTGTTGGGTTAGGGCGGGCGGGTTAACATCCTGGAACGGAAACGGTAGCGTGCGGTAGCCTGTTTTGACCCAGGCAATCTCTGGCGGAATGGATGGTTCTAGCGTGGTGTAGAACATGGCCAGCGCCTCTTGAAGTTGGGGAGAGGCATGAGGCAGGGTAGGGCGCTCAATGCACCAAGCGGCGATCGCTCCGCCTGGCTTCACCACGCGATACACCTCCGCGTAGAAGGGTTTTGTGTCTAACCAATGCAGCGCCGAGCCCACAGTCACTGCATCCACCGAGTGGGTAAGCAGACCGCTGGCTTCTGCCAAACCCACCGAGTAGATGATGCGGTCGTGGGTAAAAGCATTGGCGATTTGCTCTGCACTGGCATCAGTGGCATAGACCTGTTTAAAGTGGGGCAACAGGCCGAGGGCCACCTGCCCGTTACCGGTGGCACAATCCCACACGGCGGTGTGACTGGCGACCAGGCTAGCGACAAATTCATACAGCGCCGCTGGATACTGGGGACGATATTGCGCATAGTCGCTGGCATGGCCAGAGAAATAATCTTTAAATGTTGGGGATGACATGGGGATCAGTCACGGTTGCGTTCGGCAAGGCGCAGCTTGGCGGAGCGCGATCGCCCATTTTGAGCCACTTCTGCCTCGTCTGCAATGATTGGCTTTTTAGTTAGCACTCGCAAATCGGGGTTTTCTTTTAGCGTATGCTTCACCCGGCGATCTTCTAAACTGTGGAAGCTAATGACCGCAATGCGTCCCCCGGGTTTTAACCAGGTGGGAGCCGTGTGCAAAAAGGTTTCAAGCACCTCTAGCTCTCGGTTCACCGCGATGCGCAACGCTTGGAACACACGCGTCGCCGGATGAATGCGCCCATAGCGGTATTTGGGCGGCACGCTATAAAAAATCACTTCGGCCAGTTGCAGGGTGGTGTGCAGCGGGCGCTTTTCGACAATGCGCCGTGCCAGCTTGCGCGACAGCCGCTCTTCGCCATAGGTATAGAAGATATGGGCCAGATCGACTTCGTCCCAGGTGTTGATCAGCTCGGCAGCGGTTACGTCTTGAGTCTGATCCATCCGCATGTCGAGGGGCGCATCATGGCGAAAGCTGAAGCCACGCTCAGGGGTGTCGAACTGGGGTGAGCTAACGCCCAAATCAGCCAAGATGCCGTCAAAGCGAAGATTCCCTGGATCAAAATCGGCAAAGTTGATGTGGTGATAAGTGATGCGATCGCCCCAATTTGACAGTGCTTTTTGGGCAGCGGCGATCGCTTGCTGATCGTGATCCAGCGCGGTTAAATGAATCTCTGCCGCCTGCAACAGGAGCCGACTGTGGCCGCCGCCGCCTAGCGTAGCGTCCAGATAATGCCCCCCCGACTGCACGGATAGCCCATCCACCACTGCCGCCGCCAACACGGGAATATGAGCAAACGTAGGATCTGTATCCGGTTCCGCGTTTAGGGCCAAGTCTAGGTCTGGGGAGGCTTGGGACAGGGATGACGGCTGCCCCTGGCAGGCTGCATTGGCACCCATGGCGCCGTGGGCTGACTGGGGAGCAGAGTCGTGGGTCACAGGGATACTCGTGAAAGGCGGTAGGGTACGATGATCTGAAAGGGTATTCAGCTGGGTCGTCTCGAGGAGAATTGCACTCCATCTCTGATCGGGATTTAATCCAGTTCTGATTTGGGGAGCACTCTCCAGATTCAGCGGTGAGCCGACATTATCTATGACTTCATTATGGCTTTGGGTCAGACATTCAATCGCATCATTGCGGATAATGCCGATAATTTGGTGGCACGGATGGGGGCTAGCCTGCAGGCTAGCCTAGAGCGGTGGCTATTGGAGCATCGCGTCATTAGCTTTTTTTGGCATCATCCGCCGATGCTGGTGCTGGCAGTGGTGGGCATCCTGATTTTGATATCCGGGCTATGGCGCGCCATTAGTCGCGTGAGTGAGCAGGTTTGGATTACTCTGCTGAGTTTGCCCCTGCGGCTGCTGCATCTGGTAGGGCTGGGCAGCATTCAGTGGCTGCGCCGCCGAGCAGACCCCACCCCCCAAAGCCGCCTTGCCGAAATTACGGCCCGGCTGGATGACCTCAGCCAAGAGCAAGAGGCGCTGCTGAAGGAACTGCGAAGCCTCCTCAAGCTGGGGGGAGATAAGAGCGTTTAGGGGTTGCGGGCGCCCCGCTTCCTAGCCGACTAAACCCATACAGTCCCCCCAGCACTACCCAATTCAAACAGTTCACCCGCACATCATAGAAGGTGATGTCGAACTGAGCATAGGCCACACAGCCCCAAAATCCTAGCAGATAGCCCAGCAGCACTGCCTGGTCTGTGGCCTGCAGGTGGCCTGATGCCAGCGATCGCCCGGCCCCATAGCAGATGCCGCCGACCCAGAGAATAAACCCCAGCAGCACCAGCACCCCAGCCTCTGCTCCCAGCAGCAACCAAATGTTATGGGGGTGGAACATTTTGGAAATCTCGGGATCAATGCCGCGTGTGGGATAGAGAAATTTGTAGTTGCCTAATCCCCAGCCAAACCAGGGGCGATCGCGCATCAAATCCACCGCAATGCGCCACACGTTTACCCGGGGATCATCTGCCCATGCCGTTGCTAACGTGAGCGATCGCCCGCCAATGCCCCAGCGCATGAGTCCTGCGATCACCGCACCCAACCCCGCGACGCTGCCCAGCAGCAGCCAGCCACTGCCCTGCACCACCACTACAATGGCCATAAACAGCAGCAGCTGTGTTGCCGCTACAAGCACCCCATTGCGCGACCCTGAGGCAAAGATGCCCAGAAGGCACGAGAACGTGGCGATCGCCATCCCCACGTCTGACCAACCCCATCCTTGCAGTTTTGACAGTTTTGAGTGGGGCTGAGGTGTCTGACGCTTGAACAGCATGGGTTGCAGCACCAGCCCCAGCCCTACTCCAAAGATCACTACTAAAAAGCTGGCATAGGTGTTGGGATGATCAAAGGCGACCATCACCCGCCCTTGATGCGCCGCATCGCGTACCCAATCCACCACCGGCCAATGCTGCACGGCGAGCGGCACCTGGGGCAACCGCAGCCCATACTGCAGCAGCCCCAGCAGGTTGAGGGGCAGCATCGCCCACACCAGACTGCGTGCCAGCCGCTCCAGATGAGCCGTCGTTGGCAGCAAAAACGGCAGCACCGTAAACAGCAGCATATAGGGAAGAAAATTCGAGAGCTGCAGAAAGGCTTCAGCTCGGTCGTAGGCTAGGCCACTGCTCAGCGCCAGCAAGCCAAACAACCCCCACAGACCCCAACGCGTCACCGCATCCAGCCCCGTCCGCCGAAACCGCACTAGTAGCCAGATTAGGGCTACTCCCACCCCCAGCATTCCTAAATACGATACGTAGGGCATCACCATTAACCCGCCCCGAAACAGGCGGCGCACCCCAAACGGAGCCGGAACATCCACCGTCATACCCTCGCGTGTCTCGATCCTATCGCCATTGCCGCTCACCACACGATTCCCTCTCTGCGCGTCTTAGGCAACCCGGCCTCTAATAGGCTCCTTCGCCCGTGATCACCACCCACACCGTGCGCAGCAAAATGTAAATATCCAGCCATACCGACCAGTTCCGTACGTAATACGCATCCAGGCTGACCCGTTCTTCATAGGCTAAATTATTGCGCCCCGACACCTGCCAGAGCCCGGTGAGCCCCGGCGTAACTTTGGTATAGAGCCCAAACTTTTCGCCATACCGGTCAATTTCCTCATCCACAATGGGGCGTGGCCCTACTAGGCTCATTTCGCCCCGCAGAATATTCCACAGCTGAGGCAGTTCATCTAAGCTGGTTTGGCGCAAAAACCGCCCAATCCGCGTGACGCGGGGGTCATCTCGCAATTTCTGGTTTTTGTCCCAATCATCTCGCAGTTCGGGATGATCGTGTAGGTAGCGTTCTAGCACTCGATCCGCATCCTGCACCATCGAGCGAAACTTCCAAGCTTTGAACCGCATGCCATCTTGGCCGATGCGGGTTTGGCGATAAAAGACGGGCCCTGGCGAGTCGATGCGAATCAATAAGGCAATTAACAAAAACGTGGGCAGTACCAACAGCCCGCCCACAAGTGTTGTGAGGCGATCGATCAAAAACTTGACGAGGCGCGGCCCTGGCAGCAATAGCTGCTGCCGAACTTCTAATCCCAAAATTCCGACCATGTCTTTGGCATCGACCCAGAGACTAGAAAAGCCAAACAAGTCAGGGATGATCAACAAGTGGGCAAAGGTTTGGCCGTAGCGCTCAATCAAGTCAAGCAGGCGATCGCGCGGTACACCCGGCATGGCCACAATGGCATAGGGAATTTGGCGCGATCGCCCCAAGCTGGGGGCCAGTTCCACCCCACCCAGTACAGGCACATCCAGCAGGGTTCCATGTTTTTTAGGATCATCATCCAACACCAGCACCGGTTTGAGACCAATGCGGGGCCGTCGTTGCAGGGTGCGAATGACCATTTCCCCTGTTTTGCCTGCTCCCATCACAATCACTGGATAGCCCCACCACTTATAGGGAGACAGGACATGCCGAATGAAGCTACGCCCGGCAAACACTATCGCAATGGAGAGTAACCACGCCATCAGAAACAAGCCGCGTGAGTAGGCGTCTTCCTCTCGCCGCAAAAAAACTGTAGACCCCAGCAAAAAATACACCAAACTGGTGGAGATTGTGATCCGCCGTAGCTCATCCACCGGACTAAGCCCCACCCCTGGATAGAGCCCCGACGCCGCATAGGTGACTACAAACAGCCCTGCCAGCGGCACCAGTTGCCAATAGGTAGACAGTGGAAATTGACCGTTGAGCAGCAGGCGCACCAGCAGGCTAATCAGACTGGCTAGCCCCAGTGCCACTAGGTCACTGCCGATCATGCTGGTGAGGGTTGGAATTGAGCGAGTTGAAATGCTGAGAGCTGAAAGTGTTGGTCGTAGGGCGCGGTTAAGCTGCATGGGTCGTAGACGTTCCTCATCACGCTATTACTGTATGGCATCCCCTCGACAAAATGACGTCCATTGCGAATCGATTAGGCAAGAAAGTTCGTGCTGAAACCGGTCTGATGAAAACCGCTCCGCATTGTGGCGCAGATCGTCTACCGAGAAATCGTACCGCCCTGATTCCACCTGCTGGATCACCTCTATCAGGCTGTTAACCTGCTGCTCCGGAAAAAACAGTCCAGTTTTACCGGGAATCACCGTCTCGGTAGCTCCTCCGCGCCCATAGGTGATCACGGGTGCTCCAGCCGCCTGAGCCTCGACTAAGGTAATGCCAAAGTCTTCTTCAGCGGCATAGACAAAGGCTTTGCACCGCTGCAGGTGATCGACCAATACGGCTTCGGGCTGGTGTCCCAAAAAGGTGACGTTTGCCCCAGCGATGGATTGAAGGTGCGATCGCTCTGCTCCATCCCCAATGACGATCAGCGGCAGCCCCAATTGAGTAAACGCCTGCACGATCAAATCCACCCGTTTATAGGGGACAAACCGCGCCACCGTTAGATAGAATTCATCCCGCTGAGCAGCGGGGCGAAACTGATCCACCGCTACGGGAGGATAGATGACCGTGGCGCGACGACGATACGTTTTCCAAATGCGGCGAGCTACAAACTGAGAATTTGCGATGAAATGATCGACTCGGTTGGCCGTTGCCAGATCCCACAGCCGCAGATAGTGAAGGATGGTCTGAGCGGCGATCGCCCGCACTCCACGACTCAGCCCCGAGCCTTGCAAATACTGCTGCTGCATATCCCACGCATAGCGAATAGGCGTATGCACGTAGCTCAGGTGCAACTGGTCAGGCCGAGTCAGCACCCCTTTCGCAACCGCATGGCTGCTTGACAGCACCAAATCATACGTAGATAGATCAAACTGCTCCACCGCCAGGGGCATCAACGGCAGATAGGCACGAAAATGCCGACGAGCAGCCGGAAGCCGCTGCAGAAATGAGGTCGTCACCGGTCGATGCTGAATAAAAAACCGCAGCTCATCCGGCAAAAAGTCCACCAGGCTGAATAAGTCTGCCTGGGGATAGCGCAGAAGCATCTGTTCGCAGACCCGCTCAGAGCCTGCGTAGGTGACTAACCATTCATGAACTATGGCAATATTCATCGCTGTTCATTCTACCGACGATGGGGAACCTTCCCGTAAACATGGGTCAGATTTCTTTCATCAACGCGCGCGAATCGCTAGCCTTCTTGCAATATCCGTTTGCGTTTTCTGGTAAGAAGTACAATGCCCGTTACCATTTGGATACCTCGACAAACGATTGCCGATTTCTAAGGAATACCTAAATCAGGAGGCAAGGTATCAGCCATCCATCCGCTAGCTGGCACCTTGGCACAGAGTGTGCAGCAAAATTCGCATGCTTAGTTTACTGCTGCGCCGGTCGAAACGGCGGTGGTTGCCGCTAAGTTGAGGCTGATTTTCAATCAGGAACCAAAATGGTACGAGAGAGGCATCTATTCAACGCAATCAGCGTAAGTTTAAGCGCTGGGGGCTCGCCTCTGCTTGGGTTAAGAATAGTTTGAGGACAGTGTGCGTTACATGTTTTCTGCTAAACCCTTGATGTGTTTCACCTTGAGGGTTTGAGACTATTCAAGCTCAGGAGGTTTGAGGATTTATTCACTGTTTGCAACCTGATCAGTCACCAACATATCTTGCTCACGATAGAGACACCAACAGGATAAATACGCTAATATCCGCTCAAATTGCACCTCGTTCAGCCTCACCTGATGAATCAGCAAGGTTAGATAGGCAATACTGATGAGTTTTTGATGTATGAATTTTTAGGTAATCATAAATCGTCCCAAAAGCTGGGGTAGCACCTAAATCGGTTTAGCGTCAGCCTCGTAGTCCGGATCTACCCTATGCTCAACCTCTCTTATCTGAACGGGAATGCCAGATATCTTACCTATGGCTTCCATGTTTCTTTCTGATTCCACTTACGAAAAGCTTTCGCTATCAACACTAAAGTACTTCCCAACCTCTACCTTGAAGCAGTTGAATGAGAACATTCTCTTTCCCCTCCGGCGTAGATATCTCACAAAAATTTTGGCACCCCATTTCAGAGACAGCCGCAATGTTTTAGATTTGGGAGCGTCGGACGGTCGTTTGGCAGCGGCGCTTCAGGCGCGTTTGGGCGAGCAGCAGATGTCTGTCGAGTTTGTAGGCTGTGATGTTCATGTTCAACCTAAAACCTACATTCCCATCATTCAGTACGACGGCACTTGCGTCCCATTTGCCGATCGATCGTTTGACTGTGTAATGTTGGTTGACGTCTTGCATCACACCCGAAATCCGCTAGACGTGCTGCAAGAGGCGATTCGCGTTGCCCGAAAAACCGTCATCATCAAAGATCATTACTGGAGCAATCCCAAAGATTTCACTAGTTTGAAATTCGCAGACTACATTGGCAATCAGCCCTACGGCATTCATTTACCTTACGAATATTTGTCTGAAACCGATTGGCAAGACCTCTTTGCGCAATGCGGTCTGACGATAACTAAGAACAGCAAGTTTCGATTTAATTTGCTGGATCCCTGCAAGCATGTGTTGTTCAGGCTGCAAGTTTGAAGGCGAGGAGGCGCTGAGACATTGGGCGATCGCCCGTCCTCAGCATCCCTTTAGAGCCTTATAACCAGATGCTGCGCATTGCCTGCATGGGGTGTTCGAGCAGGTTGAGAGAGTCAGGATGGGACTTAAGCGGATTGAAGGCCAGCGGTAGCGGAAAGGCGTCTAAGAAGTCTGCGCCAGACCAATCTAGAGGTTGCCAGTGCCGGTCGATTTCTCGAATGATGTGCCGCCAAGGAGATCGCGCGGTGCGATCGCGCCCATAGACCCATAATTTCTGCTTTCCAAACCCTAAGTAGGCATCGCGCATCCGTCGATCGACCCTTTGCAGCATTTCAGGATCATCTTGCATCAGATCCACCATCTGCCCGCCGTTGCCGTAGGCCGAGAAGTAAGCACAGGGGATGCCATAGGCTTCGGCAATGATTAGCCCGTGCAGGCTTGTGCTCACAATTCGCTTGCAAGCGGTGATAGCTTGAATGCGCTGGGCGATCGCCCCTAAATTTGGCTCGGTCAAGGGTGAGATAATTTGCACCGCTTCGGCTAAATGCGGCGGCACCCGATAGCGCTTAAACCCTTGCTTATAGGTAGACTCAGGCGTGCGCTGGCGCAGTTCTGATAGATGCAGCACCACCCCCAGTTCATAGGTCTTGGGAGCAGGCGGCAGCAGGGCGGGCAAGAACCAGACTGGGTCGCCATACACCGCAGGCACTCTCAGTCCCTGGTGACGCAAGAGGTCAGCAGTGAGCGGGCCCCGAACAGCGTGCACCCAAAATTCAGTCTGAGGCGGTAAGCGATACCCTACGCGATGCTCTAGCGGATGGCGGCGTGGGTCAAACCCGGTGCCCCACACATGCACCTGTCCTCCTACAAACTTGTGCCCAATGGTGCCGACACAGGCCAATCGCTCTGTGTTGGACTGAAAGCGATGATACGCAATCGGTAAACCCGACAGAGCACTCACCAAAATAGGGCTGAGCGCATCGCCCAGGTTCGCATAGGGGTGCTGGGCAGACGTCGCCGCCCACGTGAGTGGAACTACCGCGCGATCGCTCGCGTCTGCCTTTGCGAGGGGTAGCGCTTCACCCGGCGTTGTCAGCGGCACGCGCGGCTTCAGCCCATTAGTGATGTAGTCCAAGACAATGCGTCGGTGGATGCGGGTTAGGGGGGCGATCGCCAGCAGAACGTTATCTCCTTCTCTTCAGCCTATTGTTTAGGATTCGGGCGCAACGCATCTCATCAGCAAAGTCAGACGCCGCCACCCAATACACTACTTGCCAAAACTCCGACGCCTCTCCATCTGCACAAGCATGGGGCGACCCATTGCTCCACCAGCAGAGCGTTCGCGAGAATCTAACGCCTTCATTCAGCAGCACTCGTAAGAAACCACCGTAGATGACTGCAACGATTGTAGATTATCATCGTACCTTGAAGATTCAGCCCACCTAACACAGAGGTCGCCGTGCACCCCAACCACAGCTTCATGACTCAGCGTGAGCTCTCAGAGCCAGTGACCACAGGAAGAATAGACCGTTAGAGAGTCTCTGGCCGACCTTAGGTAAGCAACGATTTATGAAAGCAATCGATTTAGGAAACCACAGAAGCCTAGAAAACTATCGGGATCTGCTGATTATCCTTGTTCAGAAAGAAATCAAAGTCCGCTACAAAAACAATATCCTGGGGTATTTGTGGTCAGTGGGCAATCCGTTGATGTTTGCAGTAGTTTACTTTTTTGCCTTCAAAATCATCATGCGGGTGCAGGTCGAAGCCTATCCGCTTGTGCTACTCGCAGGCCTATTTCCCTGGCAGTGGTTTGCCAACTCGGTCGGCTCATCTCCCAAAATTTTTGTAGCGGGCTCATCCATTATCAAAAAGGTTAACTTTCCGCGCCACATCATTCCGCTGGCGTCGGTGCTCAACCACATGATTCACTTCTGCTTTTCGCTGCCGGTGATCATTGTGCTGTTGTTGTTTTACGACAAGGTTCCTCCGCTCTCGTGGCTTTATGGGATGCCCATTCAGATTGGGGTGCAGTTGATGATGCTCTACGGCATTTCGCTGCTGCTGGCCTCACTCAACTTGTTTATACGGGATATTGAGCCACTAGCCAGCATCATCGTTCAGATGGGGTTTTTCTTCACTCCCATTATTTACACCGAAGACCTGATTCCGGAGCGGTTTCAGCACTTGATTCCGCTCAACCCTGCGGCTCCGTTGATGATCAACTGGCGCAACTTGATTTTGGATGGCACGCTGAATTTTCAATATGTGCTGATCAGCTTTGGGTATGGGTTGCTGTTTTTGACCCTTGGCTATAGCGTTTATAAGAAACTTGCCCACCGATTTGCGGAAGTGCTATGAGGGAACCGGTTGTTAGCTTTGATGGGGTGTGCAAGTCCTATCCGCTGTATCACCATGTGCGGGGAATCAAGCATTTACTGTTTAATTTTCCCCGCAATCTAAAAGCCATGAAGTCGATGCAGTATGAAGCCATTCGTGGTATTTCGTTCGACGTGTATCGTGGTGAGCAGTTTGGCATTATTGGGCACAATGGCGCGGGCAAAAGCACGACGCTGGGCCTGATTGCCGGGGTGCTCAAACCCACCAGTGGACGGGTCGTGGTCAGAGGGCGAATTTCGCCGTTGCTGTCGCTGGGGGCGGGCTTCCATCCTGATCTGTCCGGGCGTGAAAATGTGATGCTGAATGGAATTTTGATGGGGCTAACACGCCGCGAAATTTTGGGAAAGCTGGATGAAATTTTGGATTTTACGGAGTTGGGAGAGTTCATTGAACGCCCGATTCGGGTCTATTCCAGCGGGATGCTGGCGCGCTTGGGCTTTTCGGTCGTGGCGCATCTTGATCCTGAAATTCTGCTGATTGATGAAGTATTGGGGGTGGGCGACATTCGCTTTCGTCAAAAGTGCGCCAAGAAAATTCGCGAGTTTAAGCGCAGCGGCGTGACGATGGTGATGGTAAGCCATTCTGTGGATAGCATTGCCCGTTTGTGCAGTCGTGCCATGTGGATCGAAAACCACACCATGCAGATGATTGGCGATGCCAAAGAGGTGGTGGCGGCGTATCAAGCGGCCAATGCCGATGAGTCTGAGGCGGGCGATGCAGTGAATGAAGATTTTGCGGGGGTAGAGCTGTAGTAGGCTCTTCTCTTTTCTATGGAAACCGCTGGTCTCTTACATCGGCGCAAAAGGTTTGGGTGGCCTGCGTGATAGTGTCTTGCAGGTTGGCATAGACCTTGGCAAAGGGCGGCTGCCAGGTCGATAAGCCCAATACATCGGCTGTGACGAGCACTTGCCCATCGCAATGGGGGCCTGCGCCAATGCCAATGGTAGGAATGGTGAGCTTTTGGCTGATGTGCAGGGCTAGGTCGGCGGGGATATGCTCTAGCACGATGCTGAAGGCTCCGGCCTGTTCTAGGGCGATCGCCTGTTGCAAAATTTGCTCAGCAGCTTGGGGCGACTTGCCCTGCTGGCGAAAGCCACCAAACTGATGTACAGACTGGGGGGTGAGGCCCACATGAGCCATAACGGGAATGCCCGCTTGAACCAGATGGGCGATCGCCTCTACGCGGGGGGCCGAGCCGCCCTCCAGTTTTACCGCCTGTGCCCCGGTTTCCTTGAGCGTGCGGATGGCCGAGTGCATCGCCTGGGTCGTGCTTTCTTGATAGCTGCCAAAGGGCAAATCTACAATGAGCAGGGCTTGAGATACCCCACGTCGCACCGCTTTGGCATGGTGGATGGTTTCATCTAGCGTCAGCGGCAGCGTGGTGTCGTAGCCTAGCGCCACCATTGCTAGGGAGTCGCCCACTAAAATCACATCCACTCCGGCTCGGTCGATCGCCTGGGCAATTAAAAAATCCCACGCGGTGAGAGCGGTGATGGGTCGCCCCTCCGCCTTGAACCGCCGCAGTGTTTGAGTGGTGATGGGCATGGCACTCGCTGTTAAAAAAACCCCTAGCTTTTATCCTATCCAGGAGTGATTCAAATCGGGCGTTGCTGATGAAAATAATCAGCAACGCCAGGGGTAGAATTCGCTAGGCTGGAAGCACAGTTCTGAATGCACGATGGGTAAGGCAGAGATAAAACACGATGGGAATGCAGAAGTTAGATGCGCTGCGGGCGCTATTTACAGACATGGATCGGGCACTAGTGGCCTATTCTGGCGGGGTGGATAGCACCCTGGTGGCGGCCGTGGCCGTTGAGGTATTGGGCGATCGCGCCCTAGCTGTCACTGCAGAGTCACCCTCGCTACTGCCCGACGATTTAGACGATGCGCGGGTTCAGGCGGCGATGCTGGGCATTGCCCACGAGGTGGTGCAAACCCACGAACTCGAGAACCCCAACTATGCGTCTAATCCGGTGAACCGCTGCTATTTTTGCAAAAGTGAATTGCATGACACCCTAAAGCCTCTGGCGCTTGAGCGAGGCTATCCCTACGTGGTGGATGGGGTGAATGCTGATGACTTGGGGGACTATCGCCCGGGCATTCAAGCGGCGATAGAACGGGGGGCGCGATCGCCCCTTGCTGAAGTCGGCATCACCAAGCTAGACGTGCGCGAAATCTCTCAGCAGATGGGCCTGCCCTGGTGGGATAAGCCTGCGCAGCCCTGCCTCAGCTCGCGCTTTCCCTATGGCGAAACCATCACGGTGGCCAAGCTGCAGCGGGTGGGCAAAGCCGAGCGCCACCTCCGCAGCTCGGGCCTTCGCACGCTGCGGGTGCGCTCCGAAGGTGACACGGCCCGAATTGAGCTACCGCCAGAGCAGATTCAAACCTTTGTGCAATCCACCAACCTGCCAGAGCTGGTGCAAACCTTTCAAACCTTTGGTTTTTTGTTTGTCACGTTGGATTTAGAAGGCTTTAGCAGTGGCAAACTTAACCGTGTGCTGACGCAAGCGGATCCTAAAGAAGCGATTGGTGAGGGCGATCGCTCGTCCCTTACCGCGCCCCTATCGGTTTAATCGGGGTTCGGCTTTGCAAAGCACTATTTCCGTAGTCGTGTTTAGGCAAGCAGAGGTCAAAAATAGGAAGGCCACAATTTTGAAATTCGCTCACTACCGTGCTCGCCCGCTTTTATGACTGCGGCGATCGCGAATATCCAGCAGTTCTGCTAGGCCCGGAGCGCGGTCGCGCTGGGGCGATCGCACTGGAACCTGAAACTCTGGGCGATCGCTCTTAGGCAGTGCAAGGGTAACCTCTGGAGCCGCCGCAGATTGAGGAATATGGGTAGCAGCCGCTTGAGGCAGCGTCCTAGGTTGCGATTTCGTTAGCGCAGGCGGCAACGATGCAGGATTGGGAACATACGGGGAAATGACCCGATTTGCAGGGGCTGAAGTGCGGCTCGGGGCAGCGTCTGCAATCGGGTTTGAGAGAGACGGGGCAGGCAATGCGTTGTGATGGTGTGCCGCGACCCGAGACTGCTGGGGCGAGCGCCGAGAAACTCGAGTGGCCATTTTTCGAGACGGGGTTTGCAGTCGGTGCGACAGCAGCAGACATCCAACCATACAAGTCAACACCGTTCCACCGTACAAAACAAGTGGTGAAGCATTGGTGTCGCGCCGTGGCCGACTTGGGGTAGACGCCACAAATTGAGATGGTTCAGAATTGAGTGATGTTTCTTTAGACAAATCTGGGTCGATCAGCCAGGTCATGCCGATTCCGGCAACCAGCAGCATCAGCGTAAACACACCGCTCCAAAATACCAGCGGATAGTCGTACCACAGGCGGCTAATGAGCCAGGGCACAATGTTCCAGGGAGTTCTACCCCCTGATGAATTGCGAACTTCGGGCGATCGCTCACTCAAGCCCATTGCTCCCTAAAAGACGCACCGTTAATCAACGTATCGACTGGTTCACAGGTATATCGCAGGTTCTGCTTCAGTTAGCCAACTTAGTGAGACACCCAGATCGCGGAGCTATCACAAATACAGCCGCTCTCAATACTGAAAAATTGCTGCAATTATTGATAGAACTATCTACGGCAAATACATGTACTAATCATAGTAACGCCAGTTGCCTTGCCTGAGCAAAATCTTACTCCTTAAGAACGATAAATTATCGTAACGACCCTGAGAACTCTGCCTCGGGCGCACAAATCGCACTGACAAATCGCTCAATTCCGGCTAAGTCTCGATGCACGTGAGGCTCGCAGAAGTTCCGCTGACGCAGCAATGCGACCACATCCGCAGCCTGCCCTTGCATCAACTCCACCAGCCATAGCCCACCCGGTTTCAGATAATGTGGCGCAGTGGCAGCCAAGTGACGAATGTTCTCTAAGCCATCGCTGCCGCCATCCAGTGCTAGATGAGGCTCGTGGTGCGCCACCTCCGGCTGAAGTTGGGCCAGGGTGGCGGTTGGAATGTAGGGTGGGTTTGATACTAACGCGCTGAGCTGGTGCTGCAGCGACCCCAGAGGCTCGAACCAACTGCCCTGATAAAACTGAATACGCCCCGCCATCTGATAGCGCTTAGCGTTGTGCTGGGCGATCGCCAATGCATCGGCACTGATATCCACCGCGTGAACGGTTGCTTGAGGAAACGCAGCCGCCAAACCCAAGGCAATCGCCCCGCTGCCCGTGCCCAGATCAGCCCAGTGGCCTAGCGCTAAATCGGTATGCCCCACACGGGCGATCGCCACTTCAATCAGCTCCTCGGTTTCAGGTCGGGGAATCAGCACCGCAGGCGACACCGTCAGCTGAAACTGCCGCCACGGCGCTTCGCCAACCAGATACTGCACAGGCACCTGCTGCTGCACACGCTGCTGCCACAGCGCCGTCAACTCTGGGAGGGGCCGTTTTAAAGAAACTAGGGAAGAATGCTTAGTTTTCTCAGGTCGAAGAGCACTTTCTACCGTCCCAGCCCCTAGCCGCAAGGTCAGCCGATCCAGCCCCGTTAAAGCTAGCAAAAACCAGTCCAGCTCACTCGATGGCACCGATGCGGCGATCGCCACCTCTTGTGCCCACTGGCGCCACTGCCATAGCACTTGCACAGATACGTGAAACGGGTCGTCCTGGTTTCCGTCGTGATCCATCAACTCGAACCTCGTTTCAGCTTCTAATTCATCAAATCCATCTTATTTAAGACTGACGCAGGGGAAGGTTTTGAGGAGCTATGCGTCCCCAAAATCTTCAAATATTCCCAGGGCGCGTACCAAATGCGTCCATCCTGTCATAAATTCAGGGCAAATTCGTGACATCCACCTGAAGGATCTAGACCAAAACAATGGGGCACCACGCACTGCGCACTACCCCACAATCACTGCATCAAATACTGCACAAAAATCGCACCAGAGTGATCCTAGACAGGAAATGGTGTTCTGAAGTCAGGGCGTGGCCATGCTTCAAAACACCATTCCCTAAAGACCAACGGTTTGATACAGGCGATTACTGCTGGGGCAGCGAGCGAATATACTCAATCGACTCTTGAGAAGGCACGAGCAGAATGCTACCCAGTTCAGGGTCTTCTTCCTCCTGCATAAGTTGAATCACCGTTTCCAGGTTAGTTACCTGAATGGTCATGTTTGCTGCTAAGTCAGGCTCTACTTCAGAGACTCGGCTCAGTAACCCCTGCAAACCAGCCTGCTCAAAATACATCGGGATCACCTGCTGTTCACCCTGCTGAATGGTGAGGTAACCGCCCTCGTCTGCCGACGATTCAGCATAAAACAAAGGTACACCTTGGAAGCGATCGCCCTCCTCACCCCGCTGCTGCAATAGCGCGACCGCCTCTTGCACTTGCTGCTCTCGGGGAACAATCGTGAACTGCACCGATTGCGTCTCTTCGGCAATAGCCAGCTCAAAAATCTCTGCCAGCGATACCGGTGTGACCTGGATATCTCCAGCTAGGTCGGAGTTTGTTTCCTGAACTTGGGTCACAAACTGCTGCGCATCTTGCTGGCTTACAAACACATTCGCGACAGACTGTGAGGCTTCGCCATTCTCTACAGTCCCCAACAAAGGCACCCCTTCAGAATTCGTGACCGCAAATACAGGAACGGTTTGCAACCGTTCAACCACCTGCTCAGTCGTCAGCGCTAGTGCCTGACGAATCCCCGTAAGGCCACCCAGTACCATGCTGCTGGCTAAACTAATTACGGCGCATTGGCGGATCCAAGATTTCATAACTACTCCTTCCATGTCTTAATATTATGCGTCGTCGTGGCACTGCTAGAAGCCTGGGCAGAGCGAAATTCATTCCGCCCTATCTTCTATTGACCTACATGCTGACTGCATCAGCACTACCACACCATGCCCATGCTCTGAATGGTAAATCTCATGTGATGGTTTTGGTTTTTTGCACTGTTGCCACACGGCACTCCCGCTACCGATTGAGACTAACCCTTACTGCACTGAAGAAACGCCTAGAACCACATCCAGCATAAACAACCAGAATAGATTCTAAACAATCTCATCTCATTCGGCTGGCCTACCGCAGTCCTTATTAGGAAAATCCCGATGCACTAACCTGAGGCTCTCGTGAAGCCGTTGTTGCACAAGGGTTTCACGAGAGCCCATGACCCCAGTCATAAATTTTGAGCCATCGGCCTTCCGAAAAACGCCTATGACTCTGCCAGTCTTCTTCTCTTAAGAACCCCTAGGCGCGTCTAGAGTTCCTAACAATATGACGATTGGTTAACGATGACGGAAGTTGCTGTGCAATATTTCAACAAAAAGTAGGGTAGGTTTTAGTCGTAGAAACCTCGCACGTTAAAGATTTGAGCATATCGCGGACTCATATTCTAGAAACCATTAAACCCTTATCAGACCGTTAGAGCTACTTATTATCGGCTATATAATTTTGCTCAAGAATGAGATAGGCTTATTGGTTCCGCTTCACACCCTTGTAGAATTGCGAGGATAGATATGAATCAGCTGAACAGAAAATTTAAGGCGTCTTCGCTCCAGGTTTTGGGGGCGATCGCCCTAGTGAGTGCTGCGATCGCCGCTTGCCAATCCCCTACCGCCACCACAACCGATACCCCAGACCCCGCTGCCTCTACCCCTTCATCAAATTCATCAGGCGGAGCCCTCAAGCTAGGGTCGCTCATGCCCCTCACCGGCGACCTAGCTCAATATGGCACCACCATGCAAGATACAGCCCAGATGCTGGTCGATACCGTCAATGCCTGTGGCGGCGTCCTAGGTCAACCGGTAGAGCTCGTATCTGAAGATGACCAGACCGATCCGGCTGCCGGAGCCGCTGGTATGACCAAATTAGCTGAAGTGGATGGGGTGGCGGGTGTGGTTGGCGCAGCCGGAAGCGCCGTCTCCAGTGCAGCGGTGGATATTGCGGTTCGCAACAAGGTGATGCAGATTTCCCCCTCCAGCACCAGCCCCACCTTTACTGAACGGGCTGAAAATGGAGAGTTTGAGGGTTTCTGGGCCCGCACAGCCCCGCCCGATACATTTCAGGGTGAGGCATTGGCTCAGCTAGCGCAAGACCAAGGCTTTGACACCGTGGCGGTGCTGGCGATTAACAATGACTATGGCAATGGCCTAGCGCAAACCTTTATCCCTGCCTTTGAGGCACTAGGCGGCACGGTAGTGAATGCCTCCAATCCCACCAAGTATGCTGAAAATGCCACCACGTTCGACTCCGAACTAAGCGCAGCCTTCAGCGGCGACCCGGATGCGGTGCTGATTATAGGCTACTTAGAAACAGGCAGTCTGATTTTGCAGGGAGCCTATGAGCAGGGCTTTTTGGACGGCGATACGCAAATCGTTCTCACAGACGGGATGAAGAGCGCCGAATTAGCGGATAAGGCGGGCAGGCTCGCTGATGGTACGCCCATTGCCGCCGGAGTGGTTGGCACAGCACCCAGCAGCGAGGGTGGCCCCGGAGCAGCCGCGTTCCAAACGCTCTATCAAGAGACCTTTGACCGCGAGCCCAACGTGTTTGACCCTAACACCTGGGATGCCGCTGCGGTAATGGTGCTGGCGGCAGAAGCGGCTCAGGCCAACACGGGCGAGGCCATGCAAAGCAAGCTAAACGAGGTTGCAAACGCACCGGGGCAAGAGATCAGCGATGTGTGCGAGGCGCTAGAGCTGGTGCGTGCCGGAACTGACATCAATTATCAAGGTGCCAGCGGCACAGTGGAGTTTAACGCTGAGGGTGATGTCGTCGGGGCCTACGATGTGTGGACCATTACCGATGACGGCAGTCTGGACATTCAAACGGTGATCAACGTAGGAGAGTAATCATCCGAGCTTTGCTGGGCAGATAGGATTCTCTGCTCGAGCGGCCGTGTTTTTCCTCGTGGGGCTCCTAGAAAATCAGCGAGAAGCCCTGCGAGGAAATGCAAGATGAGGATCGAGAAATGTGCCTTTAAGCATCTTCTTTTAAGGCTCATCTATTGCAACCGTTAGGTTGGTTAACGTGACCTGGTTCGAGATAAGCTTAAACTTTTGCCGTGCAGCCTGAGTTATTGGTGATGGCAGAGCGCAAGGTTGTCTGTGAAGGCTTGAACCTAAAATCTCTGGCATCTCTCCAACATAGATGCGATATTAGAGGCAGTTTTAGGTCACATCTGAAGTCTCAGTATGCTGGAATGGTTGGCAGCTACAACAGGCATAGAGCTAGGCAAGCTAGTACTGGAGCAAGTTCTCGATTTAGGTAAGCCTGTTCTAGAGAGCTATGTTCAAGATTTTTTTAAGGGCTGTCTGAGTAACGGAGTGTCTCAGCTCAACGCCTCAACGCTGAAAACGCCAATGGCAGAAGCCGTTGGCTACTTTATCAAGCGATTTG
>JBGTOF010000170.1:0-24570 GCA_041742695.1 Elainellales cyanobacterium | reverse complement strand
CTTGCATAATTCAGCAGGGATATGGTTTTGTATTCAGCGATGCAGTTAATTCCTAAGTCTAGTGCGGGTTTTGCGATTCTGTCGAGTGGATATGTCAGGAAACAACCACAAATAGCTTTCTAATCTCCGCAGGACTCAAGTAAGGCGACTTCTGGAAAACTTTTTCCCTCATAGTGGGCAGTGCCCACCTACAGTTGCCGGATGAAGCGGGGGGCTTCTTTGCTAGAAATCTCCTAAGCAGGCCTCATTATAGTTTTCATCAGTCTTTAACTTAGCTATCGCATCCATGTATTATGGCTGGATAGGTAAGCATACTGAAGACATCCAGATTACGACAGAAGCTTGGCACAGCGTAGTTAAAAAACCAAGGCAAAGTCAGACCTTACCTTGGTTTGCATGAAGGCTCCAGATTTTATTGACGCCGCTTTCAGCCCCGGTGATTTTTCCTCACAAAACCCCACATTGCTGTAGGTACCAGAAGTATTAGGTAGATATCTGTCTAATTATTCATACAAGGGTTTGGCTCAATCGTTCTGGTTATTGTTAGTAGAAGGCTGCAACTTCTCAATAGATAAAACTGCTGCCATAGACACATGCGGGTGGCTGTCTTTGGAAAGATAGTTCAAAGCTGACAAACTTTTAGGAGTGGGCAGGTTTCCTAATGCTTCTGCAAGGCGCTGCCGCACCAGCCAGTCCGGTGACTGAGCAAACCTCAAAATATTATCAACAGCGTCTAGTGCTTTTATTTCTCCTAACGCGGCGATCGCCGCTTGTTGCATCACCTCTTCATCACTGTCTAGAGCCTGAATCAACACGTCTCGGGCCCGAGGATCCTTGAGGTTGCCTAGAGAAACTGCCGCACTAAAGCGCACTAACCAATTAGTTTCTTCATAGAAGGCATGCATTAGTGGCTCAACGGCACGCCCATCTTCTAAGTAGCCTAATGCTCCAGCCGCATCCGCACGAATGCCATAGTCTGGGTCAGTTTCTAACAAACTAACTAGAAGGGGATAACACTCATCTGTAGCCTTGATTCCCAGAGCAAACACAGCCATTGAGCGGATTTGCAACACCTCATCATTGAGTACTTTCTTAATGAGAGGCATGGCTTCTGCTGCCGCAATGCCTCGTAGAGATGCCAACGCAATCATCCGAACTTTGGAACTGGGACTGTCTAGATCAGAAGCAATCTGGGCTAGGTTGGGTGCTAGGTTAGGCTGGGTCATCACTCACTCCAAAGTTAACATTCCTTTACAAAACATTATAAAGAGAATGCAACAGCCCGACCTTCCCTCCATAGGGCGGAAAACCTCACCTCACCATTGGTCCTTCTTGCCGCGCAGCCGCGTGAAGCTCTGCACGGGGTCAGCAGTTTGCATTGCAGTTTGGATTGATGGGATATCCCACCGTAAAAAAGGGTTGGTGTGCTTCTCTATCCCCAACCATGAAGGCACTGTAGGCTCTTGCTGCTGTCGCTGCCGCTTAACTGTAGCTAGTCGCTGCGTTAGCGCTTCATTGTCTGGATCAATGCTGTGGGCAAACCGCAGGTTGTTTAACGTATACTCGTGAGCGCACCAGATGCGGGTGTTATCGGGGAGCGATCGCACCTGGCTCAACGACTGCACCATCTGCACAGGAGTGCCTTCAAATAGCCGCCCACAACCTCCGGCAAATAGCGTATCTCCACAGAACAACTCTCCTGGTTCGTCAGGGGCTGAAGGTTCAAAGTAGTAGGCGATGTGGGCGCGGGTATGCCCCGGCACAAACAGCACCGTGGCTTGGCGATCGCCAAAGGAAAGGCGATCGCCCCCCTGTAAAAACACCTGCTGTCCTGGAATTCGACCCTGATCTGCAGCTCCGCCATAGACCACGGTCTGAGGAAACTGCTGCAAGAGCACCCGATTTCCCCCTACATGGTCACTGTGGTGATGGGTATTGAAAATAGCAGTCAACGTTGCGCCTAAGCTCTGAAGCATGCTCAAAACTGGCTCTGCCTCTGCCGGATCAACCACTGCAGCAACCTGCCGCTGTGGATCATGTAAGAGAAAGATATAGTTATCTGATAGGGCAGGGAGGCGATAAATCTGCATAGATTCTCCAAAAACTCGTTAAATTACGTAAATTCTAAACCAGCGATTTGGGCAACCTAGCAATATCTGCCTCTGCAGGCTGCATTAAAGTTCTGAACCTTAATACGGCCTTTATCAAGTCCTCGCGAAAGCTTCTTCCTAGTCCATTGGCCCTGAGAGAGAATAGAAGGTACTCGATTTAATAAGCCATAAGACCCCCAAATTGCCCGTTAAGACGGATGTATTGGCTGAGCGTCTGCAAAAGCTAACCTGAGTCCTGGTTGCTTAGGTCATGGCGTTGAGGTTCAGGGCGATCGCCGTCTTTTCCCCTCAATCGGCTGCATTAGGGTTGTCTACACAATTTAGGATTTACAGTCATGATTAGGTCTACACCTCGCAAGTCAGTTGCGCTCGTTGCCGTGCTCGAACGAATCATCCAAAGTAAGCAGATGAGCCGCAAAGATCATCTGGCCTTGACTTCGGCGCTGCTCTCTAGTCAGCAATTGGGCGACGACCTGCGCCGACAAATCAACTGTATCTTAGACGAGCTCCGCATTGGACATCTGAAGCTAGTCGATTGAGCTAACATCGCAATTCGGAATAATTTGTGAAGAGATACCAGTAAAACTGAGGGGTATCTCTCCATGCTGAGATTGATGAAAAAAATTGGTTGTTGAGTTGGGCTAAATCCTCGTTGAGTTGGAATTTAGCTCCACTCAATGTTCGAACCAGCGATTCAAATGCTCCTAGTTTGACGGAGCTTTGATGGGGCTTTGATGGAGCGATCGCCCTTGCAAGTCTCACTGCTGAATATGCATAGAGCCAAACCTTTCCGGAGATCGCAGGTCTAGAGTAGAGCTGAATTCAACTAATGTGATGGCTGCTGACCCAACGCAACTTAGCCGTACATAAAATTACAGAGATACAGTTCAAAGTAGCATCAAAATTAAGCCTCATTCTCCAGCAGTTTTCTGTCTTCTAGTAGCTCTTGACGGCGCTCTTCACTAACGTCAGGATAATGCAGATTCAAGGCTTCGAGCCGTTGACAAATTACCTGACTCACGGCCAATCGTGTGTACCACTTGTGATCAGCCGGAATGATATGCCAGGGTGCCCAGTCGGTGCTAGTGTGCTGAAACATATCCTCATAAGCATTCATATAATCATCCCAATGAGCGCGCTCTTTCACATCCTGCACTGAAAATTTCCAGTTCTTTTCTGGTCTCTCAATGCGGTCAATAAATCGCTCCTTTTGCTCATCTTTGGATACGTTCAGAAAAAACTTCAGAACAATAATTCCATTATTTACTAAGTACTTCTCAAAATGATTGATTTCTTCAAAGCGCTGCTGCCAGATGTTAGGGCTGTTTTTGATTGCATCTGGAAGCTGCTGACCCGCGAGGATACTGGGATGCACCCGCACAACGAGCACTTCTTCGTAGTAAGAGCGATTGTGGATGCCAATCCGGCCCCGCTCGGGCAATGCTTTCATCGAGCGCCATAGATAGTCGTGGTCGCGTTCTTTAGAGGATGGCGCTTTGAAGCTATAAACCTGGCATCCTTGAGGATTGATGCCCGACATCACATGCTTGATGGTGCTGTCTTTACCTGCAGCATCCATCGCCTGAAACAATATCAGCAGAGAATAGGTGTTCTGCGCGTAGAGCTTAGCTTGATCTTCAGCAAGCTGGTCGATTCCCTCTTGCAGCAAAGTTTTAGCGGCTTTTTTCTTATACTTGCCCGTAAACCCAGGATCGAAGTCCTTAAGCTGAATACCTTTACTGGGTTTGACAATAAATTGTTCAATATCCATGTCACTTATGCATTGCGTCAAGCCTTCTAGGTAAGGGATCGGTCAACGTCGACCCGAATGCCGTAAATATTAGAATTTATCTTACCGTTGCTCCCACCATAATCTGGCGTGGTCTAGCTGCGATACTTGCTTAGGGCATAAACTAGTATGTCAGCAGAGCGGTTCCTTAGCTTTTTGGGGTGGCGCGCATTCTCCAAGGCCAAGTGCCCGCGACGACCCACTGACGTACCGTCCATCCTGCCGCGATGCCCACGCTAGTAATGAGCCAAAAGGCTAAAACAGACCGTTGTTCTAACCCGTTGGTGATGTTCATGCCAAAAATGGCTGTCAAAGCAGTGAGGGGAAAGAAAACGGCCACCAACATGTTGAGGCGGTGGGCGGTGGTCACGGCATCCAGACTTAGACGCGCTTGATCTTCTGCCCGCTGAGCAATGTCATATTCCAGTGCATTTTTAGTGTTTTCATACAGCAGGTCTAGTCCACGCTGAATGTCGTAGGCCCAGTCCCGCAAGTCAATGATGTCGCGATCGCCCAGAACTCCTTCTCGAGCTGATTGTAGGGTTGTGTGCAGGTTTAAGGCGGAGCGGCGGAGGGGGGCGATCGCCTCTAAAATGGCGAAATAATCGCTGGCTGCCTGTGCCTGATCATAGCGATCGCGCAACTGTTCTTCGGCCTCGTTATAAGCCTCGACATGGCGAATCAGCGGCTGCAGCCCTCTGCTACCGCCGTTGGCTTCCCACACACCGTTGGGGTTGCGCCAGAAAAGCGCGCCTTCGCGGGTGCGATCGCCCAACTTTGGCGCTTTGTGCAATACCAGCAGCAAGTGCCCGTCAGCAACCATGGCCCGTTGCTTGCCCACACTGCGTTGCCCAAAGCGGTTCTTGATCTGATCTGGCAATGCCCAGGACGCTGGAAGTTTCATAGAGAGAGATGGAGAAAGGAATAACGCAATGGGTTAATGGTCAGCCCTCATCATGGCCTATCTAGAATGTTGATTGTCAAGAGCAGGATTGATCAGTCTTGCCTAAACGTGAGTTCGAAAACTGCCTACAGCACAGATTCGGGTCTATATTTTTGTGGGATCCTGGCGATGTGAGGATTCCACAAAAATGATTAATTTACCAGCTCCCCGGTCTCAATATTCCCAACCCAATGAAATAAAAAAGCCAGAGCAAAGGCCGCTGAACAATAGATCGCGTGCCCCTCTCTGGCTAAGTTTAAATCAATGGTTCTGACTCTTACATGGTCAGAGTACGCCGCTTTGTTGCCAAGCGGTAGGTCTGGATTAGGTCGCCCTCTTTCCATTCCTTAAAGTCATCTGATGCAAGGCCACATTCGTAACCAGCATTGACTTCTTTCACGTCGTCTTTTACCCGTTTGAGGGAATCCAGACCGCCGTTAAACACTTCTTGACCATCGCGCATCACCCGAATGCGGCAATTGCGCTGAGCTTTGCCAGACTTGACATAACAGCCTGCCACTGTGCCTCGGCCAATCTGGAAGACGGCTCGTACTTCGACTTCGCCTAAGGGCTCTTCTACCAGTTCTGGCTCCAGCAACCCTTCCATGGCTGCCTGCACGTCATCAAGCAGGTTATAGATGACCGAGTAATCTCTTACATCTACATCAGCCTCATCTGCCGCTCGGCGTGCACCGCTAGCAAATGTCGTATTGAAGCCGATGATAACGGCATTACTGGCTGCGGCCAGATCTACGTCTGTTTCAGTGATTTCGCCCGGTGCCGCTAGCAGCACTCGCACTTGCACTTCATCCTGCGTGAGCTGCTGCAAGGCCGCCAGAATAGCTTCTACGGCACCTTGCACGTCGCCTTTGAGGATGAGGTTGAGCTCTTTCAGGTCTCCTTCTTGCACCTGAGCAGAAATAGTATTGAGGCTAACCCGACGTGACGCCATCGCCTGCTGGAGTCGAGACTGGCGAGCCTCGGTTGTGCGCTTGTCGGCGATCGCCCGAGCCGCTTTTTCGTCGGTATAGGCTTCGAACTCGTCACCAGCAGCAGGCACATCGCTCAGACCTAGCACCTCAACCGCAAAGGACGGCGTGGCCGATTCTACCCGGTTGCCTCGATCGTCGATCATGGCGCGAACACGACCCAGCACTGGCCCAGCCACTAAAACATCCCCAACTTTTAAAGTCCCGTTTTGAACTAGCAGGGTTGCCACGGGGCCTTTCGCTTTATCGAGGTTCGCTTCAATCACCGTACCTTTGGCAGGGCGGTCAGGGTTGGCATAGAGGTCTTCCACCTCAGAGACCAACAGCAGCATTTCCAGCAGCGTATCTAGGTTATCCCCATTGAGAGCGCTCACAGGCACCATGATGGTGTCGCCGCCCCACTCTTCTGGTACCAGGTTGTACTGCATTAGCTCCTGCTTCACCCGATCCGGTTCAGCTCCTTCCTTATCGATCTTATTAATGGCTACCACAATGGGCACCTCAGCCGCTTTAGCATGGCTAATGGCCTCAATAGTTTGAGGCCGCACACCGTCATCGGCTGCGACGACCAATACGGCAATATCGGTTACCCGCGTACCGCGAGCTCGCATGGCTGTAAAGGCTTCGTGACCCGGTGTGTCTAAGAAGACGACCTGCTCTGTCTTGCCATTGTGCTCCATGTCTACGTGGTAAGCACCGATATGCTGGGTAATGCCACCCGATTCGCCTTGAGCCACTTTAGTTTTGCGGATGCTGTCTAGCAGCGTGGTCTTACCGTGATCCACGTGACCCATGATTGTCACTACAGGAGGTCGTCGCTGTAGATAATCGAGGTCAGTAGAGCTAATCATCTCAGTGACCTTCTTGGCTTCGGCTTCCTCGGCCTCTGTATTCACCAATACATCGTGCTCTTCTGCCACCATCGTGGCTGTTGGAACATCTAACAATTGGTTCACATTGGTCATGATGCCCTTGAGGAACAAGGTCTTAATCACATCAGTCTCTGGCAGCACCAACGCTTCAGCCAGTTCTGCCACGGTTAGCCCGCCCGTAAGGGTAATAATTTCTGGTCGCTGCTTGATGTTTTCTTGCTCTCGGCGATCGCGTCGCTGAAACCGAGATTCAGAGCGCCCGGATCGTTTGCGGGACGGAGCCGCAGTCACTGTTGGCTTCGACGGGGCACTCTTAGGACGAGGGGGACGCGCAAGTGACAAACTCACCGCAGCGGCAGCGGCAGCAGCATCAGAATCGCCGTCTAGCACCTCATCTAAATCAATGTCTTCATCATCTTGAATTAGGCTACGACGCTTGGTCTTGACGCCGCCCTTAGCGGCTTTGGCGCCTTCCTGTTCATCATCTTCCTCTTCCCAATCTTTGCCGCGTTTAGAGGAGCCCTTAGACAGCACAGGGCGTTCGGGCCGCTTCAGGTTAAGTGTAGGCGGCTCCATCAATTCGGGTGGCGTCTTGTCGTCGTTGTCGATCTCTTCTGGGCCAGTAGGCCGTGTGGGCTTACGGCGCAGTTCGATCACAGGCTTAGGACGACGCAAGTTCGTTTCGTCATCCACCTCGGTGATCGGGATTTGCCCTGGCTTGATGGGGCGATCGCCCGTTCTAACCGTAGACCGACGTACTTCTTCTGTCCCTGACTCAGCCCGACGCGGCTGATCCGCTTTCTTGATGATGACAGGGCGTCGAGTCTCAGACAGCGTCTCTCGCTTGGCTTGAGGCTTAACGGGAGGCCCAACCAGAGATGGCGTCTCTTCAGGCTCAGGCGCTGCCGCCGACCACTGTTCAATTTCTTGTGGTTGATCGTCTAACTGAGCCGCAGCAGGCTCATAAGGCTCGGGCGCCACAGCAGGCACAGGAGATTCTTCTACCTGCGGTTCGTCTATCACAGGCGCAGGCGCTTCAGCCACAGGCTGCACAGGTTGCTCGCGGCTGACCTTGACCGGGCGCTGTGGAGATGCTAACGGCGTTGGTGCAGACGCAGCACTCGGGCTCGTCGGTGCTGGAGGAGGAGTGGCAGTCTCAGGACGCTTTGGCGCTTCGCCAGTTGAGCGATGCCGCCGTACTTCAAGAATAGTTTGCTTCTTGACAGGTGGCTCTGGCGCACCTTTCCGGGGTTTGGTCATGGAAGAGTGAGATGAAGACGGCGATGGTTTGGACGGTACAGATTGAGGAACAACGTTCTTTGCAGCAGAACGGATGCGATCGGCATCGGACTCTGAAATTGTACTGCTGTGACTTTTTGCGGAAATGTTCAATTGTTCGCAGATATCCAAAATTCCTTTATTATCTAAACTCAAATCTTTTGATAACTCGTAAATTCTAACCTTGCCGTTGTTCATTCACTCTAACCTCTTTGCACCGACCGATTGTTACATAGAACAACCCACTTTTCTAGCTACAACAATGTGACCGTACTGTGACCGTAAACGATAACTATTCTGCGACTGTGTTGCGGATTGACCTGCCGACTGAAACCTGTAGCTCACCCTAAGCATGTACTCAGTAATAGATCTAGCTGCGAACCTTTTACATCGCACAGTGACTCAATCCTTCCAAAACTACATGGCTCTCGGTTGATTATAACGAGTCTCCTCTAAACCAACCTGCTTATACAGCAGTTAAGCGCCCTTAAGATGCGCTTGGGCGTCCTCTATCATGACAGTTAGACGGGGCTCACGCTACTTTGAGCCTTCTGAACCTCTACATGCCGAAGATTAAGCATAATCCGCCTACTGTCGGCTTGTCTATCTAGCTTCAACGCCGAGGGCGTGCTATTCCACAAATTATTCTACCTTCGTGATTGAAGCTAAATCAGCAGCAAACTAGTCTGCAACGCACTATATGGCTCAGCCTGAGGTGAAATTACAATCTAGCAAGACTTGCTAAATCACAGAGCTAGTGGAGTCAGCTAGATCCTGACCTGCAACGGAGAGGAAAGCGGCGATCGCCCACTCATCGTAGTCCAGTCATACGCTTATCACCCTCCTTAGTGTAATCTCTCAGGCTTGAGGCCGCTGACTAGGCATTAAACGCGATTCCTCGTCAGAACCACTATTGCCCGTCGTAATACGTTGCCACAGCGCCTCATAGATTTGAGGAGGAACAGGTGCCCGGAGCGATCGCCCCAGTCGATCCTTCTTCTGAGCTGCTTTAAGACAGCTTACTTGAGGGCAGATATAAACCGAACGGCCTGCACCTTCATCCAATTGTATCGTCCGCGACGGATAAACTCGCACAATCCGCCAGAAGTTCTCTTTAGGAGCAATGCTGCGACAGCTTGCACACCGTCGATGGTTAGGATTCATAACATAAATTCTCCGACTTACGGCTGTGTGGGGTTAGGAGCGTGGGAACAACTAAAGCCCCAAGTATAGAAAGGACAAGACATTGCGCCAGTTGCGCTGACTGACCCACGCCAATGGGATGTATTGTTTGGCACTTGAGATACGGGTTGATGTTGTGAAGCCCTCATTGCATAGAGGTTTCACAACATTCAATCCATCAGCCGCCTTGCCCAACTTTGGCAGTTGCACGAAGAACCCACTGCTCACTAACAAGGCCCTCAAGATCCACGAGATTGAAGCCAGGAGTATAGCGGGTATGGTCTAGCCCGCTACACTCCTAGCTTCGTCAGAATTATCGCACGCTTGAAATGAGACGCTGAGTCACTATCACGCCAATGGCTCCTCGACATCGCCCGCTTCTGCCACTGCATCGCTGGAGTCTTCTGCTTCATCGGCTTCGTTGAGAGAGAGGGCGCTATCGGGGGCGATCGCCGCTTCATCTCCCTCACTCTCCTCTACAGACGCGGCCATTGGCTCAGATGCAATCGCGGGGTCGCTCGCAAGCTCTTCCGCAGGTTCAGTATCGAGTTCTGGGGCAGCGTCTGCTTCTGCCAATGGGGCTAACGCCTCTTCCATGGGCTCATCTAGCATATCTTCTTCGTCTAGCTCTGCCTTTAGCCTGGCTTCTTCTGCCTCCTCCGCTGCTATCTCTTCCCAATAGAGCTGCTCATCCTCTTGAGCCAGTTGCTCCTTCTCTCGAGCTAGCTGCTCCTCCTCTCGAGCCAATCGACGGGCTTCAGCCAGATCTGCCATTTTTCGGTTTTCAGCTTCAAAGTCATACTTAGAGGCATCTTTGATGTCAATCTTCCAGCCTGTTAGCCGCGCTGCCAGGCGCACGTTTTGGCCTTCTTTGCCAATCGCCAAGCTGAGTTGATCATCTGGTACCAGCACATGCGCCTGGCGCTCGTCGGGATTTACCAAAATAACTTGCTCTACCCGAGCGGGGCTTAGTGCATTGGAAATGTAGGTTGCAGGGTCGGGTGACCAGCGAATTACGTCAATTTTCTCGCCGCGCAGCTCATTTACGACCGCTTGAATTCGCGATCCCCGGGCACCAATGCAAGCCCCCACCGGATCCACGTCCCGCTCAACGGTATCGACTGCAATTTTGGTGCGAGGCCCCACCGAGCGCGAGGGGGGATTGGCCTCTCGTGCTACAGCCACGATTCGTACTACTTCGTCTTCAATCTCGGGCACTTCGCTGGCAAATAAATCTACCACGAGCCCGGCATCCGCCCGCGACACCAGTAGTTGTGGCCCCCGATGTGACCCCTCCGACACTCGCTTTAGCAAGACGCGAAACGTCATGTTGGCGCGATAATTGTCATTAGGAAGCTGGTCGCGCTTTAACAATTCTGCTTCGACCTCGGGCTGCCCAAAACTGCTGCTAACAGACATAATCACCGACTGCCGCTCAAACCGCAGCACCCGCGCCTGAAGCACCGTCGATTCCAGTTCTTGAAATTCTTCTTGGATCAGCTTGCGCTGTTGATCCCGCAGTTTTTGAGCGAGCACTTGCTTGGTCTGAATCGCCGCCATTCGCCCAAATTCGTTTTGCTCAGGCGTCACATCGAGCACCACCGTATCACCCAGTTGAGCTTCTGGAGCGACCTCCTGCACTTCTTCTAAGGCGATGTGATGATCAGGATTCTCAACGGTTTCGACGATGGTTTTGGTGGCGAGTACGCGAAACCCTTCGTCATCAATGTCTAGTTCAACTTCAAAGTTGATGAAATATTCTTCGTCAAACGTAGCGATATCTGGGCGGTTGGTTCGACGGTAGCGCTCGTAGCCTTTGATCAGGGCTTCTCTAAGGGCAGCTTGCACAGCAGTTTTGGGCAAGTTGCGATCGCGGCTGATGCCTTCGATGAGTTCCCGTAGACCAGGTAGGGTAACCATGGACATATTTGGTTTTAGCCTCCGTAGCTATTTAATTGTTAGCGAGTTCGTGATCAGCAGGGACTGGTGAGGGCTTGGTGTGCCAGGATGCGTCTGCGCCCCTACTGCATCCGATTGAACAGTTCCAATGGAACATGGAATGATGGTCAGAAAAATGCAGTGGCAAGAGGCTTGAGCCAGGGAATCAAGTCAGGGCTCCTCACCATTGGTGAGCTGCACCTGTTTTACCAGATGGCGCGGAAGGGCGATCGCCCTTCCTTTGCGATTGATGTGAACGGCCTCATCGTCGCGTCGAATCAGCAGCCCATTCCAGATAGTGTGGCCCTTCACGGCTTCGGTGGTGGAGACCGCCACCGGAAATCCTTTGAATGACGTGAATTCTCGATCAGTGGTAAGAGATTGAGGAATCCCTGGGCTAGAGACCTCTAAAACGTAAGCATCAGGAATGGCGTCGGCTTCGTCGAGCACCGCATCTAACGCGTGGCTCATGCGTTCACAATCCTCAAGGCCTGTATCCCGCTGACGACCACATACATCGACCCGCAGCACCGGCGGATTCTGGTTGGTATGAAACACCACTGCCACCACCTCAAGATCGAGGGAATCGGCAACGGGAGTCGCCAGTTCGAGAATAAGGGGGACGAGAGGATGCGCCATAACAAAAGAATAAAAACAGAAATAAAAAAAGCGGGTACCCCCACTTACCTGCTGCGCCGTACTAAACAGCCGCGTTGAACCGCACCATGGCATCACACCATCTTGCCGTTCATCAGTGTAGCGTATGTTTCGGCTGATCGACTGGATAGGTCTGTCTGAGCTTGTCGGGTAAGACTGTTTTGAGTGTTGGGAGAGTGCAAGATCTGAGTATGTGTAGGGGCGATCGCCTTTGAGGTTGATTCAGCCCAGAACCCTACGAGAGTTTGACGAGATTTTAAGCAGACTCAATCCCCCCTAGCCCAGACGATATGATCGAAAACGGTGGTAGTCATACCGTAGGTCAGGGGCGTGTGGGGCTCTGCTGCACCGTCATCACTCGGACTACCATCATCAACTCGTAACGCAGCGTAATGGATGTAGAGCATCAGCTATGGGCGACTCAAAACGGCGCAAAGAAGCACTGGGCGACAAGTATGGGCAAGAGGGTACCGTTTATCCGTGGTTACCGATCAAGAAATCTCAGGCCGCACAGTTTGTGAACCTCAGCACAAAAGGTGCCTGGGTTGGCATTGGTCTGTTGGTGGTGTATTGGGTGGTGGTGCGGTTCATCGGGCCAGGGCTAGGCTGGTGGCAAGTGAATTAGCATAGTTTCTTTCTACTCAGGATTGACGGGATCGATTAATCCTGCGTGGAGGGCTTTCATTCTTTACGAGTGAGCTAGCTTTAGCTGGTATGCCAGGTGCCATGGAAGCTCGGTGGCACGACCTGAGGCAGCTGTAGGCGGCAGATGGGGCCATCGGCTAGGCGATCGCTCGCTACAATCCATACTTCGCTCTGGTGGCGATCGCCATCATAAACCACCGTGAGCAACCACCCCTGCTCAACATCACTGTTGCCACGATCCGAGACCAGCAGCGGTTCTGTCGGATAGCGATGGTCGCCGCAGTCTAGCGTGGCGTAGGTCTGAGCGTGATGGTCGTAGCGGGCGATCACCCCAAACAAATCGCCTCGCTCCAGCCCACCGGGTCGATGCAGGGCCAGGTGACTATAACGCCAAGGCTGTCCCATACAGGCATTTGCCACCGTCGGGAACTCGCATCCGACATCCACAAGTGTTTCTGACGCCACCACGTGACCGGTGTGAGGATTGAGCCGCAGTTGGACATAGGTGCCTTTCGCCTGCGTTTGAGTGGTGCCGCTGGCCACTTCTTGCAAATACTGATTTGTCTGAAAATCAGCGTAGCGCACGAGCGTCAGCCGCAGGGTGCCATCCGCCTCTTCTGCACCATTGCCGAAGTGCCACTGGAACCAGGGTTCTGCTTCAGCTCGGCTTACGAGCGCCAGTGTATCTCGATCAAAGACCAAAATCTGCGTGCCTTCGTGAGGCTGCCAGGTCAGCCCATCCGACAGGCTTTTGAACTGCAGCAGCACCGGCAGCGGCTGCAGTCGCACGGGCGGCACCAGCACAACCAGGTAGCGACCCACCAGCGCAAAGTCGTGGATTAATGGAATGCCCGGAAGATCATGAGCAGCCGTGGCGATCGCCCGTCCATTTGCCCCATGCCGAAAGAGATGCAGCCGCGCCTGCCGACCAAACTCAATGCCAAAGTTGTAGACTTCACCGCTGGCGGCATCCCGCTTGGGATGAGCGGAATAGGGTTGAGGGCTGACCCCCTCGGGCGGTGCCTCTCCGAGCGTCTCTAGGGTTTCCAAATCTAATGCATGGGGCGCGCCCCCTTCCCACAACGCCAGCAAGCGATCGCCCATCACCAGCACTGACGTATTTGCTACGTTTTTTATTGGCTTGCCAAACCGTTCCCACCATGGGCCCGGAGGAGTGCTGCCATAGTTGGCATAGAGCAGGCGATCGCTCGTGGTTTCTGCGTCATATCCCGCCGTGTGCACATAGCGATAGGTGGCGATCGCCCGTCCCGGTTGAATTTGAACCCGCAACACGGCCCCATCCCCATCAAACCAATGGCCCATGCGTTGCCCACCTCGCTCTAGCCGCGCTGGGCCATTGCGGTAGAGCACACCTTGCAGCCTATCGGGAATTTCGCCCTCAAGCACCGGCAACACGGTAGACGCAAACTCAATGGCAGGCTGCAGCACTGCACGACCCCAAGCCGGCTGTGATCGAGGCACCGTCGTCACCGGATTCAGCATGGCTAAAGCACGCCCTTTGAACTGGGGATCGCATCTGCACGTCGGGGATCAATTTCTAACGCCATCCGCATTGCTCGGGCAAAGGCCTTAAACGTCGCCTCGATAATGTGGTGAGAGTTGATGCCGTCTAGCTGGCGAATATGCAGCGTCATTTGAGAATGGTTTACCACCGCCACAAAGAACTCCCGCACGAGCTGGGTGTCGTATGTGCCCACCCGCTGAGTTGGAATCTGTAACCCATAGCTTAAGTGGGGCCGCCCAGAAAAATCGAGCGCCACCTGCACCAGTGACTCATCTAGCGGTGCTACAAAGTGGCCGAAGCGGGTAATTCCTTTGCGATCGCCCAAGGCCTTTGCCAGCACCATCCCCAACGTGATCCCCACATCTTCATTGGTATGGTGGTCGTCGATATGAATATCCCCAACCGACTGCACCTCCAGATCCAGCAAGCCGTGAGACGCAATCTGATCCAACATGTGATCCAGAAACGGGACTCCTGTCTCTGCAACACAGCGCCCCTGTCCATCGAGGTTTACGCTCACGGTGACGTCAGTTTCCTTTGTCTTGCGGCTCACGGTCGCAATTCGGGCCGAAGATCCATGTAGAGGCTGGGGAGTGGCACTCGTCGAAGCAGGCGTCACAATGGGGTCGCGGGTTTGCATAGGGCAGAGTTCCATAAAACCATGAGCTTCTATTATGCCAACTCCTGTCCGACTCCTGTCTGTCTCCTATCCGTGCTTTTGCACGGGACTGTCGCTATCGCTGGGGGCAACCTCCGGTTATAGCTGTTAAACCAACGGTTCAAGCCCGGTAGAGGATGCTACTGGACTGTAGGAGGGGCGTATTCGGCTGTTTCTCAGGCTTGCAGTGACATTGCAGTCCTTGAACCCCTTTCGTTCGGGCTACACAGCGGGGAATCTGTCGGAGGTTCAACCCTGCTTACATGCCCATAATTTCGTAGCCTGCATCCACATACAGAATTTGCCCGGTGATACCACTCGCCAGATCGCTACAGAGGAAGGCAGCTGCATTGCCCACTTCAGTCTGGGTGACTGTGCGGCGCAAGGGTGCGATCGCCTCTACGTGGTGGATCATGTCGAGAATGCCTCCCACCGCAGACGAGGCCAGTGTGCGAATCGGCCCAGCAGAAATGCCGTTGACTCGTACATTTTGAGAGCCCAGTTCTGCAGCTAAGTAGCGCACGTTCATTTCTAAGGCAGCCTTGGCGATACCCATGACGTTGTAGTTGGGCACCACCCGCACCCCGCCCAAATAGGTCATGGTGACAATAGCGCCACCCTCCGTCATCAGCGGCTTGGCCGCGTGGCACAACTGCACTAGAGAATAGGCGCTAACATCCAGCGCCAGATTAAATCCATCGCGAGATACGGCGCTAAAGTCACCGCTGAGGTCATCGCGATTGGCAAACGCCAGACAGTGAATCAGGATATCAATCTGCCCCCACTGGTCTCGAATGGTGTTGAAGGCGCTGTCTATTTGGGCATCATCTTGCACGTTAAGGGGCAAAAACAAGCTGGGTTGAAGGGAGTCTACCAGCTCTGCTACTTTTTTTTCCATTTTGCCCTTTTCGTCAGGCAAGTAGGTAATACCCAGGGTGGCTCCGGCGGCATGAAGTTGTTGAGCAATGCCCCAGGCAATCGAGCGATTATTGGCGATGCCTGTGACGAGGGCGCGTTTTCCGGTTAGGTTCAGCATGGATAAATTAAGGATTAGTCAAGGGCGGAGTGGATCGCAAGCACAGGGTAAGGGGCGATCGCTCACCCCCAGCACACATTGGCACTGGGCAAGCGAAATCAGAATACTGAAAAAGGGGATCGAAGGATAGGGGGGACTGACCAAAAAGCCGGCAACCCTAAGGAAACCCGTTCTGCTGGCCGCCCACATGAACCATCAATCATAAAGATTGGTATAACTTGAAGCACTCCAATTCACTTATGTAATATCTGATACAAAAAACTCTCTTAAACTTAGTTTAAGTGTTCTAAAGTCAAAATCTCATCATTAAACATTAAACGGTTGTTGTCTTAGCATGAACGTTATAGGCAGATGCGGTGACTTTATACCTGCCAAGCCTGACAGCTTTAAACAACGTGAGACCGCGAGATGAATCGGAAGCGGGTCGTACTATTGGGCAACATCAATCCTTTTGTGTAGATGGCTAGTAACGCGAACTGTCCACACAACATCATTGAATTGAGCTGATATATGATTCCTGCACGCTGCTAGACGATTTTGATTGGCTGACTTTCAGGGGTTCTGAGCAGGCAAAAAGGTATGGTTGTGGTACAAGATAAGCCGTTAGCCGATGTATTCCGTCAACTCAGCGGGGGCGTTTTCCCGCCGATGGTGGAGGCGTTTGAGCGAGGGAAAACAATCTTCTTTCCGGGGGATCCGGCAGAGCGCGTTTACTTCCTTTTAAAGGGAGCCGTGAAACTGTCGCGGGTGTATGAAGCCGGGGAGGAAATCACGGTAGCTCTATTGCGCGAAAACAGCGTATTTGGGGTACTATCGCTGATTACGGGGCAGCGGGCTGACCGCTTTTACCACGCAGTCGCTTTTACGCCGGTGGAGCTGTTGTCGATCCCCATTGAGCAGGTAGAAAAGGCACTGCAAGATAACCCTGATCTGAGCCTATTGATGCTGAAGGGGCTATCATCTCGAATTTTGCAAACCGAGATGATGATTGAAACTTTGGCCCATCGAGACATGGGATCGCGATTGGTAAGTTTTTTACTGATCCTCTGTCGCGATTTTGGCGTACCGACTTCTGAGGGCATCATGATTGATCTCAAGCTGTCGCATCAGGCGATCGCCGAAGCGATTGGGTCTACCCGAGTCACGGTGACGCGATTATTGGGCGACCTGCGCTCCGACAATATGATTTCTATCCATAAGAAAAAAATAACCGTCTACAACCCCGTCGCGCTGAGCCAGCAATTTACCTAGCCTATGGCTGTGGTGAGCTGAAAGTAACAGCTAAACCGACGAGACTAAGCTAGGGCTGAGGAGTTGGCCTGCATCAGAAGAGAGTGACCTACCAATAAGCAGGCGCTCTTGCTATGTGGCAGGGCCAGCAAGGCTTCATCAGTTTATCTCTGGGGTCTCACAGGAAAGGGCATATCACCCTCTGTAAAAGCTGTTCTAATGTCAATTCGGCAGATTCATTAAACCGTTTTGCCAGCGTCGCAAGCATAGAAGTTTAGCGTTATTTCAGCTCCGCAGCGTGAGGCTGAACCAACGCTATCGAATTTGCGCTGGTTTTAGGGTAGTAACGATGAGCAACCCAGTCGATTTGTCCCCTACGCTATCGCAATACTCTGCTTTATTGATTTATTGAGTTTATTGAAATTGGCTTGACATTAAAGCGTGCTATGTTGCGGAACCTTTGCTGGGGAAAGGTTCCCATTAACTATGGTTAGCCCTACAGCGATGGGTATCTCTGTAGAAAGCAAGAAAACATCTGGATCTAGAGGGAACTCTGAACTCAGGGGCGACTGAACTCATGGCAGAATACAGTACGCTGTATCTGAGTTGCACGTAATCGCCGATGACCACGGCTCTAGGTCTAATTTTGGCAATTTTAGTGCTGGGGGGGGTGCTGGCAACCGTGGGCGATCGCCTAGGGACGCGAGTGGGAAAAGCTCGCCTCAGCTTATTTAACTTGCGCCCCCGCCAAACCGCGACCCTGATCACGATTATCACGGGGATTGTGATTTCGGCGATGACCTTCGGCATTCTATTTGCCATTGATGACCAACTGCGGACGGGTGTGTTTGAGTTAGAAAGCATTCAGGAAGACTTGGAAGAGGCGCGAGGTGCAGTGGTTGATGCCCGCCTTGAGCAGCAAGATATTCAGCAAAACTTAGACACGGCCTTAGAAGAGCAACGCTTGGCAGAGCGACGACTATCACGCACCAATCGCCAGTTAGATGAAGTCAGTGTGCAACGGGAGTTGATAGAAAATCAGCTGCGTACGACTGAATCGCAGCTGGGCACGACTGAATCGCAGCTGCAACAGGTAGAATCCAATTTTTTGCAGGCGCAAGCCGTGTTGCGGGGCGTGTCTGGGCAAGCGAATCAACTGCGGGCTGAGATTGCAGAGCTACGGCGCGATCGCCAGCGAGAAGTAAGCCAGCGAGAAGAAGAAATAGCCGAGCGCGATCGCCGCATTGCTGAACGAGAAGCAGAGCTGAGTGACCTAGAGGAGCAGCGCCTAGTCTTGGAGCAGGAGGTGCTGCTGCTAGAGCGCGAGTTTCAGGGCTTGCGTCAGGGCAGTGTGGCGCTGCTACGCAACCAAGCGTTGGCGTCGGGGGTGGTGCGGGTGGTGTCGCCTGCAGCAGCGCCTCAGGCCGTTGAGCAGCTGCTTATAGAGGCCAACCGCACCGCTGCCCAACGCATTCGTCCGGGCACCCTGACCGTGTCGCAGCAGGTTTTGCAGATTACGGTAGGGCAAGTGGATCAGTTGATCAACCAGCTGCAAAGTGGGGAAGAATATGTTGTTCGTATTCTCTCGGCTGGGAACTACGTTATCGGAGAGCCCTGTGTGCTAGCCGGTGAGGAGTGTATTCAGGTATTTGTGGCGGCTGCCCCCAATGAACTGTTGTTTCCATTAGGAGCGGTGGTGGCAGCCGCCTCGACGAACCCTCAGCAGGTTGGGGATGAAGCGCTGGTTGAGGAGTTTAATCGCTTGATTGGTACGGCGCAGTTTCGACTGCGGCAGGCAGGGTTACTGGGTGACAGCATTCAGATTGCAGATGGTCAAACCGAAACGGTGGTTGAATTCTTTCGTCAGGTGCGATCGCTCAATCAACCGGTTAGCTTGCAGGCGATCGCCTCTGAGCCTATCTTTACTGCTGGGCCTGCAAACTTAGCTCTAGTGGCGGTGCAGGGCGGTTTACCCCGGTTTAGCACCAATACGATCAACGTCCCTAATGGCGGCAACGGCGAGGAAACCCCATAATGGAGACGGCACCCCTGACCATTCCTCAGCCCGTGATTCTTGGATTTGACCCCGGTCGATTGAAGTGCGGCGTTGCGGTAATGGGGCTAGATCGGCGGCTATTGCTGCATCAAGTCGTGCCTGCCACAGAGGCGATCGCCATCATCCAGCAGCTTCAGCAGCAGTACCCAATTTCACTGTTGGTCATGGGCGATCAAACCACGGCTAAGCAGTGGAAAGCCCGACTGCAGACCGAACTCCCCGATCCCCTGCGAATTATTTTGGTGGATGAACGCTACAGCACCCTAGAAGCACGGGATCGCTATTGGCAAATGTTTCCTCCTCAAGGGGTGCAGCAGTGGGTGCCGCAGCGGCTCCGCAGCATCTCTCGCCCCATCGACGATATTGTGGCGATCTTGCTGATTGAACGCTATCTGCAACGGCTAACGGATTAATCGGAACGGGCTTTGCTCGCTCTCGCCGTGACTTGGGTCAACAGGCTGCGACCAAACCAAGACACGTTTAGGAGGACGGTCTTTGCGCCGTGGCAATACCTGTTTTCAGAACGCTGGTGATGGCCTCTGCCCAGCCCTTAGCACCCGGAAATGGGGCGATCGCCCAGTCTTTTCCTAACAAACCTGGGTGAGGGCCATTGCGCCCGGGCACAATAATGGGCATATCGACGGCCTCTAGCATTTCGCGATCATTGGGACTGTTGCCCAAACCAATTGTGGTGACCGATTCTGAAGCGGGCGATTGGAAGTGCTGGGTCAGCGCACGGACAGCATGCCCCTTGCCCGCATGGGGGCCAATCAAATGGGAAAAGCGATCGCCGAGTACTACCCGAAACCCTTGGCTCGCTACCACTTCTTCCACATGCTCCGGCGGAATGTGACGAGGGGTTACAAACGGCTCACTAAACTCACGCGCCCGCGCTCGTTTGACATCATCAGGCAGCAATCCGGTCAGGCGTTCTACCTCCGCCTCTCCCAGATCTGCAAAGCCTTGCAGCGTCGTGCCGAGTTGCATCGCCACTGCTTGCAGCCCCTGCCGTGCCTGCGCATAGGAGCAGCCCAGTTGTAGGAGCTGATAACTTGCCTGCCCTGAATCAGGCGCGACGGAGTGAGTCGCAGGAATTGAGAACCGATCGTCGTCTCGTTCTACCATCACGGCGCTGCCGTTTTCGACCACAAAGGGATCAGTTGAACTCAAGATTTGCCTCAGATGCTCGACCTCAAGCCGTGTTTTGCTGGTGACTGGAATAACAGGAACCTGCTGCGTCTTGAGAGACAGGAGCAGCAACTCTGCCGCATCAAAGCGATAGTTTTCGGGCTCTAGAAGGGTTCCATCCAAGTCAGTAAAAATGATTAACAAATCATCACCTATCGAAACATCATCGTTAAAATCGGCAACAACTCATTCTAGTCAAGGTCGGTAGACCGCAGTTCTACCGCAGTAAATAATAAACTTTGAACCTTATATCAGCGGCGAACGCGGTTTGGATGCAAGGGGCTAAAATTCCCTGAGTATCTGCGAATCATGACATTTTCACCTCAAGTTGATGAGTTTTGGTGGATTCACCACTGTCTCCCAAAACTCCTGGCAGTCCCGCCTGTCTCAGCCTTTTTCGATCTGCCAAAATACAAGAAGTGTAGTTATTGATACTTTTATCTGTCGTGCAAGCCATCGCTGCAGTCGCCTCACGCCGCCGCCCCGTTCGCCCTACAGGCATCCTGCCAAACGTTCCCACAAAAATACAACACATTATGTTCGATCGCCATCTATCCCTGGTTCATCAAGCGAAGGGTGTGCTCAGCCAAAACTGGACCGGATCATCTACCAAGCCAGCCCCGCGGCTTTATCCTCACCAGTGGAGTTGGGATTCGGCATTTATCGCGATGGGCTATGCCCACTATGACCCGGCTCGGGCGATGCAAGAGTTGCGATCGCTCTTTCGGGGGCAATGGAAGAATGGGCTGTTGCCCCACATCGTCTTTCGTCCGGGGTTAGTTGGGGCCTATTTCCCGGGCCCAGACTATTGGCAGGCCGAGCGATCGTCCGATGCCCCTCAAGCCGTCGCTACCTCTGGCATTATCCAGCCGCCGGTGCACGCTACCGCCGCACTCCATATCTACCGCCATGCCAGTGATCCCGCTCAGGCGCTTGCCTTTTTGCGAGATTTATTTCCTCAATTAGTTGCTTGGCACGGCTATCTCTACCGGGAGCGCAACCGCGATAAGGATGGGCTCGTGTATGTGCGACACCCCTGGGAGTCGGGGCAAGATAACTCGCCTCTATGGGATGCCGCGATGGCGCGCATCGATTTGACCCTGGATGATCTCCCTGCTTATCAGCGGGTGGATATTCACGAAGTGAGCATGGCCAATCGTCCTAGCAATAGCGACTACGACCGCTATGTCTATTTGCTGGTGCAGGCAAGGGCTGCTGCCTATAACGAGGCGCGGATCCAGACGCAGTGCCCCTTTATGGTGCAGGATGTTCTCTTTAATACGTTGCTGGTGCAGGCCAACCGTGACTTGGCGGCGATCGCCCAATTGCTGCATCACGACCCTGCTCCGTTCGAGGCGTGGGCTCACACCACGGCGATCGCCCTCAACCAAAAATTGTGGAATCCTGAGCTGGGGCTATATCAAAACTACGACCTGGTGGCCGAGGAACCCATCCCCGCCGCAGTAGCCGCAGGCTTTGCGCCTCTCTATGGCCGCATTCCTTCAGGAAATCAGGCGGCCCACATGGTCACAACATTGCTTGCTCACTCCTTCACCACGACCCAATGCTGGGGCGTACCCACCTGCAGCCGCGCCGATGCTGCCTTTTCCCCCAACCGCTACTGGCGTGGCCCCGTGTGGATCAATCTCAACTGGTTGCTAAGCCAGGGGTTGCGTCACTATGGCTATGAGGCCGAAGCGCGATGGCTGCGGCAGTGCAGCATTGAACTGGTGGAGCGTAGTGGATTCTATGAATACTTCAACCCGGATACTGGCAAGGGGCTGGGATCAGCCAATTTTTCTTGGACAGCGGCGCTGCTGCTCGACCTGTTAATGCAAGACCCGGCGATCGCCCGCTACGAGCGAGAATACGCCACCGAACGCCAATTTGCCTAGCCTAGTGTGAGGTGGGGACAGGCTCAGACTCGTTGCACAGTGCCCTGACACCTTCCCAACCTGTCAACCTGGCATTACCGGTTCGAGAGTGATATGAGCTGATGGAAATCTAATCTCGAAATTTTGTTCAGAAGGTCCACAAACCTGGTAAAGTTCACAAAAATCGCAGGTTAGGCGGAGCGACTGAGCTTGCCCAGCTCATTATGTTGGGATGACGATTTGGTAGAACGCTTGGGAGAGTTGGCTGGTGAACGTTAAGGTCTTCAAAATTTCGCAAGCTGGCCCTGATGACGTGAGCGGGTTGGCGGCATTGGTGCAGGCGGGCAAGCTAGACCCGGCTGCCATTGTGGCAATTTTGGGTAAAACCGAGGGCAATGGCTGCGTCAACGACTTTACCCGCGGGTTTGCGGTGCAAAGCCTCAAGACTTATCTCGCTCAGCACATTGGAGCCTCGGCTGCCCAGCGCATTATCTATGTCATGTCGGGTGGCACCGAGGGGGTTATCAGTCCCCATCTCACTGTCTTTGCCCGAGAAGACGCGGCTCCCGATGCCGCGCGAGGTTGGGGCTTGGTGCTGGGCGTTCATCACACCCGCGACTTTGCGCCTGCTGAGATTGGCACGCTGGCGATGGTGCACGAGGTTGCCGTAGGCACGACGGCGGCGATCGCCCAAGCCGGTCTTACCCCAGAGCAGGTGCATTTTGTCCAGGTAAAGTGTCCGCTGGTGACCGCCAGCCGCCGCGCTCAGGCGACAGAGACTGCCGCCCTCAGCGACAGCTACAAATCGATGGCCTATTCTCGCGGCGCGTCGGCGCTGGGTGTGGCGATCGCCTTAGGCGAACTCTCTCCCGACGAGGTGACCGCCGATGTGATTTGCCAGAATGATGACCTTTACTCTGCGGTGGCGTCTGCTTCTGCCGGGGTTGAGCTGCTCAACTGCGAAATTTTGGTGCTGGGCAATGCCCCCCACTCGGCCAGCGGGTGTGTCATCGGTCATAGCGTGATGCAGCATGCGCTCGATGTAGACGCGGTTAAAGCGGCGATCGCCCAAACCCAGCAGCCGCTAGAGCGTATCGTCAATGTGTTTGCCAAAGCTGAAGCGGATCCGAGAGGGATGATCCTAAACCGCCGTCACACCATGCTAGATGACTCAGATATCAGCCACACCCGCATGGCGCGGGCGGTTGTGGGCGCCGTGGTGGCCTCTGTCGTGGGCGACCCGATGGTCTACATCTCCGGCGGCAGCGAACACCAAGGCCCCCCGGGGGGCGGGGCGATCGCCGTTATCAGTCGCACCCGCTAGCGAAACCCAGCCGCAATTGCGCCGTTGGCGATCGCTACCACATCTTCTAGCCGCCCATCTTTGAGATACACGTTGTAAAGCACGCCCTGCACCTGCCACGACATCAGCGCTGTACAGTCCACGCCGCAATAGTATTGATACTGCCCGGTCACGCCGTTTGCCAACTGCACCCACTCAATAATTTCTCCGGGCACCACCCTCTCAGGGTCTTCAAACACGCCTCCCTGAAACGCAATCAGCCCGCCAAAGCTGCAGGCCGCTGCCCCCCCACAGTCAGAGCGATAGTCAATATTCAGCGTGTATTCACTGGCGTTCCCGACTGCACTGAAGTACAGCAAATCCGTCGTTCCTGGAATCACATCGGGCAGCATGATGGGCAGACGCGTCTGCTGCCGCAATTGACTGGTCATCTGGTTGACGGGAACTCGCACATTTGCCACTGCTGGACGAGGACTCGCGGCGATCGCCCCTGCCACTAATCCCACCATCATGGATTGAGCCATGACCTGCATCATGCCATTCATCATCGGTTTCTCCTAAAATCCTGCCCAGTTGCTCTAAACCCTGCCCGCCTACGCCTTTATCCCAATGTTATGGCCCAGTGTTACGGCCTAGTGTGCTGGGCCGCAGTGCTAAGAGGCATCGTTTTAAGCATTCCCAAAATCGGTGGCCTGCAACAGGCATAGCCTCTATGGCTCAATCCCTTCAGGCCAATCCCTTCAGGCCGATGATCCAACCACCGAGCTAAGGCTCAATTTGCAGTTCATACAGGTTCCACTGCGCGCCGCCCAGCGCCGAAAACTGCACCCCTTGCACCTTATTGCGCACGGCAGACAGCGCCAATGGATTCACCAGATAAATGAACGGCAGGTTTTCTTGCACTAGCTGCTGGGCTTCGCTATAAATTTCGCGACGGCGATCTTCGTTAAGTTCTTGACTTCCCCTGATATAGAGATTGGCGATCGCCTGCTCCCAATCGTAGATCACCCGGCCCTCTAAATCATTCGCCGACGGGTTCTGGTTAAACACATGCAGGGTTCCATTAATCGACCAGATGTTGGCGCTCGAATTAGGCTCCACACCCCCCCCTGTAAAGCCAATAAGGTGAGCATCCCAATCGAGCGTATCGTTGAGGCGGTTGACCAACGTGTTAAACGCCACCGGGCGAAAATCTACCGTGATGCCAATCTGCGCTAAGTCGCGCATGATTTGGGTGCCTAGGGATTCACGAATATTGTTTCCAGCATTCGTAATCAGGTTAAAGCGCACCAAATT
>JBGTOF010000171.1:0-2352 GCA_041742695.1 Elainellales cyanobacterium | reverse complement strand
ACAAGCGGCTTTTGTAGCCCCCACGTCAACGGTGATTGGGCGCGTAGCGGTGGCTGCAGAGGTCAGCGTATGGTACGGCGCTGTGGTGCGGGGCGATGTCGAGCAGATTGTGCTGGGGGAATGCTGCAATGTGCAGGATGGCGCAGTGCTGCATGGGGATCCGGGGCAACCCACCGTGCTAGAGCCCTATGTCACGGTGGGGCATCGGGCTGTGATTCACAGTGCCTATGTGGAGCGGGGCTGTTTAATTGGCATCGGGGCGATTGTGCTGGATGGGGTGCGGGTGGGTGCAGGCAGCATCATTGGCGCGGGGGCAGTGGTGACTAAAGATGTGCCAGCGCGATCGCTCGTTCTGGGCGTTCCGGGTAAGGTGGTGCGATCGCTCTCCCAAGAAGAAGCTGACCACTTAATTGAGCATGCCAAGCGCTATGCTCAACTAGCGCGGGTGCATGCGGGCACGAGCACAGAACTGGGGTTCTCTCCCGTCGTAGCGGAATCCTCTGCGGAAACAGAGTGCTCCTGACACACACAGAGTTTGCTCATCGTGGATGAGTTTCAGCGACAGGGCAATTTGTTAGGGTTTTGCTAATCCCTGTTGAGGGATAAGCAGCATAACGGTGCCTGAATATCAAATCTTTTCTCATAAATGTTACGAAGCAGCTGTAGGGTGACAGCAATCGGGCGATCGCCCAGATGCCTACAGAAACAACTGGATAGAGCGATCGCAAAAAACTGTAACTAAATTGCGTCAAATGAAGCAAGAGACCATAATGTATAAATATGAGAGGTTTTTATAAATCTTTAGGGAGGATCTGAGATGGACTGGCGTATCGTTGTGGTTCTGTTACCTGTGATCTTGGCGGCAAGCTGGGCAGGATATAACATTGCACAGGCAGCACTTCGGCAAGTGCAAGGCTTCTTGAATAAGTCGTAGCCTCGACTTGCCCTAAGCTTCTCATGGTCTGCTGAGCGGTTCACTAAGTTGTGAGCCCATAGCGTTTCGTAAATCTAGTTTAGGTTTGTCCATCTACTTCTACAACACTGCGAAAGGCGATCGCTCCTCTGAGGGCGATCGCCTTTCGCGTAACAAGGGTTCTTTCCCCACGCACCCCAGGTTCGTTAGACGACACCCTGCGGCGGCAGATAGAGCAAAGCCCTGCCTAATTCGTCTTAAGGCTTAGGCTTTGGCAAGATATGCCGCACCAAGTCCGGCCGCCATTTCCTGGGGAGTGATTTTGCCATCGTGGTTGGCGTCTAAGGCATCAAAGACGATATCCGCGCCCATCCACTCTTCGCGGGTGATGAAGCCGTCGCCGTCTAGATCATAGGCCTTGAACACATCCTCAGTGGCATGAGCAATGGCGCTTTCTCCATCTATCCGAGACAGTCGATCGGCTAGCAGTCCTTCTAATACTTCGAGTGCTTTGGTAAAGCCTTTGATGCCTTCATCCAGCTTGTCAGACGCCATTTTATCTTCAGCATGCATTTGGTCGAAGGTTGCTTTGTCGACCGAGATTTTCTCGATGTCGTAACTGGCCGCTTTGGCAGGATCCAGTTTGCGGGGCAGATCAGTTTCAGTGCTATGGAGTTGTGCCAATAGCTTGGGCGAAATGGTCAGCAGGTCGCAACCGGCCAATTCAGTAATCTCGCCAATGCTACGGAAGCTGGCCCCCATCACCTCGGTGGGATAGCCAAACTTTTTGTAGTAGTTGTAGATGGTGGTCACCGAGAGCACGCCTGGATCTTCGTGGTGGGCGTAGTCTCTGCCCGTGTCGGCTTTATACCAGTCTAGGATGCGACCTACGAAGGGCGAGATCAGCGTGGCCCCAGCTTCTGCACAGGCGATCGCCTGGTGTAGTCCAAACAGCAGGGTCAGGTTGCAGTGAATCCCTTCCTTCTCCAAAATCTCTGCAGCTTTGATGCCTTCCCAAGTAGAAGCGATTTTGATCAGGATGCGATCGCGCGATACTCCAGCGGCTTCGTACTCAGAGATCAAATACCGAGCTTTTTCTAACGTGGCGTCTGTGTCATAGGACAAGCGCGCATCCACCTCAGTAGAAACCCGTCCTGGAATGATTTGGAGGATTTTGATGCCAAAGGCAACGGCCAACCGATCAAATGCCAAGGTCGCGATGGATTGCTGCGATGCACCGCTTCCCAGCTCTTCCTTAGCCTTTAGCAGCGTATCATCCACGATTTCCTGATACTCAGGCATTTGCGCTGCCGTGGTGATCAGCGACGGGTTGGTTGTGGCGTCGTGGGGTTTGAATTCTTTAATCGATTGAAAGTCTCCGGTGTCTGCGACCACAATGGTCATTTCACGAAGCTGTTCCAGTAGGCTCTGAGTCATAA
>JBGTOF010000130.1:0-3799 GCA_041742695.1 Elainellales cyanobacterium | reverse complement strand
CAAACCGCTTGCGCTAAAGCCGATTAGCGTCAGCCTTGCCGATCTAGATGAGTGGCTGCATCAGGATGCGGCCAAGCAACCCATTCATCATTTTGTCCCCGATGTGGAAGGGTCTGATTTTTACGAAAAGCTGCGCGCGGTGGCCCAAGGGGATGAGTCTGCCAGCGCCGCAGTTGGAGCGGATCGCGGGGCGGCGAACCGAATGACAGAACGGGCTGCAGAAATCGTCGTTCCGCCTGTGATGCTAGAGGGCTCTGATGAGTCTGTTTAGCGTGAGTTTTGGATACGGTTAACCCGTTTCACCTAATGGGCGTCAGCCCTGCCGGGCTAGCGATGGGTCGAGTGCCGCAGCAAGGGCAGACCGCGAAACAGCAGTGCTGAGTCGTGGACGACAGTGGCGGCGAGTGCCGGAACACGCTGGGCGAGGGTGTCGTAGAGCAGCGCACTGTCGCCCCCGGTGAGGGCGATCGCCCCGGTGGGATAGCGCGCGCGCCACTGGTGCGCCTGGTGCTGAATCAGGGCGATCGCCCCCTGCAGCACGCCGCTGAGAATCGCTGTGGGGGTATCCATGGCCCAGAGGGGAAGCTGCGGCGTGAACTCTGCCCCAATGAGATCGGGGAGTGCGGCTGTGCCCTGAGTGAGCGATCGCACCTGCAAACTCAGGCCAGGGACAATGCACCCGCCGAGCAACTGCAAGTCTTCATCGGCGGCTGTGATAGTCAGGGCGGTGCCTGCATCAACCACCAGCATCGGTGCGCCCCATTGCACCACGGCCCCCCACAGCGCCAAAGCACGGTCAATACCCAACGTCGGATATAGACCACGCAAGGGAATCTCAGCCAGCGTTAAGGCGTGAGCATGGGGATAGGCCAGCCAACCCTGCCCCTGCACGGGCACCACTGACGCGATCCACAGAGGCGGGGGTTGGGTGAAGGACAGGGCCGAAACGGTCAGGTTCTCTGGTTGGATGGGTGAATCGAGAAGAGAATCACGAGGGGAATGGAGGGGTGGATGATTCAGAGAATCCATGAAAGAGTCAGCGGAAGACGCTACTGGGCGATCGCCCGCTGACCCCACGGGGGATCGAGGTGGATGCCAGTTCACCTGGGGCGCTGAATGCTGCGGGAGATGCGTCCAGGACTGGATGAGATCCGCTGAAAATATAGGCTGATCCATAAAGCCCGACTGGATGAGATGGGCGATCGCCCCGTGTGATAAATGGGGGGTATCCCAGGTGTAGCAAAGCTGCTGCTGCTCAAACAGCGCCCAATGCAGGCGGCTGTTGCCCACCCCTAGCGCTAGCCAGCGATCGCCCTCCTGACTCGGCGGCACGTGCCCGCTCACCGCACCCCCGCCTGAAACAGCTGACATAGCTCAATCACTTTGCTGTGCATCCACACGCGCTCGTTGGCGCCCTGCTTTAGGCCAAACTCTAACTCTAGCAAGATGGGTAGGCTACGTTGCAGGCTCTGAAGTGACAGTCGCTTTACATCTTGTTGCAAAAAGTAGATGCGTTTGGGGTTTGAGATTTCTGCTGCGGTGGCGATCGCCCGCTCGTCGCGCTCACCCGACTCCAGCATTAGCTTGATCCATAGCCAAGTGCGAAACTGCCCCACGAGTGTAGCCACGACTCGCAGAGCGGGCTCGTTGCGATTGAACAAATCGGTCACTAGGGCGATCGCCCGTCCGGTTTCGCCTTGACGAATCGCTGCGGCCAACTGCAAGCTGTTCTGGGTGGTGGCAGAGACGAGCGCCGTCACGGCACCCTCATCCAGCGGCTTGTCCCCATCTCCTGCAAAAATCGCTAGCTTTTCTAACTCGGTATGCAGTTGGCGGGTATCGTTGCCCACCGCTTCTGCTAGCAATTCTACGGCCTTGGGGGTGAGCTTAAGGTTGCGCTCTTTCGCCACCTGCTTTACCCGCTGCACGAGTTGATCGGTCTTCCACGGAGGGATGGCAGCAAACTCTTGAATATCGGCATGTTTTTGCAGCAGCTTGGTGGATTTGATACGCCCGTCAGGTTTGCTTGGGGTGGTGATGAGCAACACCGTAGAGTCGGGCAAGGCGGGTAGGGTGCGCTCTAACTCTACTAGCACCTCTTCAGGGCAGCGCTGGCAGATGGGGGTGTCTACTAGCCATACCAGACGATTGCCGCTGCCAAATGGCGGCGTCATGGCCTGGTTGAGCGCTTGCACAAGGGCGTCGGGCTGCTCTGGCGTAATTTTGTCGTAGTTGAAGCTGGCCCAGGTTGCATCTAGTGTGCGATCGCGCAATTGGGCGATCGCTCGCTGCATCGCAAAGTCATCTTCGCCCCAGAATAGGTAAATTGGCATATGGGCTTACAGCAACACCACACCTATGCTATGTTAATTAACTGCGCGGACGTATAGCTCAGTTGGTTAGAGCACCACGTTGACATCGTGGGGGTCACTGGTTCGAGTCCAGTTACGTCCATCCCCTTTGTACAGTGACACATTGTTTGTCATCGGTGACAGATTAATGTCATTGAGGACAAATTAGTGTCATCGAGACAAATTGATGTCGCTGAAATTGCGGTGACAAATTAGTGTCATCGACGTCTATGTCAACGTGGTGCTCTCTTTCAACTCGCTACAGCCATCAAATTTTGTTTCCTTCCAACTCACCCTAGATAGGGCGGTTGATTGCGACGTTATTCCGCCCACTGCCTCGATGGGCAAAAAGCCCTTTCAACTCACCCTAGATAGGGCGGTTGATTGTGACCGGTAGGCGGCGCAGGATGAGCAACGAGAGCAGCCCTTTCAACTCACCCCAGATAGGGCGGTTGATTGCCACCTGGGGTCTTGGCTGCTCGAAAGAGAAGACATAGCTTTCAACTCACCCTAGATAGGGCGGTTGATTGCGACGGCAGTGGCTTAGAAGCTAGAAAAGTCTTGACTTTTCTAGCTTCTTACTGCGCGAATCGCACCAGCCATCCCTTCTTAACTCCAGTCAAGAGGAAAAGCCGGTTGCTTCGCACAGCTAGAATGCCGCTAGGGCAAGTAGTTCAGGGCTTGCGCGGATTGACCCAGGTAATTCCTCTTGAACAATGGACTCCAAATGAGGAGTAGGAGCGAGTTCCCCCTTGGTCGGGGGTGATTCGGTAGCCACTATAGCAGTACATCCGCACCTCTTTTGCTGGGAGCGCACCTACGCCATAATTGAGGTAACAAGCACGTCAACTACGACTTAATCTCTTCCAGAAAGCAAAGCTTTCCTTCCGACAGCATCAAGGCGAGCAGCTACCAGGGTCAGAAAGCAAGACTGTCTTCCAACAGCCAAACTAACCCTCATTTTTCACGATTTAATGTCACGAAGGACAAAACCGCGGCGCTGTTTCGAATATTGGTTGTCCAGGTTCTAACATCTTTTCTTGGTGCAATTGTACTCTATTATTCTCTAGAGTGGTAGGCTGCGATCGCCACTGCCACCGCTTTCTCCTGTTCACTGCCCTGAATTGGTTGCTTGCCGATTTCCAGGGCAATGTTGAGTTTGCTGGCTTTGGTGCGGGTCGCCTCAATGAGGCGGCTATAACTCCATCGGTGAATAGAAGTTCGATATTGCTTCATGTAGCGCTTTTGAGTTTCGATGCTGCCTGGGCATTTTTGTTCGGCTCTAGCCTGAATTTCGGCATTGAGGAGAGTGCGAATATTCTTTAAGTTTGGAACGGCGATACTTCCGGCTTGATAGGACTGGGCGATCGCCACGATTTGCTTGGCAATTAGCCGATCAACATGCTGACCTAACTCTGATTCGCCCATCGAATTGGAAGCGCCTTGTT
>JBGTOF010000129.1:0-6245 GCA_041742695.1 Elainellales cyanobacterium | reverse complement strand
ATCCTGCGCTTCAAACAAATCCCAGGAGGGCATAGATACGACGCGCACCTTTGTGCCGCCAGAGGCTAGTGTCTCAGCTGCTTGAACGCACAGGTTCACTTCTGAGCCCGTGCCAATCAGAATCAGGTCAGGAGTGCCATCACTGTCTACTGCAATGTATGCGCCTTTCGCGACGGCATCAATCGACGACCCAGCCAGGTTAGGCAGTCCTTGACGAGAGAGAGCCAGCAACGTGGGACGGTTTTGCTGGGCGTGGTGAATGGCCACCTTATAGGCTCCAGAGGTTTCGTTGCCGTCTGCCGGGCGCAGCACCGTCAAGCCAGGAATGGCGCGCAGTGCAGCGATGGTTTCTACGGGCTGGTGGGTAGGGCCGTCTTCCCCGAGTGCGATGGAGTCATGGGTCATCACCCAAATGACGCCGCACTGTGAGAGGGCAGACAGGCGAATGGCACCGCGCATGTAGTCGGTGAACACTAGGAACGTCGCGCCGTAAGGAATCAAGCCGGAGCCATGCAGGGCAATGCCGTTGCAGATAGCGCCCATGCCATGCTCGCGCACCCCAAAGCGAAGGTTGCGGTTTTCGTAAGCCCCTTTCTGGAAGCTGCCGCTGACTTTAAGCTCGGTCAGGTTGGAGTGGGTGAGGTCAGCGGAACCGCCAATTAACTCAGGCAGCACCGGGGCGAGTGCGTTGAGGCAGTTCTCAGAATGCTTGCGGCTGGCAAGCGCCTTGTCGTCTGGCGTATAGGTGGGCAGACCATCGGCCCAGCCGTCGGGCAGTGTGCCACTTAGCATCCGCTCAAATTCAGCAGCTTCGTCAGCATACTGGGTCTTGTACTGTGCCAGCACTTCGTTCCACTCGGCTTCGTAGCTGGCGCCGCGCTCTACGGCCTTCCGCATGTGGGTGAGGGCGTCCTCGGGCACTTCAAAGGGCTCATAGGTCCAACCCAAGTTGTCGCGGGTTAGTTTGATTTCAGAATCACCCAGAGCGGCACCGTGAATTCCAGCGGTGTTGGCTTTATTGGGAGAGCCATAGCCAATGGTCGTGGTGACCTTAATCATGGTGGGCTTGTCGGTCACAGATTTGGCCTCTTCAATCGCTTGGGCGATCGCCGCTAAATCAGTATTTCCATTCTCCACATGCAGCACATGCCAGCCATAGGCCTCAAACCGCTTGCTCACGTCTTCAGTGAAGGAGATATCCGTAGAGCCATCAATGGAGATGTGGTTGTCGTCATAGAGCGCAATCAGCTTGCCCAGGCCTAGGTGCCCTGCCAGAGAGCAGGCTTCGCCCGACACCCCTTCCATATTGCAGCCGTCACCCAGAATGGCGTAGGTGTAGTGGTCAACCAGGGTTAGGTCAGATTTGTTGAACTTAGCGGCCATATGGGCTTCGGCGATCGCCAACCCCACCGCATTCGCAATGCCCTGCCCCAGCGGCCCCGTCGTCACTTCCACCCCTTCGGTTTCAAAATTCTCGGGGTGCCCCGGGGTCCTGGAGCCCCACTGGCGGAAGTTCTTGATTTCGTCTAGGGTGACGCTGTCATACCCGGCAAGATACATCAGCGCGTACTGCAACATGCAGCCGTGGCCTGCGGATAGCACAAAGCGATCGCGATTAAACCATGCCGGGTTTTTGGGGTTAATCCGCAAAAACTTATCCCATAGGGTAAAGGCCATCGGCGCCGCACCCATAGGCAAACCGGGGTGCCCCGACTTGGCTTTTTCGACGGCATCAATAGCCAAAAACCGAATCGAGTTGATGCACAACTCTTCCAGGGATTGGGTGGTTGCAACTGTCATGGACTTCCTCTAAGTTGAACGACGGGTTGGAGTGGGTAGCCAGAAACGGTAAGACAAGCTTGGCGACGGCGTTTAGTGCAGCAGCAATGGGCGCGTTAGGTTCTGCAATCTACAGTGAGACTCGCCCGAACCCCTTATCTAGCGCTCACTGCTACCGCACCAGCAGTCAACGGCGGGGCAATGGCCTGACCGGAAGAAGCGTGAGCAGCGACGCTCCCAATCTCCTTCCATGATCAGATTCACCCAAAAAACAGTAGGTAACTATACTTATTGCTATTCTACATACTCTAAAACGCTTTGCCCTAATTCGTCTATCCTCTCATTGATCGAGGGGCGTTGATGCATTAGGTCACGTTTTGGGATATGGATTGCCCAGGCTAAGCTCAGTTTGAGTGGGTGTGGTTACGGTCTGGCTGTAGTGCTCTACGGTGATGCCCACCGGACGGCCTGCTTCGTCCAGATCAATGATCAGATTGTCGTTGAGCACTTTAGACTCGACACTGGGGCGATCGCCCTAAGTCAATGCCCTAAGTCAATATAGAAGGTGTCGGCATCGGGAAAGTAGGTGAGCTTCATTCAGATTTTTCTCCCCTATGATTCGGAACGTTCAGCTCATGACCATTCGATTTACAATCGCAACACCACTTGGGTTTAGGGTTAGAACAACAGAAGCTTATTGGCAAAAGCTGCTCGTTAAGCACCCAGATATAGCCGGAATTGAAACGTTTGTGCAGCAAACCCTTCACAATCCCGACGAAATTCGCCAAAGCAGTCGCGACGAAAGCGTGTTGTTATTCTATTTGCTACGTAAGCCTCAGCGCTGGGTCGTTGCTGTAGCTCGGCGACTGAATGGGGAGGGATTCTTGATTACGGCTTATCAAACCGATGCGGTTAAAGAAGGACACATGCTATGGCGCAAGTAAAAGTGTTTTATGAGCCCGAAATGGAGTTGCTAACAGTCTTTTGGCAAAGCCCACGGACTAACCAATGCGCCACTGAACTGGGCGATGGGGTCATTCTCATTAAAGATGCCGATAGCGGTGAGCCGATTGGCATGGAATTGCTATCTTACAAACCTGGAGATGCTCGGTTTGACTCTGTTAGCGTAGAAATCGGGTCTGCTCAGTCGGCCTGATTGAGTATATAGAGAGCACCCATGGCCCTAGATCTGAATCTATGCTTTCCTGACCCGGGCTAGGTGGTGATCAAACTACACGACGAGAAAGCGGTGGCACTGGTCTTTGCGACTGCCCTAGGCTGCCTAAAACCCCTGCTCAAAGAGCATTAGAAAACGCCTCAGCTCAAACGCAGACCAGACAAATCTGTGCGTTTTTCGCAATCAGGCTGCTGATGTAAAGATTCTCCCAATTCTCTACTATTGTTCTATAACCGCTCAGCTCTGGGAGTTTTCTCCATGACTCAGACCTCATCGTCACTGATCCCTGGCATTGACGAATTTCTCACTCACTATGGCGATAACCCCCGTTACGAACTGGCGGACGGAGAACTGATTGACATGGAACCTACTGGCTTCCACGAAACCACTGCCGGAAAAATCGCCAGTCAGCTCAGCATTGAAATCGATCGCCAGGGCCACCCGTGGGTGATTCCTCGCACCTGTTTGCTGCGCCCTTTTGCTGATGTTGCTACAGCTCGCCGCCCGGATGTGGTGGTGCTCGATGAACCAACCCTGGTACATGAGCCTCTATGGGAACGAGAACCTGTGATTACCCTGGGCACTTCGGTAAAGCTGGTTGTGGAGGTAGTGAGCACCAATTGGGAAACTGACTATGCCCGTAAGGTAGAGGAGTATGCCCTATTTGGCATTCCAGAATATTGGATTGTGGACTACCGGGGTTTGGGTGGGCGGGTGTTTATTGGCAGTCCTAAGCAGCCTACGTTTACGGTGTGTCGGTTGGATGGCGAGGACTACCAACAACGGCAGTATCGACTAGGTGAAACGATCAATTCGCCATTGTTGCCTCAGCTAACCCAACGGCTGGATGATGTTATGCCGCGTTAGGCTTGTCAGTAATTGTAGGGTAGCGTTGTTTAGGCAGAGATTGCGATCGCTCAACCCGTTAACCAGTATTCTCCACTAAACCCGAGCTTCATGATGTAGTCGAAAGCTATTCAATAACTAAGAATAAGTGAAGGAGTCGGCAGAGAATGCTTTGGCCGTGCTGGCGATGTGCAGTTCGGTAAAGATTTGGCTGTATACCAAAATCATGCTCAACCGCCCAATCTTCCTCAATACAAATCTTCTGACAATATTTACTCAAGCGTTGCTGAACTCGCTCAGCACACTCATTCAGTTTTCCATCAATCACAAAGCCAATCATGGCAGCAAAATCATGGCCAGGACTATATATTCCTGTAACAAAGCGCATAACGCCTTGATTTACATATTCAGTTGCTAATCCTTTGTCTTTGCCCGAAGTACTGCTACTGATGCGTTTGCACTCTATTCCAAAATAATCTCCTTGGGTTCCCCAGCCATAAATCATTTTGAAATCAATAAATCCGTCTGGCTTCAAGCTTTTGCTAAATCTTCTTGTTGCCGGTTCATTGGCTATATATGGTGGCCCATCAATTCCAAGTCGTTGTTTAGCCTCCCACATTGCATTATGTAAAGCACCTGCGATGGTTACTTCATCTGAGGCGGTGTTGATTTCTCCTGTCCCACAAACCTGAGACCAACCTTCTCTGATCAATCGAAAGACAGTGACTATAATGTCCTGCCGAAGAAAAAGTGGGGGTTGCCCAACAGTACTAGACTCATCCAATGGCAGCACGATTTACCCTCAAATGCTCAGAGAGAATAAGGTCAGCATCATTCAACCCGGCAGAGCGGCTCCAATAACGCTTCTGAGCAGGTTTAACGATGTAAATATCTTGCCCACTATAGATTCGCAAATCTCGACGTGTGAAAATTCGATCAGCAATTTGCTGGGGCAATTGTTCAGCAATTCGATTCAGAACTGCTTTTAACTCCTGAACTTGAGTAGTCTGAACGATTTCTTCCCGCCCAGGTGCAGGTAAAAAACTAAACTTGACTACTTGTAAAGGGGAATTACTAACTTCTATAACGTCAGCTACCAATACCCTTTCACGAAAGGTTTGGAGGAAAGGTTGAATAACTCCTACCAATTGAAGAGCATACAATCTTAATTCATCTAGACTAGGTTCCCTTAAAGCAATGGATGCTTCTCTCTCCATCCGTAAATTGATTGTAAGACTTACTCCATCTTCAACTAAAACTCTCTCTGTTTGGTCTAAATCATATAACTCAAAAACGGCTTCATCAAGTTGACTTTTCAGATTTTTACGCTCTGCTCTTCTAAATGCTCTTAATTGATGTTCAATGGTAACAATTTTAGAAATTAAACTTATATTGCTATCAGTGGGCATAGGAACAGGAAGACGAGTGAAATCTTGAGGTTTAAGTTCGTCACGCTCAACTCCCCAAGAAGAAGAAGTTAGGAACAAAAAATAGTTTGCGACTGAAGAGTTTATTATGGCATTGATATAGTGAGCTAAGTCTTCTTGATTAGACAAGAAAGAAATTCCAGAATACTTTTCTGTGAAAACGATATCTTCATGGCTAAATGCAGAGAAAACACCTTCTGTGTCTAGCTTGGCAGAGATGATCACCAATGGAGCTTTGTAGCTTGAAGTTTCCATCGGCCGATGAGTCCACTGCTCTTGAAAAAAATCTAAAATGTCTGGAACAATCTGATATTTCGACATTTTCCCAGAGGGCAAAAGCTTCTTCTGATGTAACTCTTCAGGTACTTTTTTGCCTCTACTACCTCCAATAAACCCTTGATGAAAAGAGTGACCTGCAACACTTTCTATAGATGGAAAAAATGAGCGCAGTTTTTGAATCAAGCCCATATCCCTAGCACCAGCCCAAGAGGCAACCTTCAGCATATCTGGATCAGTTGTGACTGCATATGCTGGTAGACGCTTGATATTTTCTGGTCCAATTTCAATGATTCCATGCTGTCTAAAATCTAAAGAGCGCTCTGGACAGACAAGATAAAAGCTATCATTCGGTTGCAACTTGCAACCTTTTCCAATGAAAACCAATGCTGGTGCTTCAGAATTTGGAAATAAATGATCTCTCCGTAATTTTGACAAATTAATGATTACGCTAGGCTTAAATCGTTTGAATAAAGCTTCTTTAGCTAGCCACGCTTTTTTGGTATTACTAAAAAATGGTTTACTATGCAATATTAAACTGATCGTAGTATTTTCATTGGAAAAATCACCAACTCTCCATAAAAAAGCTTGGTCTGGATTCTCACTACGAGCAATTGGATAACCCTTTGGATATCCGTCGTCAGGATGATCTTCATTAGGCCTCTTGCGCTCACAATAGACTTTAGCTAACTGATTTGCTTTAGATTGCGTCCAAGGTGGATTTCCTACAATTGCATCAA
>JBGTOF010000126.1:0-7533 GCA_041742695.1 Elainellales cyanobacterium | reverse complement strand
AGAGGCGCGCCAAAGAATGCACCTAGGGCAGCAGACATGCCGCACAGCGTGAGAATGCGAGTGGTGTAGGCCGAGAGGCTGAGGCGTTCGGCGAGCCAACCGCCCATGCTGCCGTTGACTTGCACCAGGGGGGCTTCTGGCCCGGCGCTGCCCCCTGCCACGATAGAGAATAGCGATGCGATCACCATCGCAGGCGTCTGTCGAATATCAATGCGACCTGGGTCATGCACCTTATCCACCACCAGCGACACCTCGCCCGGTAGCCCCATGAGATAGAGTGTAACGCCCACCAGAAAGCCGCCCAGGGTGGTTGCGATCCAAACATAGTTGGATGCAGAAAAACGCGAGGTAAAGTAGGGATCTAGAAGTGCTGGTAGGGTGTGCCACACCAGATGCATCGAGCTTTCTATCAGGGCGTAATAGGCGGTGGCTACGATGCCGCCCACGATACCGATCGCTCCAGCCCACATAATGATGTGAGCATAAGTGATATCTAACTGCAGCGGCGGTAGTGAGGAGGACGGGGCGATCGCATCTGAAGTCTCAGCAGGCAGGGTGGACATAGGCTCTCCTGATAGCAAACGGCGTCAGATCCAACTTGAGTTCATCATTGAGTTCATGGAGCATCCTGCCATTCGTAACCGCGTTACGAATGGGATCTCACAAAAAGACGGGGACTCCTATCCGCTCTATCCCTAGAGTGACAAGAGTGAGGTGAGCGGCTCAGGGGTGCAAGCCAAGGCCGGGATGCCAGACCTTGGCCTTTACTGAGCCCATCGCAACGTCGGGACATCTGTTTAATGATCCATCCCGTAATAGCGGTGACGAATAGCGACTAGTAGCGATCACCCGGTTCTGCCTGAGCTGTCGCGGCCACAGGCACAGGCTCGTCAACATGAGACCCCGACACCTCTTTCAGCGTGAACGCATTGCAAAACGCCACGACTAGCGCAACACAGCCCAGCATTTGAAACAGCAGGCGATCGCCTGCCACCCCCTGCGGCAACAAGCTATAGATCGTGAGATAAACCACAGCGCCCACGTTGCCATAGGCACCCACATTGCCTGCAATTTGACCCGTAATGCGTGGCTTAACCAGCGGCACAATGGCATAGGTGGCACCCTCTGCGGCCATCACAAAAAAGGAGGCCAGCATCGTCATTAACACCACCAGCACAATGGGAATCCCTTGTCCAAAAGCGCTAAACAATAGATAGGAAATACCCGTGCCGCCAATAGTGGCCGCCAGCGTCCACTTCCGGCTGCCAATTTTGTCCGAAATCCAGCCGCCGCCGGGGCGCGCCACAATGTTCATAAAGGCATACATGCCTGCTACTGCCCCCGCCATCGTTGCCGCCAGCCCAAACCCCCGTTCAAAGTAGGCCGGCAGCATCGACACCACCGCCAACTCAGAGCCAAAGGTGGCCACATAGGCTAGCTCTAAGTTAAACACCTGTGAAAACTTGTAGCGCTCAGCCGCCGGATAGCGCAGCGCTCCCGTCATTAGGGGTTTGTTGGCCTGCCAAATGTTGTATGCCTGAAACGCATACAGCGCCACCAGAACGATGACGACCCAGAGCAGCGCTTGGCGGTCGATAAATCCCACATTGGTCAAGCGCCACGCGATTAACCCCAACACGCCTACCAGAGGGATATTGGATATTAGCAAAAACCAAAAGTCGCGCTGACTGGTCACTTCCATACCGGCACTGCTGAGCGGGCGTTGATAAACCTTGCCTGGTGGGGTATCGGTCACGTTGAAGTAATAAACCACCCCGTAGACCGCTGCCACAATGCCGGTTAGGGCGATCGCCAACCGCCAGTTCACCTGCCCAGCCGACAAAAACGCCAGCCCGATCGCAATCGACGGCAGTGTAAACGCTGCCCCAGCCGAGCCAAAATTGCCCCAGCCGCCATAGATGCCTTCAGCCAGCCCAATTTCTCTCGAATCAAACCATTCCGCCACCATGCGAATGCCAATCACAAACCCACAGCCCACAATGCTGAGCGCCAGCCGAGAATAGACCATCTGTTCAAAATTTTGCGCTAGGGCAAACGCCATGCATGGAAACGCCGCATAAATAAGCAAACACGAATAGGTCAGACGCGGGCCAAACCGATCCAAAATCATGCCCACAATAATGCGAGCGGGAACCGTCAGCGCCACATTACAAATGGCAATCGTCCGCATCTGCTCATCCGTCAGCCCCAATTCTGTTCGGGCTGCTGTCGCCAAAGGCGCAAAATTAAACCAAACCACAAACGTCAGAAAAAACGCAATCCAGGTCATATGCAGAACTTTGTATCTGCCAGAAAACGACCACAAACTAGCCATAGAACCTTCCCCCCGAACGCTTGACTACTAATGCTTCTATCGCTCGAATTCGAGACCGTTGCTTGGGCATGGCACGATCGCCACAGAGTTCTCTGCCAACAGCGGTAGATCGTTACCGTTTAGCCCAAGCCACAATCGCCATGGCAGAAGCACGGCGCAGCAATTGGTTCCCAGGGTATCGGCCCATTTGCTATTCGTTTGTGTAACGCAGTACAAACGTAAATTCAGCCACCAACGCGGTTGAGCGTTAGTGCGGCAAACGCATAAATAAAACATCTCCGTCTTCAATGCCAGGAGGCAGGAAGATGCAAAGAACCAAAAGGTTTAACTATCAAGGGCTTCAGCCTTATCCATAGACCTTATTTCTTAGGAGTTCGAGTCAATGGGAGGCTGGGGCACTGTGCGCCGCGCCGTTATTCTAAATTGGCATCAGCCAACTACGAATTTTGCATAGAACAGTTAGGGCTAAAGGAAAAAATTCTGTAGTTATAGATACAGAATTGCTATTATGAGAGTAATGATAGTTTGATAACCCGGAGCCCGATTTAATGAAGCCTAGCCCCCACACGTCTCATTCCATAACGCCTAATTTAGACGTTTGGGCTGGTATTGCATGGATCGCCGCTGCTGCTATTTTGGTTAGCTCACTGCCAATCTTATTGAGTTCAGAGCTGGCTTACTCCCCCGCCAATAACGATGCATTGCGGGGCGAAGCGGGTCTTTGGAGTGAGTTTGGACGTAACGACTAAGGCTTGCCCCGGTCTCCCGAACATGCCTAGGAACCCAGCAAAAATTCGTTCACCACGCTCCATGACTGGTGCGGCGACTCCTTGATGTGCTGCCGGGTTGTGATGAAGTCTGCCAAGTACTCGGCATCTCGGGCAATGCCAGAAAAGCGCCCCGAGCCCCAGGTATATAGCCACGGCAACCCTAAAAAATACAACCCCCAGATGGGGGTGACGCCCCGCTCATGGCCAGGGTAGCCTGTGCCGTCAAACACGGGAATATCCACCCAGCGAAAATTGGCCTGATACCCTGTGCACCAGATGACTGACGTAATGTGAGCCGCGTCTAAATCGATAGAACGGGGCAGATTCTGCGGGGCCCATACAGGTTGGTACGGTGGATCAGTGGGCGCTTCGATGTGATGGCGATCGATAAACGCATCAATAGTTTTCTTGATGCTTTCTGCTACTGCATCGGCCTGATCAAGATTGGCTTGGAGGTCATCACGGAATTGGAGCGCGGTGCCCTCCACGTGATCGAGCCTGCCGTGAAGCTGCATCCCTTCTAACGCAAACTGACGCAGGTCAATTTCGCGCCCGCCATCGCGTCCGGTGACATAGTGATTCGCTTTTGTGCGAACCTTTTCTTTTTGAGGGTGTTCGTCAATGGGCAAATCGTAATAACCCATTTGGTCGAGCCAATCCACCACGTCTTTGCCGCGATAGCGACGGGGCGATCGCGGCGCTCCACCCACACACAGGTGAACCTGGCGCCCTGCCAAGTGCAAATCTTCTGCGATCTGGCAGCCCGATTGCCCTGTGCCCACCACCAGCACTGCTCCATCGGGCAGCGATTCGGAGTTTTTATAGGCAGATGAATGCAGCTGCTGCACGGTGCGAGGAAACCGTTCGGCTGTGCGGGGAATGTTGGGCGTATGGTAGCCCCCTGCCGCAATCACCACTTGGTCGGCCGTGAAGTCACCCATCGTGGTCATGACTTCAAACACCCCCCGTTCCTGGCGCTGCCGCACTTTTAGCACTTCTACACCGTCTTTGAGCGGCGGGTTAAAGGCTGCGGCGTAGCTCTCGATATACGCAACGATTTCGTCCTTTTTCATAAACCCTTGGGGGTCGTTACCGGGGTAGGGGTAGCCGGGGAGGGTGCACTGCCAATTCGGTGTCACCAGACAAAATGAATCCCATCGCTGGGTGCGCCACGCATGGCCAATTTGGTGTTTTTCAAAAATTAGGTGATCAACCCCGCGCTCAGTCAGGCAGTAGCTCATAGACAGCCCCGCCTGGCCGCCGCCAATGATGATCACAGAGTAGTGAGTAGTCATACGGGTTAACACGTCGCTAAAGAGTAAAGGCGATGGATCAGTCTCGCGATGGGATGGCGTCAGCGACCCCCTGTCTGCACGTTCTCCACTCAGCCTAAGCCTGGTGCTTATCTGCCAGATGGCTGATGGGCTGCGATCTCGAAAGTACCTGAATACCGGTGTCTTGACAAACTGAGGGGGATAGGCTGGCAGCGACGGAAAGGGCTGGGCTCATATGGGGCGATCACAGTAGGCGGTGGGCGATAACCATTCAGCCTATGCGATCGCGAGCTGATCTAAGCGAAAGTGTTACCTGCGATTAAACCACGTCCCAAGTGGTCATTAGTCTTGTCCCACAAGCCCAGCTTTACCCAACGACGATAATAATCGTAGACGGTTGACCAGTTGGGCAGATCATGGGGCATCGCATGCCATTTGATCCCGTTATCGACCCAATACAAAATGGCATTCACGATCTCTCGTAAGTTGACTTCTTGAGGACGACCGACACCTTGATGGACAGGAATTAATAGCTTAATCAAGTCCCACTCGTCATCGCTTAAATCTGAGGGATAGGGAAGAGGACTCATACCCTCCTCTAGTGCTCACAACACCATTGGTTATACAGGGTTGGAAGATGGGCTATTTAGCCCTTTGCAATAATTTACAAACCCTTTCTTAGGCAATAGATGAAAACAAACTATAGTTAAATTAGTTTTTGAAAAAAAATGATGTTGTCAGGGTTGAGGTAAATCATCTAGGTAGTGCGTCAAAATGATGTGGGTTTAGTAGAGTAAAGAAATTCTGTTATCTGGATTAAAATGATGAATGTCGTTTCTGTGGTCATGCCAAGACCCACAAACATGGCAAAATGCCCAACGGTTATCAACGCTACTTCTGCCCTCACTGCCAGCAAACTTTGCTGAAAGCTTTGACACGCTCTACTACTATCGCCATGTTACGCCAGAGCAGATTGATCAAGTGCTCCAAGCCCACAGTGAGGGTGCTAGCTTGCAAGGAGTCAGCCGTATCAGCGGATTAGCGTATAACACCATGGTCAGTATTATTTGTGCCGCCAGTTCTAAAGCCTTGTTGGTTCACAACCACCGAGTGCAGGCTGTGGAAACTGAGGAGGTGAGCGGTGACGAGATGTGGTCATTCGTGCAAAAAAAACAGAAACACTGTTTGCCTGAAGAGCTCGAAGTAGGCGATTGCTGGATTGCCGTCAGCTTAGCGGATTCGAGTGGGTTAATTTTAGCTGCACACGTGGGAAACATACGGACGAACTGATTGAGAAATTAGTCGTAAGCATGGAGGGAAAAACCGATTGTAAGCAATGGAATAGTGATGGTTGGGGGGGCATGAGCGAGTACTGCCTTACGAGGTTCAGCACTATATTGGTAAAGACTAGACCCAGCGCTTGGAGCGTACCAATGGGATAGTGAGACAACAGACGGATCGATGGCACCGACTGCAGAACAAGTTTGGCAAACTGTGGCAGCAGACAAAAGTGACGACGCGGTTAATCGTGAGTTATTTCAACTGGATCTGGCAGCATAGTCGATTGAAGACGACAGCGGCGCAACGAGCAGGACTTAACGATCATCGCTAGAGTTAGCATGATATCCTAGCCTTCCCCATATCAATCTGACGCACTACCATCATCTATTGAGTTTATCGTTGTTGTACTTTAATTTGACTTCTACAGAAGTTATCCCGCAAGTGCATAAGAAATAATAGGGTTGTTCCTATGACAGTATGTGATTGGTTGGGCGATAAGTTCAGCAACTTTTGTGACGGGGTCTGTCACTTCTTTGAAAACGCATCGGGTGCGGCTCTTTTGAAGCCAAAGTTAGGAGACTTCAAAAAATGGCTCAGGGCATTTTACAGATTACTTGTCAGATGAAAAATAAGATTTTCGAAAAATCGAAAAAACTCAAATTTAGCCGACCTATATTTTGGGCGGAGAGAATTTAGACACAAAGATGCGCCTTTCAGGCACTTATTGGACTTCTTGAATCTTAACCAGAGCCATCATCAAAAACTTGAAATTCTTATTGAGAAGGACATTCAAATTTATTTTTGCCGCACATTTTTCCATTCCTTCAGAAGAGCCGCACCAAAACGCATCTTTTAAATGTGTGCTGTGACGGCTAGCCTCCGTGAGTGATGTTTCTAGTAAATGATATATGTTCCTTGAGATTGTCGCTTCTCTTTGTGACACCCATTTCGTGATTTTTAAGGAGTTTATGTTATGGATTTTTCCCCGTCTTCTGGGTTCAGTTTGTCTTCTGACACGATTTTACGCTCTACGTCTTCTGCAACGCTGGCAAATGCGTTGCAGGATGCTCAATATCAGTTGCAACGGTTTTTCTCCTCTCCGAATTCTGCTCAGCAACTAGGTTTTATCTTTGATATTGATAATTATCAGGCAGCGCAAACATTGCTCGAAAATAGTGTATTAGAGGCATTTGCCTTCCCTCAGGTTCAAGTTTTGAGCGATGAGCTAATGAACGGTGCTAGAGGAGCATACTCTAGTGATCGAAACGCTATTTACCTTGCAGCGTCATTGCTGGAGGCAGATGACTTAACAGGAGTGCAAGGTACATTAATTGAAGAATATGGACATTACGTTGACACGTTGTTGAATCCTGGTGGAGATACCGCCGGAGATGAAGGCGAATTATTTAAGACTGTTGTGTTGGGTGATGTTCTGAGTGAAGCTGAGTTGTTGCGAATTCAGACGGAAGATGATTTTGGGGTAATCACCCTCGATGGAGTGGCGATCGCTGTCGAGCAGGACAATACTCTGAATACAGCCCGAAATGTAGGAACCTTAATTGGTACGAGGACTTTTTCTGATTTTGTCGGTAGTAGTGACGCCAACGATTACTATCGTTTTGGTGTGACGGGTACCAGTAACTTTACTCTGGCTCTCAATGGACTTACAGCAGATGCGGATGTACAACTCCTTAACAGTGCAGGCGTCGTAATTCAGAGCTCAGTCGCCAGTGGCACAAATCCTGAGAGAATCACTCGAACGTTAACTGCTGGTACCTACTATGCGAGAGTCTATCCGTTTAGCGGGAGTACCAACTATAATTTGAACCTTTCGGCTTCTGCGGTTCCTGCTATTCCGGATAATGCAGGTAAC
>JBGTOF010000102.1:0-5625 GCA_041742695.1 Elainellales cyanobacterium | reverse complement strand
TACTTAGGCCGAGATGTGCTGGTGCGCGTGTTTTATGGGTTGGGTGATGGCAACACGCCGTTTCGCATTAGCGTGGCCAATATTGCAGTCAATGTGGTGCTCGATGCACTGCTGGTCGGTCCCTATGGTGCAGTGGGGCTGGTGCTCGCCACCGTAGGGGTCAACGTTACCTCAATGCTGGCGATGCTGTGGGTGCTGAACCGTCGCCTGCAAGGGCTGCCCCTGAGACAGTGGAGTGTGGTTACGCTGGGCCTGACGCTGGGCAGTGTGGGAACAGGGTTTGCCGCCTGGGGGGTGCTGCGACTCAGCCAGCAATGGCTGGGCCGCAGTGGCTTTGGCGTTCAGCTTGTGCAGATTGCGCTGGCGAGTGGGGTGGGGCTGGGGGTGTTTGCGCTGGTGGCCCTGCAATTGCGCCTGCCCGAGGTGGATTTGCTGGTGACGCGGATGCGACAGCGGGTGCTGCGGCGCTAGGTGCTATGACGTTAAGCGCTATCGCCAGTCGTGGGCCGCTTGTTCTAGCACAAAAGCCGATACGGCTTCGATTTGCGCGGAGGTAAGGCGATCGCCATAGGCCGACATGTTTCCCTTGCCCTGGGTCACGAGCTGAGCGATCGCCTCCAGGGTATCCACGCCATTCTTCTCTAGCGCTTTTTGCTTTAAATTTTTGCCCCGCCGGACAATGTTGCCGCCGTTGAGGTGACACCCGGAGCAGTGTAGATCAAACACTTGATGCCCCGTAGCAAGCGTAGCTGCGGCATCGGGTTCAGCCGCATAGGCCGCAGGGGGCAGGGGCACCCATAGAATGAGACCTGCTAGTGCGATCGCCAGTAGCCAAGAAAACGGTCGAGTCATCAGGGTGGGTGCCTTCATGGAACAGGAATTTGTAGAGTGTGATTTTGCAGGGTGTGATCTCGCAATGTGTAAATGGAGCAGCGCGGGATAATAGATCAATTCTGACAGATTGACTCCGTTTGAACTGCTGCCATGCCCGAGCCTGCACCGTCCAACGCCCAACGCCTACGATCGCTCATGGAAACCGTAGGTATCTCCAGCCAGCGATCGCTCGCCCAAACTGCCGGAGTCTCTGTCTGGCAGGTGCGACAGTTCGCCACCGGCAATGCGGAGGGAATGCGGGTGGCCGTGCTGCGTCGCCTAAGCCAAGCGCTCAACGTTTCTCTGATGGACTTGATTAACCTAAGCTCAGAAGCGGCTCTCCCTGATGGTGCAGCAGAGACAGGGGGCGATCGCCCCAGCCCTCCCCACCCTGTGGCGGAGATTAAGGCATTGCAGCAGGAATATCAGCGGTTGCAAACCCAGCTTACGCAGCAGCAGCAGCAGACCCGAGACGCGGTACAGCGGGCCAGCTTAGATGTGCTGGAACCCTTGCTGGTACAGCTTCCCACTGCGATTCATGCAGCCCAGCAGCGAGACGACATCCCCGCCACTCGGCTGATTCCACTGTTGCGCCCCATTGACCAATTGTTGAATCACTGGGGCATTGAGGCGATCGCTCCGGTGGGCACCATCCTTCCCTTTGATCCGCACCTGCACCAGCCCATGAGCGGCAATCCCCAACCCGGCGATCCCGTGCGAGTGCGCTATGTAGGCTATTGCCAAGGAGAAACGCTGCTCTACCGCGCCAAGGTGAGCCCTGCAGAACCGGAACCCTGAGCCTTAGTCCCAAAAGCCTGCGTGAGCGGTTGCAGCTTCGGCTTCCATCGCTGGGCCAACCACCTCTACCGCATGCTGCCCGGACGCTAGCACTTCACGGCAGGGCAACGACAGCGTGGGATTTTCGGGATTGGCCCTGGTCATCTCAATCAGGCTGGCCTCACTTAACCCAAACACCACCCGCCGGATATTGCTCCAATAGATTGCCCCGGCACACATAGCACAGGGTTCAGTGCTGGTGTAAAGCGTGCAGTTGGCTAAAAAATCACGGTCGTAGCGACGAGTGGCTAGACGCACTAGGTTCGTTTCAGCATGGCCAGTGGCGTCGCGCTCGGTCACAACAGTATTTTCTGCCTCCAGCAGCACTGTGCCTTCAGCATCAACCAGTAACGAGCCAAAGGGATGGTTGCCGTGGTCACGAGCAGTCTGAGACAGGGCGATCGCTCGTTTCAGCAGGGTTGGGTCTAGATCAGGCATATCAAAAAACTAAGGGAAACTACGTGAATGATACAGCCAGCGCTAGCGGCAATGCCACGGGTTGCCGCTAGCGCTGGCTTACGTCTAGTTAATAATACCGAGAGAATTATGAGGATTCGTTGAACTTCAACCAAACAGTCCATATTTTTTGGCGGCGCCAAGAAAAGGGGAGCAAGCAGATTTCTGTGTTTCCCCATCGCCCCCCTAAGCCCTATGGATGTCTCGTTTATTTCGTCCGTTCCCCTGTCCCGGTTTCGCAAACTGGTTTACTAACACCAACTCGATATTGCCCTTGGCATTACCCTTGCCCTATTAGCTGGGGTGTTGTGCTACATCGGCATGCGATCGCTTAACCCGGTTCTAAGTGAGCACTATAATGTTCAAGACGTATGGTTTGAAGCAGACATCCCGCGTGTCTACGCGAACCTTACCGATCGGGGAAGTGATCACTATCGCACCTCGGTTCATCCTCTATTTTCTCTCGTGAGCTATTTCCCGGTTGCAGCATTGGCAAAGCTGCTGAGTGCCGATAGCATGATAGCAGTGCAGGTATTTACAGGAGCGATTGCCGCACTGTGGATGACGGCTCTCTACACCATCTTGCGGATGATGGGCTGCCTGCGGCTTGATGCGGTGGTCTTTAGCCTGCTTGCTGTCCCCAGCGCAGCGGCATTATTTTTCTTCAGCGTCCCCGAAACTTACTCCATGGGGTCGCTTAGCATCCTTCTGGGGCTGGGGTTGGCGCTGTGGGCTGAGTCGGCTTCCGTGCTTCCGGTGTGGTATGTGATTATCGGCATTGCCACCATCAGCATCACCATTACCAATTGGATGGTGGGGCTATTGGCCGCCTGGGTCGAGTTTCCACGTCGTTTATTCCTGCAAATTGTAGCCAACACCCTCTGTCTGACGACACTGTTGTGGGCTGTGCAAAAGCATCTTTTTCCAACCGCAGGTTTTTTTCTGGGTAGCGATGGAGAAAAAATTTACATCCTCCCTGTAGACTTCGGCGGACCACTGATAGCGTTGCGATCGATAATTGCCCACACGCTGGTAATGCCACAGTTTTACATCGTTCTCGAAGACCGGGACTGGCCGCGAATGCTCACTCAGATGGCACTGCCGGGGTCGGCGAGTTTGTGGGGGGCGATCGCCGTAGGGCTGTGGATGGGGCTGCTGGGGCTGGGCATTTGGGGCTTCACCCGCCTAAACACACATCCTAAATTCCGGCTAGTGTTTGGGCTCTCGCTGCTGGGGCAAGTGCTGCTTCACCTAGTGTATGGCGAGGAAACATTTCTCTACTCGCTCCATTTTTTGCCCTTTCTGATTATTTTGGCAGCCATGAGTAGCCTGACGCGAGCCCGTGGGGTGGCGCTGGGGTTGGCCACAGTGCTGATCGTGCTAGTTGGCGTTAATAACCTACAGATATGGAACCAGGCTAGAGCCCAACTCAATGTCCACGGCACCCCTCGTCAACTGGTGCAAGGCCAAATTCGGCAACGCCCGGCAGACCCGTGGCCCCGAGGGGAGGGGCATGTGGTGATGGCGCTACCCGGCACCCTAGAAGAAGACAAAGCCTATTACGAGCCCGGAGGCAGCTTTAGCCCAGCGGTCGGCAGCTTTGGAGTTAGCATTTGGCTGTTAGATACGGCTGGACAGGTCGTGGCCACTAGCGACAGCATTCCGCTCGACCAGATGACGCAGCGGTTGGAGTATGGCAGTGGACAGCCCATTCCTGAATTGGTGACTGAGACGGAGTTTTATACAGCTCGATGGCGTAGCACGGGGTTGGGGCAGTGGCAGCTTACGCTAACGACCGCGCCCGACAATCCCCATCGCTTAGCGGTGGCATTGCGAAGTGTGGGGCCTGCTGGGGGGGCGATCGCCCAACTCCGCAAAGTAGATGAGACGGTCCGCATCAACGATCGCTGGCTTGTGCAGCCCACGTCGGGGGCTGCCACCATCACCCTTGGCTCAGAGACCGATGCAAACTGGATCACCGCTCAGTCAGACGTGAGCGAGTGGACCGACGATCGGGGGTGGGGGTATGCTCGCCTCGACTTGGCAAACGCTAACATTTGGAGATTGGACATTGAGGATCTCACGCCTTTGCGATCGCCGCCGCTGACGGCCCCCCAAGTGGATGCTACTGTATCTGTCGATCTGCCCGATACTCGCTTTGCCGATAGCTTAAACGCCCAAGTGGCCCACCTGATGATGGGGCTCGTGGGGCAGCAAACCCGCCCAGGCGAACCAACCAACTATCCCCTAGCGTGGCAGCGCGATGGCGCCTATGAGCTGGTTGCGCTGGCGCAAGCGGGGCAGCTTGAGGTCGCCAAAGCGCTGGCCGTAGACTTTGCCGAGCGAGACTTTTTTGGTGGCTTTGGGGCTGAGGCAGATGCCCCTGGGCTAGCAATTTGGGCCCTCGAGACAGTGGCCGAGCAGGTGGCAGACCCTGCCTATGATCAGTGGCTCTGGCCCCATGTCCAGCGCAAGGCCGAGTTAATCGTGACTATGCTAACCACTACCAAGCCGGTGTATGAGACATTTGAGGGGCCAATGGTGCCCGCCATGCGCGACAAGCTTTACGAAGAAGCCGCGAAGATTGCAGAATCCACCCGAGATGGGCTGATTATTGGCATCATGGATCATCACTTTTCGCTACTGTTTATAAATGCGGTGAGCTATCGCGGCTTGATGGATGCAGCGGCCTTGGCTGAGCGAATGAACCAACCCATAGAAGCTGAGCAATGGCGATCGCACGCCCAGTCGATTCAAGCAGCCTGGACGAGGGAACTACGAATGCAGCCCACAGGGCCAAAAGAATCGCTCAAACGGTTTCTCTCTCAACGGTTGGGCTTGACCTTTAACAAGAACCAGGCGCAGTCGGCCAATGAACGCACCTACATTAGCGGCCTTTGGCCGAGTTGGGTAGCCACCCAGGCAACCGACACCTACGAACAAAATTTGGGCGATCGCTGGTCTACTCTGCGCGATAAGCAAGGGGCCTTCCTCAATACCCCGTTGTGGACTTACTTTGATGTGGCAGAAGCGCATCAGTGGCTTTATCTGGGGCAGGCCGATAAAGTCTGGGCTACGGTGGAATGGTTTTGGCAGCACCAAGCCTCGCCAGGGCTTTATACCTGGTGGGAGGGCGATGGTGAAGAGAACGCCTCTGGCCGATGGGAGCAAGTGCGGGGCTGGCTCGATCCCGCCCATGTCACGCCCCACTACTGGACGGCCTCTGAGATGTTGCTGCTGCAACTGGATATGTTGGCCTATGGCGATCGCACCACTGATATCCCAACGTTAGTGATTGGCGCGGGTATCCCCGCAGACTGGGTCAGCCAACCCATGCGCGTAGAAGGGCTGCATGTGCTAGGGCGGCAAGTCGACTGGGCGTGGGATGGGCAGCAAATGCAGGTGAAAATCACCGGCGAGCCGCTTCCGGTGCAATTAGGAACAGCGTTTGGTGCAGAG
>JBGTOF010000061.1:0-12904 GCA_041742695.1 Elainellales cyanobacterium | reverse complement strand
CTACCAAAGCTTGGGAAAAGTGGGGGTTCGGTTGAGGCAACTGCCCAGGCGAAATTTCCTCACCTTGTGTGCCGGGGGTTCTCTTGCTGGAGTTTGCCCATTTTTCTCGCTTGCCTTGCCATAATAGACGCAACTCCACGCCCCCTTACCCCATGACTGGATTTGAAGCCCCTATTCTCACTGGACTTGCCGCGCTGGTCTTTAACACACTAAAAGAAACCACCACGAAGGAATCGGGCAGCACTCTTGCCAAGTGGCTGAACAAAGACGTAGGCAGCGCTGCAAAGCAGGCTATCTATCGCGCGACGGGAAAATATATTGCTAGCTACCGAGAACGGCACGGCACGCTGAAGGTGGTATGTGTGCGGATGGATGCCCCGATTGAGCTGGAGGATGTGTATACCGCTGTGAGGCTGCTAGATCGGGCGGAAAGCAAGAAATACGCCACAATGGCAGGGCAGGAGGAACTGTTTCAGCAAGGGAGTCGCCGGGGCCTTGGATATAGCGGCAACTCAGGGACAAAGCGCAATGGCCTGAAGGTGGCCAATGCGGAGAAGTTTTTGCTGGTGTTGGGTGGCCCAGGCATTGGCAAGTCTACGTTTTTGCGGAAGGTGGGGCTAGAAGCGCTGAAGTCGAAGGAGTTGGATCATACGGGCTATCCCCAGTCCGCCTATGTGCCCGACTGCATTCCTGTATTTTTGCCGCTGCAGCAGTTTAGATCTATCGACCTCACGATTGAGCAGCGCATTGCTCAGGAGTTTGCTACCTGTGGCTTTCCTGAGCCGGAGGATTTTACCCGCGCCATGCTGAGCAGGGGTCGGCTGCTGGTGCTGCTGGATGGGCTGGATGAAGTGCCCGCCGAGCAAGAGGCTGCCGTGATTGAACAAATTCGGGATTTTGTTGATCGCTACGACAATAACCGCTTCATTGCGTCTTGCCGGGTTGCCGCCTATAGAGGCGGGTTTCCCCGGTTCAAAGATGTGGCGATGGCAGAATTTGAGGATGATCAGATTAAGCAATTCATCCACAACTGGTTCCGCTCTGAGCGAGATCGGGAGAACGAGACGGCCCAGAAGTGCTGGGCGCTGATGAGCCGATCGGACTATGCCGCCACTAAAGAACTGGCGCAAACGCCGCTGCTGCTGACGCTGCTGTGTGGGGTGTATAGAGAATGGCTGGATTTTCCGAAGCGGCGGGCGGAGCTGTATGGCGAGGCGCTGGATGTGGTGCTGAAGGGCTGGGCCGCAGAAAAGCGCATTCACAACGACCCGATTTATCGCGAGTTGCCGATGGAGTTGGAGCGAGACCTGCTGGCAGACATTGCCTATGACAGCTTTGCCAACAACCAACTATTTTTTGACAAGCGGGCGGTGACTCGCCGCATCCGAGACTTTTTGGTGAGCAACCTGAATGCACCCAAGCATCTGGATAGTGAGCAGGTGCTAGACGCAATCGCCATTCAGCAGGGAATTTTGGTAGAACGCGCTCGCGAGGTCTATTCGTTTTCACATCTGACGTTTCAGGAATATCTGGTGGCGCAATTTGTGGTGGATAACCAGCAGATTGCATGGCTGGTGGAGAACCACGCCACCGATGACCGCTGGCGCGAGGTGTTTTTGCTGGTGGCCGGCCTGTTGCCGGGGCGAAAAGGGGCAGATGACCTGCTGCTGACCCTGGAGCAGAAAGCAAACCGTTGTCTTGAATCATCGGACAAGCTGCGAGGGTTGGTGGCTTGGGCTGATAGCTCAACAGAAGGCTCTGAAGGAAAATACAAGCCCGCAGCTAAACGGGCTGCGGCGATCGCTCTCGCCCTCGCCCTCGACCTCGCCCGCGACCTCGCCCGCACCCTTGCCCTTGACTTCGCCCTCACTCCCGCCCTTGACTTCGCCCTCACTCGCGCCCTTGACTTCACCCTCGCCCGCGACCTCGACTTCGCCCGCGACCTCACCCGCGACCTCGCCCGCGCCCGCATTCTTGCCTCCAATTACAAAAAAATAAAAACCTTTAAAGCTGTTGACTTTGAGACGCTGCTGCAAACACTTGAGGACATGAGGGCAGGAATCCCGGATGATCGCCAACCTGCAGACGCAAAACGAGCATTCCTGGATGACATTCAACACGCTTGGTATGTGGCCTTGCAGCTTGATCCTGACTTGCTTCGTCTTTCATCCACTGACCAAGCCGCAATTACAGAGTTTCTTTCTCTTAATAGACTTATGGTGCAGTGCAAAGACGCAGCGGTGCGGGTGTCGCCCAACGTGTGGAGCGGCATTGAAGCGCGGATGCTGACGGTGCCCCCCGTGCAGGATTAGCTTAGACCATCGGGCCACAGCGTCAAACCTACGCAGGATGCTGGGATGTGCGGACGCGTAGTAAGGTGCAGACGTTGCTCCGAGAATTAGGCTAAACCATTCATGCTGTATAAAGATACGATTCGAGAAAAGCAGTTGCTGAAGCTGGCTGCTCAGCGCGGTGTCTGCGTTTCGATTTTTTTGCCAACGACCCCGCTGACGCAGGCGGCTCAGGCCGATCGCGTCACCTTTAAGAACCTGACCAAGACCGCGATGGAGCAAGCCGAGGCGATCGCCGATAAGCGACAAATCGCGGCGATGACCGAGGCTTTGGAAGAACTGCAGGCCGACGATGAGTTTTGGGAATTTCAGGCCAACGGGCTGGGCGTGTTGGTTACCCCCGACTCGATCAAAACCTTTCGGCTGGCCTATGGCGTAGAAGAAGCGGCAGAGGTGAGCGATCGCTTCCACCTAAAGCCGTTGATGTCGGCGTTGCAGCCGATGTCGGCCTATGTGCTGGCGATCTCGCAAAAAAGCGTGATGCTATACGAGTTCACCGCCGCCCAAGAACTCGAAGAACTGGATGTGTCTGACCTGCCGGCTGACTTTAGCGACGTGACTAAAGTAACCTTGCAGCGCGATCGCGCCCCCGTTGGCAAACTCCAGGGTAGTGAAGGGGAGGAAGTTCTACAGCGTCAGTTTTTGCGGGGAATAGAATCTGCCGTGCGCCCCGTTGTGAGCGGCAGCAACATGCCCCTGATTCTGGCCACAACCAAAGAGTTTCAGGCCATGTATCACTCGCTCAACAGCTACGAGCTGCTGACAGAGCAAGGGGTGGATGGAAGCACGGAAGGCATCGAGAAGGAAGAAATCGGACAGGCGGTGCTGCCCATTACTAAAGCGTTGCGACAAGAGCGCATTGAGCAGTGGGTTGAGCTGTTTCACCAGCGCAAGAGTGAGTCTCGAACAAATACCGACTTAAGAACCATTGCAAAGCTCGTTCTGCAAGGGCAGATTAGCCACTTATTAGTAGAGTCGGGCACGGTGCAGTATGGCACCCTCTCTGATTTAGGCGAAATTACCACCAGCGATACCCGCAGCGCCAATACCTATGACCTGATCGACGAGATCGTGATCAAAGTCATCGAAAACGGCGGAGAGGTGCTGGGGGTTCGTCGCGGAGAAGATGCTCCCGACGACCTGATGCCGATCGCAGCGATTTTGCGCTGGGCCTAAGGCTATCGAACTCACGCTGTTTTAGATAATCGGGCGATCGTACAGATCTGCCACATACTCTCCGTAGCCGTTGTAAAGCAGCGTGGGTATGCGCTCCCACGCATAGGGGTTGCTACCCGAGCCCACGAGTCGCTCGCTGGCTTGCGACCAGCGAGGGTGAGGCACATCAGGCTCCACGTTCGATTCAAACTTGTATTCGTTGCCGTTCAGTGTATTCCAGTAGGTCGCAGGCTGTTGGTCAGTGAACTCGATCTTCACTACTGACTTCGCGCCCTTAAAGCCATACTTCCAGGGCACCACCATGCGAATCGGGGCACCATGTTGCTTGGGCAGGGTGTGCCCATAAATGCCGACCGCAAAAAAGGCGAGCTCATTCGCCATTTCTTCGATGCGCAAGCCTTCGGTATAGGGCCAAGGCAAAAACTGCCCCGGCGGGAAGGACGGGCCAGGAGTGATCTCACGGTCATAGAACGAGGTGAACCGCACATGGGTCGCGGTGGTGAGAGGTTCCACCTCATTGAGCATCAGGTTCATGGGAAAACCCAGCCAGGGGACGACCATCGCCCAAGCTTCTACACAGCGAAAGCGGTAGACGCGCTCCTCTAACGGAAACTGCATCAGATCATCCAAATCATAGGTTTTGGGATTCTTGACCAGTCCGGTGACTTCTACCGTCCACGGGTCTGTGGGTAGGGCTTGGGCCGCTTGCCAAACACTTTTAGAGCTGCCGAACTCATAAAAGTTGTTATACGTAGCGGCAAAAGTCGGGTTTGTAAGCGATCTGCCATCTATTAGTGCCTGCTCATCGCCAAATAGCGGATTCTGTTGCGCTCGGATATCCCTCACGCCCTGCAAGGGGTCATCCTCGCCCGAGGCAGACGGGTGTGTGCAGGCGGCTGCAGTAAATGCGGTTCCCGCGATGCCTAGCCCAGTCAACCCTTTGATAAACTTGCGGCGGTTGAAGAAGGCGAATTCGGGTGTAGCATCTCGCTCGGGCAGTTGCCAGGATGGGCGATTGTGAAAGTACGGCATAGCAGCAGGTTGATGGTAAGCTAGGGATACCTCTATCCTACGAAAGAAATTGACACCATTTCTTAATGATTGCTGAGGGATGGCACTATGGCTAAGTGGAGGGGCGATCGCACCCGATCAGTTGATTAGGATTATTAGGATTGTGGACTCTCTGCACAGCCTACTGCTTATACACATCTTGGCCCTCACCCCCTCAGTCCCCCTCTCCCAAAAAGGGGCAAGGGGGAGGCTAAACAACGCGTTCTGATTCCCCTACGCCTGGTCTGGGGGTTGGGGGATGAGGGGAAAGCTCTGGTCGCAAGGGCTTCAGGACTTATGCATAAGCAGTAGCTGCACAACAGAGAGTTCACCACAACAAACGCTTAAACCAGCGCGGCAAGCGCTATAAGCGAAGGCATCTTTAAAATGGCGCTAAATTAGGACTATGGATGTAGTGACGCCCCGTTCCTTGACTTCAACGGCTTTGGGCTCTCAGCGGGATTGGGGCTGGCGTGGATGGCAGGTGCGCTATACCTTTTTGCGCGCGGTTGAGCCGAGGGTAGAAGCACCGCCGATTTTGTTGCTGCATGGGTTCGGGTCTTCCCTGAGTCAGTGGCAGGCCAATTTGCAGCCGCTGAGCCAGCACAATACCGTATACGCCTTGGATCTACTAGGGTTTGGGGCGTCAGAAAAAGCGCCTGCGGCCTATGATGTGGCATTTTGGGTGGAGCAGGTGCATGATTTTTGGCGATCGCTCATCCACACTCCCATCATTATCGTGGGGCACTCCCTGGGGGCTGCCGTAGCGCTGGCCGCCGCTGCCAAATATCCAGACATGGCAGAGCGTCTGGTGCTGCTCACCCTGCCCCCCGCCCGCCAAGAGCTGATCTCGGGCAAGATGGTGGAGCTGGCTCTGGGAGCCGAGCGGATGTTTACGAGCCCGTTAATTTTGGGACCCGTGTTTGCGCTGGTGCGCAGTCCTCGACTGATTCGCGCCGTGCTGCGGGGGCTGGTGTACCATAATCGGGATTTTGTTACCGATAACCTGGTGAATACCTTTCTCACGCCAATTTTGGACAGAGATGCCGCGCGGGTGTTCTACCGATTGGCAAAATCCCGCACCCGCACCGACTACAGTCCAGAAATTCGAGTGCTGCTGCCCCAAGTGCAGCGACCTATACTGCTGCTATGGGGAGAGCGCGATCGAGTAGTGCCGCTGGTTCAGGGTGTCTCTATGCCTGACCTCAATCCCCAGTTGAGGCTGGTGGTGGTCCCCGATGGGGGGCATTGTCTGTATGATGAGTGCGCCGACTGCGTCAATCAGGAAATTTTGACCTGGATTGGGCAGGCGTAGTTAAATGCAGGTTGCTAGTGATCTACCTGTGATTTGAAGTTGATCTCATAGAGCGATCAACTCGATGGTGAGAGACGTGGGGGCTGCATCCATTTTGAGGACATGACTGAAGCTCTTTGCTTACCTCTATTTGGTTAGGATTTATGCAGGTGAACGATAATTTTTAGGACGCTGCATGAAGTGCGTCAGTCCTGTTTATTGTTGGTTGACACCTGGCGACTATGGGAATGGACAAAGCGGTAATGGGCAAGACGGCAACGGGCAGGACAGAGGGCACGGGCGCAATGGGTTCAGTCGCCATTGTGGGGGCTGGCCCTGGCGCTCTGGACTATCTGACGGTGCGGGGCTATTTTCTGCTGACGCAGGCGCAGGTGGTGGTCTACGATGCGCTGGTGGATGACATGCTGCTGACGCTGACGCCGCCGGGGTGTGAGCATATTTATGTGGGCAAACGGGGCGGACAGCCCAGTTTGAAACAGCCTGCTATCGACCAACTGCTGGTGCAGCAGTGCCAGCAGGGGCGACGGGTAGTGCGGCTCAAGAGCGGCGATCCGTTTATCTTTGGGCGTACCAGTTCTGAAATTCAGGCACTGCATGCGATCGGCGGTGAGGTGGAAGTGGTGCCGGGGATTTCGTCTGCACTGGCGGCACCGCTGCTGGCGGGGATTCCACTGACTGACCCAGCCATGAGCCGCACTGTGGCCCTGATGAGCGCCCATGACCCCGATAATCTCGACTGGGAAGCGCTGGCACGGCTGGATACGTTGGTGCTGTTGATGGGGGTGCGGCATCTCGAGGTTATCGTGCAGCAGTTGATGCAGCGGGGGCGATCGCCCCAAACCCCCATCGCTATCATCCGCTGGGCAGGACACCTGCAGCAACAGACTTGGACAGGCACCCTTCAATCTATTGTCCAAAAAACGGCTCATCAATCCTTGGCTCCGGCGGTCATTATTGTGGGTGAGGTGGTCAGCCTGCGCCCCTACTTATTGTCTGAACATTCCTATCCGCCAACGTCTCCTACCCCGACGCTCACTATAAAATTGGAACCAGACAAGACGCTATCGTCTACGCCAACTCTAGTTTCTACGCCTGTGTCATCGCGACAGTCGCCCTCTCAGCCTGCATCCTCGGAGGATGCATCGTTGACCCACAGTCCCCAAGGATCGGACTTATCTGCGGTGTTGCCCCTAACTGGCAAAACTGTGTTGGTAACGCGCGCGGCGGGACAGTCTAGCCAGTTTGCGACGCTGCTGCAAGCGCAAGGGGCCACCGTGCTGGAAATGCCAGCCATTGAGATCACCGCACCGTCGAGCTGGCAGGCGCTGGATGGGGCGATCGCCCGACTGCAGCAGTTTGACTGGCTGATTCTCACCTCGGCCAATGGCGTGGAATATTTTTTTGAGCGGCTGATGGCCCAGGGCAAAGATGCCCGCCACCTAGCAACCCTCAAGATTGCGGTGGTGGGTAAGAAAACCGCCGCCAGCCTATCGCAGCGCGGCATCTTGCCAGACTTTACGCCGACGGAGTTTGTCGCCGACGCGCTGGTGCGAGAGTTTCCGGTGCCGCTAGCGGGGGTGCGGGTGCTGTTTCCTCGGGTAGAGACGGGCGGACGGGATGTGCTGGTGCAGGCGCTCACCGCTGCCCATGCCGAGATTGTGGAGGTGCCCGCCTATCAATCGCAATGCGCCACGGCGATGCCCGCAGGGGTGCGGCAGGCCTTGTTAGCCGAGTCCTCAGCAGAAGCGTTGGCCATGCCTGGCATTGACATTGTGACCTTTGCCAGCGCTAAAACCGTGCGGTGCTTTCAGCAGATGCTTCAGCAAGAGGGCATCCCCCTACCGACGACGTGCCAAGTGGCATCCATTGGCCCCCAAACGTCTGTGGCCTGCCGCGAACGGCTGGGCCGAGTCGATCTGGAAGCCGCAGAATACACCCTAGAGGGATTGGCCGAAGCTATTGTGCAGCGGACGTTGCAGCCTGTGGAGGCGCAGAATGAGTAAGTCGGGCGATCGCCCCTCATCCATCCGCTTGCCCCATCGAGTCATTGGGTTAACGGGCGGCATGGGCATGGGCAAAACCACCGTCTCTCATTACTTAGCGACGACCCATCACGTGCCGTTGATGGATGCCGACATTCTGGCGCGGGATGCGATGGCGGCAGAGACGCCCTTGTTCAGTGAATTGCTCGAACGGTATGGCGCGGCAATTCTGCACCCCAATGGCACCATCGATCGAGCCCGATTGGGAGAGCTTGTGTTTGCTAGCAAGGCGGAATTGCTGTGGCTAGAGCAGCGAATTCATCCCTATGTGCGCGATCGCCTGCACAGGTGGCTAGAGGCGCGGGCGATCCCCCAAACCCCCATTGTGGCGATCGTGGTGCCGCTGTTGTTTGAAGCCCGCATGACAGATCTCGTCACAGAAATTTGGACGGTGTGCTGCACGCCAGAGCAGCAGGTGCAGCGTATTCAGCAGCGCGATCGCACGGACAGCCTCTCCCTTGAGCAGATCCACGCGCGCATTGCCCGTCAAAGCCCCATTGAGGCCAAAATTCGCCTGGCTGACTGCGTGATTGATAACTCCAGCACTCCAGAGGCGCTATTTCGGCAAGTTGATGCCGCGCTTTGCGGCACCCGCATCCGTCCTTGATAGCTCTAAGTTTGGGATACGCTAAAACCCTTGATGTTCAAAGCATATCAAGGGTTTTAGGGCACGGCGCGTTGTGGAATGCTCCAAACGGAGGTTTACCTCTTATCGAACCGGCTGCAGCGCTCCAGTCATCGTCAAGCTACTGTCGGGCTGCATCTGTCTTAGCGCGGTCGAGTTCTAGCACCAGCACACCCAACGGGGGCAAGCATAGATCGACGGAATAGGGACGATTGTGAAACGACCACTCCTCTGACCATTTGCCGCCCAGGTTTCCCATATTGCTGCCGCCATATTCTCGCGAGTCGCTGTTAAACACTTCGCGGAAAAAGCCCCATTCTGGAACCCCTACGCGATAGTGAGCATGGGGTTGCGGCGTAAAGTTGCACACAACTACCACATAGTTTCCGGTGTCTCTGTCGTGCCGCACAAAAGACACCACACTGTGGCGATTGTCGTTGCAGTCCACCCACTCAAACCCATCATTTGAAAAGTCTTGGCTATAGAGAGCAGGCAAACTGCGATACATCTGGTTGAGTTTGCCCATGAAGTGATGTAGCTTGCCATGCGAGTCATGCTGCAAGAGCTGCCACTCCATGTCGCCCCACACATTCCATTCGCTCCACTGCCCGATTTCTACGCCCATGAACAGCGTTTTCTTGCCGGGATGGGTGTACATATAGGTGAGCAAGCAGCGCAGATTCGCAAATTTTTGCCATTCGTCCCCTGGCATCTTGCCGATCATGGGGCTCTTACCATGCACCACCTCATCATGGGAGAACGCCAGCATGAAGTTCTCGCTAAAGGCGTACATGATGCTGAAGGTGAGGTTGTTTTGATGAAACTGGCGGAACCACGGATCCATGTGGAAATAGTCCAGCATGTCGTGCATCCAGCCCATGTTCCACTTCAGGTTAAAGCCCAAGCCCCCTGTATAGGTGGGCCAAGACACCATCGGCCAAGACGTAGACTCTTCTGCAATGCTGAGAACGCCTGGGTAGTAGCTGAAGAGAACATGGTTCATCTGGCGCAAAAAGTCAGCGGCTTCAACATGCTCGCGCCCGCCATACTGATTGGCAACCCACTCTCCCGGCTTGCGGAAGTAGTCGAGATACAGCATAGACGCCACTGCATCGACCCGAATCCCGTCGATGTGGTACTTGTCAAACCAGAAGAGGGCGTTTGCGACTAGAAAGTTGCGGACTTCATTACGCCCATAGTTGAACACCAGCGTGCCCCATTCTTTGTGCTCGCCCTTGCGGGTGTCGCCGTATTCATATAGATGCGACCCATCAAAAAAAGCAAGGCCGTGGCCGTCTTTTGGAAAATGCCCCGGCACCCAATCCACAATGACGCCAATGCCGTGCTGGTGGCACTGATCCACAAAATACATAAAGTCTTGTGGGGTGCCATAGCGCGAGGTCGTGGAATAGTAGCCGGTGACCTGATAGCCCCATGAGCCATCAAACGGGTGCTCTGCGATGGGCAGCAGCTCGATATGGGTAAAGCCTAGATTTTTAACATAGGGGATAAGGCGCTCTGCCAGCTCGCGATAGGTTAGGAAGCGCGCACCGGGCTTGAGATCTGCCACGGTGACGGGCGGTAGCGGGGTGCCGTCAGGCTGAATGTAGGGTTCATTGGTTGCGGCGTGCAGCCAAGAGCCAAGGTGCACTTCATAGACAGAGATGGGCTGACTCAGCGGGTCAGCCTGCCGCCGTTGATCCATCCAGGTTTGGTCTTGCCAGATGTGGGTGGTCAAATCGGTGACGATTGAGGCTGTCTTGGGGCGAACTTCGTGGTGAAAGCCGTAGGGGTCGGATTTCTCGTAAATGTGTCCGGCGTGGTTTTTGATTTCGTATTTGTAGCGATCGCCCTCGTTAACACCGGGCACAAACAAGTCCCAAATGCCATTGCCAATGCGGCGCATTTGATGCTTGCGCCCATCCCACCAATTAAAGTCACCCAGCACAGATACGTTGCGGGCGTTGGGTGCCCAGACGGCAAAGTAAGCGCCCGCGACGCCATCCACGCGGGTGAGGTGCGCGCCTAGCTTTTCGTAAATTCGGTGGTGGTTGCCCTCGGCAAATAGGTGAACGTCAAAATCGGTGACGAGGGGCGATCGAAAAGCATAGGGGTCGTGGGTGGTGCGATCGCAATCACCCTCTTTTGTCCGAATCTGATAGTTCTCTAGATCTTCTATATCTAGCACGCACTCAAAGAAGTGCGGGTGATGCACCGACTGCATGGGGTATTCTTGCCGATGCTCAGGAAACACAACCCATGCGGCCTCGGCATTGGGCAGATACGCCCGCACAACCCAGCTAGCCTTGCCGTTGTGCTGAATGGGATGGGGGCCGAGCACCTCGAACGGGTCTTGATGTTGGTTCCAGACGATGCGATCAATCTGGTCCGGAGCAACGGTCATGGACATGGGATTCGTGCCTAAATAAAACGTACAAAACGGCTTTGGTCAACCACGGTCTAGACCTGTGGAACGTTATATAGTGCGATCGCCAAACCTATCCTAGCCGCAGTGCCCAACAGTGCTGCGTGCTACCGCTCAGTCAGCTCGCGATCTAAGATGCGTAATGCAGGGGTGTTAATCCATAGTGAGCGGCTCAACCGAGAGCAAAATCTAGGACTGCTTCAATGGTATGGCTGAATCTCACGAAATCTACTGATTTTCAGCGATTATCAGTCCTTAGACTTAATGCAAAAGCAGGTGTCTCTGGGACTTGCGGCTTAAGCAAATTCCACCACGACAGTTCTACTCTTTCGGTTAAGAGGCAAGACTAGCCGATGCCTAAACGCCATGTTGTAGCCCTGTGAAGATATATTAACGATCCCTGGCGTTACTCTATCAAATAACATCCAAACTACCAAACTGCTAGCGAAGTAAATTTACGCCAGCAATAAGGATGTGATGAGGGTCAGAGAATGGCTGCAACTCTGCCCAGAAAAGGATCCAATGCCTAAACTTGTGGTTCACCTTGATGTATCAGCAGGTTTGGGTAGTCTCATTTCTGCATTGCTGTCTATATCTGTACACACAAGAGTATCTATACAAAAATTTCGATAGATAAGCCCCACTAGACCAATGTGATTTAAATCTAATGAAGATTCGATGAATGGGCAGCCGAATCACCGACATGCCACACGGCGCTATGCAGCAAGTCCCTACTGCGCCACATTGGCTCTAGAGTCGGATGTTTACGGCTTTAGTGGCAGCGAGGCCGCACCACTTGCCGCAAGCGTGTCGTGATCTTCGACTGGGAGAGCAATTCGATAGGACAGCAGCGGCAGGAGCGATCGCCAGTCGTGCTGACTCAACGGCTCTACCAAGGTAAGTTCCAATTGTTCATCGATTTCAGGGTGCTCGTCGAGCAGGTCGAGCAAGGCTGCCGAAACCGCCAAGTTCGCGCGTTCTGGGTTGGCATCTCCCAGGCTAATTAACAGGGTGGTTTGCTGGGTGCTGGCCTCCGCTAAGGCGCGCTGAATTGAATCGGCGATCGCTCGCAGCAGTTCCGGTTCCGGTTGGCTCCAGTCGGGAAAGGCGATCGCATTCACCGCTTGCAGATTAAAGCGCTCGGTATAGCTGGCGGCAGGGTCTACGGGTTCAGTCAGCTGAAATGCATCAATCACGGCAATGCAGTGGTCTCGATAGCGTTGTAAATGCTGGTCTAGAGCAACCTCTGCTTCTGGATTAGCCGTGTAGCTTCGTTGCTGTCGGAAAGAGCTGTCTTCTTTCACAAATGCCATATCGGCCTGCCAAAGTGCGCGATCGCCTGACCGCCACATCAAATCTAAAATGTCGAAAATCACAAACCCGTGCGATCGCATCTGGTCAATCACCTGGTGAATTTGGTCAAACAAACTTACCTCGATGATGGCGTATTCAGTTTGCTTCAGCATGTCAGCCGCACCTGCGAGCACATCTGGCTCATTGCCATCTACATCCAGCTTCAGCAGGTAGGGCGGCTCTAACCCTCGGTCTATGCATAGCTGATCTAGCGTAATTGCCGGAATTTGTCGCAGGGCGGGTTGATGAACCGCCTCGGCCTGCGTGACCTCCTCCAGCACTGGCTGCGGTGATGATTGCACCGTCGTTACTGAGGAATGCACCAGCATTGGCTGCACTTCTAGCGTGGCGGTACCCGACTGACTCGCAACCGCTGCAATGAGGTACTCTGCATGAGGCAATTTGGCACAAAGCTTTGCCAGATGAGGCTCATTTTCAGCCACCGGTTCAATCAAGATATGCCGCGCCTTTGGAAAGGCCTGGTATAGCTCAAACGTGCCCAGCGCTGCGCCCACGTCGATCACTGTGGGGGGCTCAAACCCAAAGTTTTGCCGCAGGTGCAGCAGC
>JBGTOF010000037.1:0-11854 GCA_041742695.1 Elainellales cyanobacterium | reverse complement strand
CGGGGGGCGTGAAGTCTTGCCATCCCAGGCGACCGACCTCAAAGTCTGTTTGGCTGTAGCCGCTCAGCCGCAGAAACGCATCATTTACCTCAGTAATGCGCCCCTCAAGATTAAAGAAAATCACCCCAACAGTATCAATGGCTAGCGCCCGCTTCAGCCGGTCTTCTGATTCTTGGAGCGCTAGGTCGGCCTGCCGCCGCTCAATCAGGTCGGCCACCTGCCGCGCCAGCACATCAGCCAGGTTGAGGTCTCGTTCTGACGGCTGATGGGGACGAGTCCAGTGGGTAGAAATCATCCCCACCAACTGACCACTGCGAGAAATCAGCGGCGTGGTTTGCACAGCTCGAATGTTGGACCTCTGGAATAGGGCGTAGTCTTCGGTGCCTAGAATCTGCTCACAGGCATCGATATCGGGCACAACCACTCGGCTGCGGGTGTTGAGCGCTATGCTGCACGATGTACCCGAGTTTGCGCCTATCCATTCCCAAAAGGCTGCAGATTCTGGATGCAACCCTCGCGAAACCATCAGGTGGAGTTCGTTTCGCTCCGGATCTAGCCGTTGCAGGCTCCCCATATCGGCCTGCATGAGGGCGATCGCCGCATCTAAAATTTGCTCGTATAAAACATCAGTATTGTTTTCTTGAATTAACTGGCTACTCGTCTGCTGCAGCAGTTGGGTATCCCGAAGCTCTGCCAAGAGCCGCGTCTCATTGTCCCGCAGGGCTTGTTCTGCACGGGCACGCTCAAGCCGAGGAAAAATTCGATCTCCCAATTCGCGCACCAAGTCAATTTCATCCTGGCGCCAAACGCGGGGGGAAATATCATGAACCGAGAACAAATATCTCCACTCCCCCTTGTGGAAGTACGGCACCGTAACGAACGAGCCCGCATGAATCGCGGCGGCGGCTTTTACCCGCGTGATGGGGTCTGTTTTCGTATCGTTGCTAATGATTGGTTTTCCGGCTTCAATGAGTTCATAGAACTGGTCAGTCACATGTTCTGACAGACGAATGCGATCCGGCAGGCATGGCACACCGTCTGCACACCACCAGTTGAGATACACCGCTTCATCTTTTTCTTTGTCAATGACAATCAAGTAGCAATAGGGCAGCTTCATAAACGCGCCTATTTTCGCGCCAGCCGCTTGCATAATCTCATCAGCATCCACCAGCCGTGAAAATTCGCCAGATATGTCGGCTAATAAGGTGGCATTTGCTTCACGGCGGTTGCGTTCAGTAATGTCATTAAAGAGTATGGCTACTTTGCGTTCGTGGGGCTCACCCATGCGAAACGCGTAAACATCATAAACCCGCCCTAGCGCCTCAGCAGGGTTTTCAAATCGTTCGGGCACGCCGGTCTGGGCAATTCTGCCATAGATCTCAAACCAGGTCTCTTCATTCTGAGGCACCAGTTCGCGTATGGTTTTGCCGAGCGTGTTAGTCAAACCGGTCTGGCGCTCAAATGCGGTATTTGTTTCCAGAAACCGATAGTCGTAGGCGGTTCCGGCCTGATCAAACATGACTTGAACTAGGCAAAAGCCTGCATCGATAGAGTTAAATAGCGAGCGATACCTTTTCTCAGACTCACGCAGGGCGGCTTCGGCGCGAGCACGTTCCCCGGCGTCCCAGGTGCGTTCGGCTGTTTCTTCCATTAATGCAATTTCTGCACTCGTCCAAGTTCGCGGCGTGGCCTGGTGAACGGTAAAGACGGCAGCGATTTCGCCCCCTTTGATCAGCGGCACACAGATCCAGGCATGAGTGTTGATCGCCACGTTAAACTGCCGCTCTTCCGGGGTGAGCAGTGGGTCAGAATTCACATCCGAGACGGCCAGCGTTCGTCCGGCGCGCAAATAATTAAATAGCTGACTCCTAAAATCATCCATTCGATGGCACCCGGCAATCGTCGGAATGCCATCTGTGCAGTAGTTTGAGTGGATGGTGACATAGCCAACGCCGTCTCTGCTCTCGACCTCGGCATAAAACACCCGATCAGCTTGGAGGTATTCGCCCACGACGCGGGCAACTTGGGCCTGAATCTCGGCGGGGTTCGTGAGCGATCGCACCCTATCCGATAATGTGACTCGAAACGCATCCATCTCGGCAGCGCGATGCAGATGTTCTTCGGCTCGTTTGCGATCGGTGATATCCTGCACTACCCCAATCGCGCGCTCGGGGCCGAGTGAGTTTCCCTCACCTGCAAAAAAGACTTGCCCTTTATCCAGATGCCAGCGCACCTCTCCGTCGGGTCGCACCACCCGAAATTCATGCTCATAAGGGTTCAGATCTTCTTGCCGAAAGAATTGCCCTATGCGGGTGAAAGTCTGCGCCCGATCATCGGGATGAACCAACTCAGAGAATTGGACAAAGTTGATGTCTGCGTCTTCTGGCAACCCATGCATGGCTTTTAACCGGGGCGACCAGCTGACTTGATTAACTTTTGGAAGATATTCATAAATCCCCACCTGAGCGGACTCAGAGGCTAACCGCAGCCGCTCTTCTGAGGTACGCAGTTGGTCTTCTGCCTGTTTGCGCTGGGTAATCTCCTTAAAAATAATGGCAACGCGACGGCGTTCCGGTTCTTGAATCCGAAACGCATAGACGTCATACCAGCGATCCCACCCTTCAGAATATTGCTCAAACCGGACGGGCTCACCCGTTAACCCAACCTTCCCATAGGTTTGATACCAGATTTCTTCGAGCTCGGGTGCAATTTCTCGAACGGTTTTGCCACTTAAGACCGCATCGCGAGACAAGTTGGTGAGCCGCTCAAACTGCGGATTAACCTCAAGCATGCGGTAATCTACCGCCTCGCCGTGTTCATTCACGATGATTTCGGCAATACCGTAGCCTTCATCCATCTGATCAAACAGCGTGCGGTACTTTTCTTCTGACTGGCGCAGCGCCTCTTCTGCTTGCCGATGCTCAATCAGGTCGGCAGCCTGACGCGCGAGCAAGTCGAGAAACCGAAGTTCGCGATCGCTCGATCGATGGTGGGTATGCCACTGAGTAGAGACCATGCCAATCAGCCGCCCCGAGCGGGCGACGAGCGGCGTTGCTTGGGCCGAGAGATAGCCTGCGTGCAACGCGCCATCGCTGTCGGTTTCTGATGCATCAAAATCAACAAACGTGCGATCGCCCGTGGTGAGCGTCATGCCACAGGGTGTTTCAGAACGGGCGTTTGTGCGATGGAGATGCTCGACCATGCCGTGATTGAACCCTTGAAAGGCAATTAACACCAGGTCTTGGGTGGCATCATCGAGAATTTGTACGGCACCGGCATCGGCCCCGAGGAGGGCGATCGCCGCCGTCATAATTTCGTCATAGAGCGTTTGAATATCCGCTTCACGAGTGAGCCGAGTGCTGAGGCTGTGTAGCAATTGGGTATCTCGCAGATCTGCGGCAATCGTTGCTTCAGCTTGCTTTTGCGCAGTAGCGTCTTTGAAAAGAACAGCCACCCGGCGTTCGTGGGGCTCATCAATCTGAAACGCATCAACATCAAACCATCGCTCCATCGACTCGGCATAGGCGACAAAGCACGCTGGCGTTCCGGTAAGGGCAACGTTGCCATAGGTATCAAACCAAAACGGCTCAAGGTCTGGCCCCATCTCGCGGGCGGTTTTACCCGAAGCATTCTTCAACCCGGTTTGCTGCTCAAACAGCGGGTTGACTTCGATATAGCGATAGTCGATGCATCGGTCGTTGTCATCGAAGATCACTTGCAAAATGCAAAAGCCTTCGTTGATGGAGTTGACCAACGTTTGGTAACGCTGGGGACAGGCGTAGGAAGCTTGCGCCTGCGTCACCGTGGGTTCTCCGCCTTGCTGAGGGGGGGCGATCGCCCTATGAAGCGCCTGAGAAAGCGCGTCGGCAGTCAGTGGGTCTCTAACGAGATAGGTGACTGCGCCTGCCTGCATGGCTTGCACCGCCAGAGCCGCATCATTCTCGCCAATCACAATCACGGGTGGGCAGCCCTGCCCCATCTGCGATCGAAGCTGCGACAGTACCTCAACCCATTCGGCCTGAGCCCCGAGGAGAATGGCATCGACTTGAGAGGATTGACAGAGCGAAAGAATGGAGTCCCCGTCTCGCTCTGCTAAAACCCGATACGACACCCCAACGTCTTGCTGCAACAGCCGTTGGTAGGTATCAGCGCTATCGTGAGCGGCATCAATAACGAGAATGAAGCGATCAGGATGTGCCATTAGAGAAGTCGTAAACTTGTCTGCCTATGGTGCGCCTATGTTCCAAAGTGCTTTACTATCCTTCTACTCTATTAGGTGAGACAACAAATTTGGTTGGATGAGAACGTCTTCTGTTTGTCATCAAAGCAAGAAAGAGAATAAAACTCTAAGCAATCACGTAATACTTAATGACTATTTTTCAAATCTTATATTATTCGCTTAGTAGAAATGAATCTGTCTAAAGGATGAGGAGTTCTGGTCACATCTCATTCTTGAGTCGCATCGGGCGCATCCTACTTTTGCCGCCGTCCTTTGTTGCCATTTTGTAGAGAAGCTGATCCCCAGCCTTTTCGCATCAAGGGATACCCCTTACCAATGAGTGCAAGGACTTTATGCAGAGCCTTGCTAACGGCAGAACCCCAGCAGCGACAATGATCTTGAACTTAGCACCATCGCCTTTCATCCCTTCGCGGCCAAGATGCTTCCGCTATACCTGTGCCACAGAGTTTACGTCTCAGCGATTCTGCGTTGAAATACGACCGCAAGGGCAATGGCTGCCCCTGGAAACGTCACCGCCCACAACGCCGCGATATAAATCAGCCAGTGAATATAAATCTGGAATAGCAGGAAAGACAGCAGCAAACCGTTCGCCATTAGGAACCCGCGAGCAATCTGAGTCCGCTCTATCCCCACAAGACCCAACGCCGCCGCCAAGGTAGACAGACTCATAACGCTATAGCCGAGAAGATCGACTGAGTATAACAGGGAATCGAATGGGATGAAGAGCAGGAGTTCGATCCCCGCTGTTCGGCCCTGCACCATCCGTGGCAAGACAAACGTGAGCTGTACGTAGTACACAATCCCAATGAGCGCAGCGTATACCGTCGCAAAAGAAACCCCAGCCTGTCCCCAGACTCGGCGAGACTCCGGTATCAGTTGACAGACTGCAATCATCAGCATGACAAAGCAGGGAGCCAAGAGCAGCGAGGGGGTCAACAGAAGCCCGATGCCCAAGGGAGTGCTCACGCTCTCTGTCCCACCCTGTGAACCAAGCAGCCCTTGCCATTCCACGAGCTGAAAGAGGACATATAAAAGACTGAACAGCGCAGACAGAATGGCCGACCAAAATCCAACTTTCCAGTTAGATACGCCTCCAGTTTCTTTCATGACGCCCTTACCCGATGATGATTACTAGTGAGTGCGATCGCCCTATCCGGCCTTGCTCACCAGACCCTAACAACTTTTGTTCTCGCTACTAACGTGCTGCCGTGTGGGTGCAGCGTAGTTGCTGCCTGTTCGACAATGCGACTCCGCAACGCCTCCCCAACTCCAACTTACTGCACTGCTTCTCTAATCTCGCGCTCCATTTCGGGGGTTGTTTCGGTGGAGCGAGGGGAAGATCCGCCGTCCCTCGTTCTCCGTCCTGCGCAATATCGTCAATAAGCAGCTCCATCAAAGCTATTTCACGAACCTGCGCCTCAATTATCTGATCCGCCAGCTCACGAACACGCGGATCACTAATGCTTGCTTTCCGTGCATTGTTAATGGCAATTGAGTGGTGGGGAATCATCGCCTTCATGAAGTTGACATCTCCGATCAGCGCCTGTTCTCTATTCACGGAGAGCAGAATCAAGCCAAGCAGGGTAGCCAAACCGAGCACTGCGATCTTGATCCCTACTCCTCGGTACATCGACCACATAAAGGAAAGCATCACAACGGTCATCACACACGCCATTACTAATGAGGCGATTAGTCGGGTGACACTAAACGTTGCGTGATCAAGTGAGTATACGAGCTGATACATCAAGAAGAACATGATGAAAGTCGAGGTCGCGATCATCGCCGCGAATCGGCTCCAGCCCATTCCCGACATTTGTTTCTGTTGATCCATATTGCTTCTCGATCGGATTGTTATGGTTTCAGAATAGTGCGTTGGCTCAAGTCCCCGCATCACTCCTATGGCAACCTTATGTGAGAAGTATGAATCTAGCAGCGGCTCCAGTGATATTAAAGGCCTGCCAGAGTCTATGTCGACTGTAGAGCGATCGCACTCTCCATTTAGATGGGGTTGACGCAGAAAACCCAACACTTAGCGTTACTTTAGCATCCGACCTCTCTATCCCAATTTCATATTCAATAGTCTATTTTGATGCAGCGCCGCCGCTCCATAATTCCTTTCAAGTTTCCATCGTTATGTTGGGCAGGAGGTCTGTCCAAGGGAGCCTATCCAAATGATTGAGGTGCTGATAGAAAGATGGAAAGATTATATTCTCAGACAAAATAGGTTGGAAGTAAGATCTCTCGGGATTGTTAGCTTGCCTTGATCTCAAAGGCCCCTTCATCGGCCCGATTTTGCACTCCAAAGACTATCACCGTCCCAGTTAGCTCCAAAGCAAGTGGGTATACAGGCACTTCAACTTTATAAGTCTTACGAGAGAGGGGTAGTCTGTAAATTTTCCGTTACGTTGGGGGCAACCACTCAACCGGTGGCGACTACCCCCTTAACAAGACGGAGAAATTCCTATGCAAGTTGATCAAAAGCCTGAGATGCGCGAAGACGTCACGAATTCCTACCTTCACGAAGGCTCCACCTGGAAATGGGGCTTTAAACCCAGTGCTGAGATTTGGAATGGTCGATTCGCCATGATTGGTTTCCTGGCAGCAACGCTGGTAGAACTTTTTACCAATCAGGGCTATCTTCACTTCCTTGGTTTCTTAACTGATCCTACCTTGCCCCTCAAATAAGTCGGTATTTATCCTCCCTGGCGGGTTTTTTCCGCTGGGGAGGATCCAGACGCAGATAGACTATTTTGATGCAGTGCCGTTGCGCTACAACTCCTTTTGAGTTTCCATCGTTATGTGGAGCAGCAGGCCTGTCCAAAGGATTGGAGTGCAGATGGAAAGATCGTATTCTTAAACAAAACAGGGTGGAGTAAAACCCTCTCGGGATTGTTAAATTTTCTTCGTTAAATTAATTTATAAGAGATGTGCGATCGCTCTAAGACCCTATGACATAACGGTGGGGTCAGCCGTTGTAGTACCGTTGTGTTATTAATTCAGATATAGCGTGACACTATAAGAAAAACAAAGATATAAGCCTGGTAGAAATCAATGAATTATGATTACTAATTTAATTGAAGATGGGTGGGAAGTTATTTATCACCGGGCACATGCCTTGCTCGCGGCTCAAATCGGTGGACATTGGCGCAGAGGAGATTCACCCGAACGCCTTTACGAGACGATTGCCGCTATCTCTCACCATGACGATTTATCAAAAGAATGGGAAGGCAATCAGATTACGCTAACGGGTGCGCCACTAGATTTTAAGCTGACTTCAAGCGACTCTTTCGACGCACTACAAAAGATGGTGGATAACGCTCGCTATCGAGGGCGTTGGGTCACACTACTAATCTCCAAACATATCTGTTACCTGACCCAAGATAAACAGGGCAAATCTCCTGAATGGGATCAATTTTTGAAGGGTCAGATACAGCTTTAGGAAGACTATCGCCAGCAATTGGGTGTTAGCACGAAAGAGGCAGAGCGAGCCTATCAATTTATGCAGTGGTGCGATCGCTTCTCTTTAATTCTGGTACAAAAGGAGATTCCCGAAGACAAGCGTTCCTTGGAAATTACGAGCGGTGTTGATGGTCAGCGCTATGATGTGTGTGAACTTAGCAATGGGTATTTGACAGTAAAACCCTGGCCGTTTGAACATGAAAAATTTACTGTTAACGTTGAGGCTTGCTACCTATCAGAGCTGAAGTACGAAAGCAGCGATGAGCTAACTGCAGCCTTGCAAAAGGCACCCATCAAATTGCTGGAGTGGACGTTCGCCGAAGTAGATAGTTAGCGCTTATGACTTTTTTTAATGCTTTTAAAGGGCAAGCGATCGCACTTCTTGATTTAGCTGCGTTAGTCATTACAGATGAAGTAAGGACTAAGAAGTTTTGGGTTTCCTTCGTTGATTCAATCTAGGGGCGATCGCACGCAGGGCTGATAGTTTGCTTCTGGCCATATTTCATTGATCTCATCAGCTTGATGCTGTGCGGTAAATCGTTCCCAGACAATACCGTTCACATCAGTATCCTGCGTGAACTCTGAAGCCGTAGGATCTTCCCAACCCAAATGCCTCAAAGAGCCTGCTTTACAAGCAGGGTCCTGACGCACAGAGACGTTCAAAGACTCCGTTCTCCATAGCGCATATTCGCCAGGAATGGATGAACATGGCTGTGCTCCTAAACGAGCAGAATAGTCGGCGATGGTTTCTTCAATTTTGTCAGTGGAGATTGCGATATGAAGTTTTTTCATGATTTACCTCCTGAACTCTAACGTTCGCAATCACCGGACATCGATACCTTTATAATGCACCAACCATACTGAATTGTTCCGGTGCATGCATTGGTTGGGATGCTGGCTGAAAGCCAAACTCAAACTAACGCCCAGTAACTTCGCCCAGTGACTCCTGAATCACTTCATCGCTGACACCATGACGCTTTAGACTTGCAATCAACGCAGATACCGTATCACCTTCTAAACGCTCCAAATCAGCCCGCAACCCTTGCCCAATATAAGCACGCACTAAAGGTTGATATCCAGAAAAACCAAGCAGCGGTGCTACTTGCTTCAAATCCTCAATTACATCTTCAGGCATACGAATTGTGATCGTCGTCATGGGACGATTCCTATCCAACCGCTTTTTCAACGCCTCAGGTTTCATAAAATTCTCGCTCCTTATGTGTTGCTTTCCGAGCTGAAATAATCCGAACGATGTCGCTTTCTCGCTCAATGAAGACAACGTACAGCAAGTTCCAACGCCGATCTAAACCAATAACAGCATCTCGCGCTTCATCATTACGGCTAGCATCAACAACTACAAACAATGGGTCGAAGAAAACTTCTGCGGCTTGCTGAAACGTAACACCGTCATGGTTGATTGGATTGATCCTAGCTTTTTCGTCATTCCAGACAAAAGTGATGCCATTAAGAACGAAATACACATCCATGCCTGTAGTTTAGACAAGGCGTATTTACATTGTCAATACATTTAGCATTGTAGATGGATTGGTACGATCGCTTCTGGCACTCAACAGAAGCGATTTAAGTACCGTCTTACAGATAAGGAAAAGCAGCCCAACGTTCCTAGTCAGCGGTTATCAGAGACTTTGCACCAACATAAGGCAATTTCGGCCAATCCGCTGCATTAGGGTTGTTATCTCGCTGTAGATGACTTTCATAACTGCTTGAATGCGCTAGGCTGTTGACTCGTGTAAAAAGCGATGATTTGCGCGACACATTCTTCCGATGTTAAGGCGAGGGTGTCTATTTCAACATCATAAACTTTGTCGGCGTGAATGACTTCGTATTGCTCACGCGCCCAACCTTTGCTTCTGTCTGCTCTTTCTTTTTCACGACGTTCAAGTTCGGGCAGTGGGCAATGCACACCAACAAACAGCACGTAATTATCTCGTAACAACTTCACACATTCCTTTAGCCAAGCGTCGTGAAATAGAACATGGTCAACAATGATGTTGTTGTTCGTTTTGACCAAAGCCGAAATGGAATGATGAAAACCAACCAACATTCTTCCGCAAACTTCAATATCGTCTTTGTATTGGACGGGAACCATGTTGAAAAAGTCGTCCATTTGCACATGAAGAAACGCTGCGTCCAAACGCTGCTGCAAAAGTTTGGCTGTGGTGGATTTGCCTGAACTGCTTGTCCCGTTGAGAAAAATGACTTTGCCTTGTTCCATAATGCCCGTGAGTTTACGTCAGCGCAGCGCGCAGCGAGATAACGGTGGAAGAATTCAGGATAACCACGTCCCTTTGGTGGGTGAGGTTAGCGCAACGTCACAAAATGTAGAGTGAAGACACTTGTTTTCTCTGGGCGATTGGTTTATTCTTTGCGATACCGGAATTCGATTCCGGTGACAACTAAACGCGCGCTTGGGGTTTTGGGCGCTGATTAGGAGTGCTACCAACACTCACTAACCAGCTGACCTGACTCCTGATGGTGGCAGGAGCCAGGCTTTGATGATTATCAAGCGCCTCGCTAATGCTGACAAGTGGTTGGGTCAACCACGCCCCTGAGCGCGTTTCTTCGACACATCTCATTAGCGAGGCAAAAACCCATGAGTTCTGAGATAAAGGCGCTGGTGCGATCGCACCAGGGCGAGAGCAACGCGCAGGTGTGGATCATCGGCACACGTGACCAGGTGATCCATTTGATGAACGAGCTGTATGTGAAAAAAGTGGCGACGGATCGAGCGCAGTTTACGCCGATTATCCCTGCGCCCTTTGCCGATGGGCAGTATATGACGGTGTTGGTGCGATCGCCCCGTTAAATGCTGGTGGCAGGCGTTGCCAAGGGGAAAGGGAGAGGGGCGATCGCCCCCTCTCTCTCTGTATTCGCGTTGATACAGATAACGTGTGACTTGTTAAGCTGCGGCTTCTGAATGGCTGTTGAGCGATCGCCCCACCCGGCAACGGCGTATGCGCTATCTACAATAAAGGTAGAGGAAGTCAGAGTAGAATCTGGACTCATCCTCTGCTTGGTCACACCCAAATAAAATAGTCAAAATCCTATGAAACTAAAGCGCCTTGGGCATGTAGCCGTCTGTGTTGCCGATATCGATCGCTCTGCCGAATTTTATCAAAGCCTCGGGATGGAGCTGGTGCGAAAAGACCCCGACTGGGCCTATCTCAAAGCTGGGGAAGACGGGCTAGCGCTGCTGGGGCAAAGCTATACCCAAGCAGGCCCCCACTTTGGCTTTATATTCGACGATCGCGCCGAGGTCGAAGAAGCATTTGAACGACTCAAAGCCGACGGCATTTCTGTCACCGACATCCACGATCACCGAGACGGCACCGCCTCCTTTTATGGCCGTGACCCCGATGGCAATTGGTTTGAGTATTTGTATGAGCCAGTCGCCGTTCTAAATCGGTAATCTCGTTTGGGTCTAGTGTTTGGGCATGTAGAGCCTGCACCGATCGTCATGCACTCGAGATGGGTATTCAGCGATTTCGTGCACCCATCTCGATTTAGATTGCTTCGGCTAGCAGATCTCGAACCGCTGTGCGAATAAACGCTTCATCCTCTGGATTTTGATAGGGATTACCGGCTCGGTGTCCCCATATAGAGGGAATAGGGCGATAGTTAGCGTTGGGAATGAGGTCGGCTTCGGCCTTGCAATCGTCGGGGGTGAAGTAGAGGTCGGTCGTGGCAGGCATCACTAGGGTTTTTGCCTGGATGGCGGCGATCGCCTGAGCGTAGTTGCCCTGGTAAACCGGATTATCGCTAACGTCGCAGCGTAGCCACGTGTCGATCATCGCCAGCAGGTTGTGCGGGTCGCGCTTGCGGTAGCCTGCTTCCCAGCCGCGCAGCAGGTAATCTTCGAGAGAGTCATAGCCGAGGGGATAAAACAACCCGTCTCGATAGTAAGCCTGAGAGGCCGCCCAACTCGCATAGATGTGGGCAAAGGCGCGATATCCTCGGTCGGGGATGCCGTCAAAGCGAGTGCCCGTCCACGCCGGATCGGCCGTCAGTGCGGCTCGGAGGCTTTGCAGAAAGATGATGTTGTGGGGGGTGGTGCGGGCGGTGCCGCACAAGGCCACAATCCGCTCGACCCGCTGGGGATGCAGCGCCCCCCAATGGTAGGCCTGCTGTGCCCCC
>JBGTOF010000154.1:0-6333 GCA_041742695.1 Elainellales cyanobacterium | reverse complement strand
GTCATCGCCGAGGGGCGCATGCATGATGGCGTGGACGTTCTTGAAGGAGCTCGCTACGCGCAGGGTTCCAATGTGCGCTGGGCCAGCGTACATCCAATAGGCCAATTTCATAGTCTGGTGCGTCTCCGTGGTGTGCTGGGGGTCAGTGTGACCGAGAAGGCGAACCCCTAAGCCCAGCGGTGGGAAGGCTGAGAGAACTCCTCGCTGGGCGCTTAAGGCTGGGCTGTGCCCAAGGCTTAAGCTACGTTTGATTGTCTCAAACCTACGGGATGGGCGATCGCCCTGTGATGAACTGTTGCAAAAGGGGCGATCGCTCGTCTTCCCTTATCTGGCAAGGGTTTGGGCGATCGCCCTCAAAAAAACCTGTAATAACACACCACGAAACTTAATCCTTCTCAATGCATTTAGCCGATTAGTCATAAACCGCGTCACAAAGGTTCCATACGCTAGCCTTGTCAGAATCAGAACCCGATTGGGCATCCTTTGTGGAGGGTTGCTGGAGCCGCCGCCTATCAACGTGCTTCCCACGCGATGCACTGCTGAATAACGGCATCCAGTCGGGTACGGGCCGCAGCTCCATAACTTTGCACGAGATGATCTTGCACAAGATAGTGACGGCTGGATTCATGCCTCTACGCAGCAGGATAGACGCAGGTAAAAGGGAGCATAGGCTACTCTATTGAGGGGATGATCTGTTCTGCTACCGATATCCCACGCTTGATGCCATGACGGGAACTCACTCACTCACTCGCAGCTTGATGCTGCTGTGCTTTGGCGCAGCGGCGATGTTGCTGTTGGTGCAAAGCTATCGCCAACCAAGATTGCAGTCGCAGGCAGCTCAGCTTGAGGCGGCAGCAGATGCAGAGCCGGAGATGCTGACAGAGCCAAATGGGGGGAATCTGCCTGTTGCGATGTCTGGTAGTGTCGATCAGGCCGTCAACCCCGAACTACTTAAGGTCGAGGGCGATCGCCCCAGCGCCCAATCTTCATCATCCCCACGTCGATTTTCTCAGCGCCAACGCAGTAGAGCGGGCGCACCACGGTTAGGGCCACTATCGCAGCTAGCGCTTCCCTGGTTTGGGGCTAGGTCTGCGGTCAGTTCTGATCAGTTTGTGCCAGCGGTGGCCGGGCTGGAGCCAGCCTTGGCGGCGGTGCCTGAGCAAATTTCGCAATTGGTTGTGGATTTGAGCGATCGCCAAGTGCATTTATATCGAGGCATAGAGCGCAGTCGCAGCTATAACATTGCCATTGGCCAAGATGGTTGGGAAACTCCCGTTGGGCGCTTCCAAATTACGGATTTGCAAGTTAACCCCCACTGGGAGCACCCCATTACGAAGCAAGATATTCCCCCTGGCCCCGATAATCCCCTCGGCACCCGCTGGATTGCTTTCTGGTCTGATGGCAAGGGTGTAGTCGGGTTTCATGGCACGTTTGACACTGATTTGATTGGTCAAGCCGTCTCTCATGGCTGCATTCGGATGCGGAATGAGGATGTCGAAGAAATGTATGACTTCCTCAGCTTAGGTGTTCCTGTGATTGTTCGCCCATAGGCGTATGCTGTAACCCCTAATAGGTTTAATTTGGTTGCCGATTAACTTTGCGCGTTTGTCGTAGTGGATCTTTGTGAATGTCAGCAATTGAACACTATCCAAGATATTTTATTAGCGTTTAACGCACTGGTTTGAGTATTTTTTGTTGTGAATTCCTATGCAGCAGCAGTTCACAATAATCCAACGTGATCTAATACAAGAAACTGACCAAACAAAAGGGCACCTCGAAAAATACAAATCTTGTTGAGAATGGCAATGAGATTCCAGTGGTTCTGGGCTCCCAAGATTATCAATGAGGCAATTAATCGAGGTGCCCAAAAGTATCTTCATTTAGAAAAACTGAACCTACTTCTTTTAGGAGAACTGACTTTGGGTTGGTCTTGTTAGCGTCTAGGTAGCTCGACCAATCTTTCCTCTTTTTTTGGAGACAACAGCTATGAAACCTGCACAAAGGTTTGCTCTTTCCATCGGTTTGGTCTATCTATTGATAGGCATAATGGGCTTTATTCCTGCTCTGGTTTCTCGGCCAGAAGCACTGTCGCCCTATGTTGAGAATCTAGGGGTAACCTCTGGTTATGGCTATTTGCTGGGCTTGTTTCCAGTCAATACTCCCCACAATATTATTCATTTAGTTACTGGGGGTTTGGGCATTCTCACCTCTATAGCGCTCGATAGTTCTCGCCTATTTTCTGGGCAGTTGGGCATCTATTACACCACCCTCACTGTCTTGGGGATGATTCCGGTGGTTAATACCTTCTTTGGCCTGGTTCCTCTGTACGGTGCAGATGTTATTTTGCACGGCCTAACTGGGATTATGGGAATCTACTTTGGGTTCTTCGCTACTCCTTCTCTGAGCACGCTATTTGAGCGTGAGTTGGAGGAAGATGCCGTATCTGGCGAGCCAATGAAATAACGCTTTAGCGCTTAGACCGTTTAGACGATACGAAGATTGATGATTGCCCTAGTTTTAATCAAAAAACAGGGCGATCGCCCACGTCAGATTTTGTTTCTTTGCACCGTCCTAGCTTCCGGTATAGGAAACTTGTGCTGACTTAGCTAGAGGCACTGGTATAAAAGCGTAGGGCAAAACGCCAGAACGCTTTAGAGACAAGGAAGAGGGCGATCGCTAATCCCGCTGCTGCGGCCACCCATCCCCATTGGGTGCGCCCCAGTAGTGTCTCTGCAGGCACCGTCGTCAAAAACGCCACAGGGATGAGGAACGTAAAGAAGAAGCGATAGGCCACAGGATAGGCCACCATGGGGAAGCGCCCCGCTTCTAGCATTCCTCGTAGCACCTCTGTCACATTGTAGATTTTGACAAACCAGATGCTCGTGGCTCCCAGCATAAACCACAAGCTATAGAGGCTCACCAGCCCAAAGGCCAACGGCACCGCGCCTAGCAGATAGGCGTAGAGCGGCACCCCCAAGTAATTTCCGGCATAGCCCAATACAATCGCCCCAAACAGAATATCGGGAAAGCCCCAGGGCGACACCGTTCGCGCAGACAGCCAGAACTGTGAGCTAATGGGCTTGAGCAACACAAAATCTAACGTGCCTTCCTGCACCTGCTTCACAATCTGGTTGAGGTTGGGGCTCAAAAAGGTAGCCGAAAACCCTTGCAGCAAGGTGAAAATGCCCAATACGACTAGCGCTTCTTCCCAACTCCAGCCTTCAAACTGATAGCCCGTGCGGTAAAACAAAAACAGGCCAAATAGGCTGCCTGCTAGGCTGCCTATGCTGCTTAGCGTCGCCACGACAAAGTTGATGCGATATTCTAACTCAGCGGCGATCGCCGTTCCCCAAAATAGCTGTAGTACCCGCCAATATCGAGCCATAAAGCAGAACCCGCACTGTCATGAAGGTTTAGACAAGACCAGCATACCAACTCTATTTCTGCTGCATTGGGTGCATTGGGTGCATTGGGCGCAGTGCGGCTTGTCTGTAATGCCGCCGGGTAGCAAAATTTCTACCCGCAAGTACTAAGGTCTCTGTTTCATGTGCCCTTTGCTGAGCAGTGGTGAGTCTGTCTCTATTGACACCATCACCTTATCCACCCGATTTCCATCCATATCCACCACTTCAAACCGCCATCCCCCCCACTGCATATGGTCTGACGACATAGGAATGCGCCCCATTTGCGTAATAATGAAGCCGCCTAACGTTTGGTAGCTGCCGCGCTGTTCGCCGGGCAGTTCCTCTAAGGTGAGCAGCGCCTTCAGGCGATCAATGGTGAGCATGCCGTCTAGCAGCCAAGAGCCATCTTCACGCTGGATAATCAGCGATTCAAAATTGTGATCGGCAAAGGGAACATCCCCAATAATGATCTCCATCACATCGTTGAGCGTCACCACGCCCTGAATTACGCCATATTCATCCACGGCGATCGCCATGTGGGTGCCCGATTGTTTGAATAATTCCAGAATTTTTAGCGCTGGCGTGTTTTCGGCAATGAACAGCGGCTGCCGCAGGCTACTGGTTAGGTCAATCGGCAACCCTGACAAAATGCGCGATATCAGATCGGTAATATGCACAATGCCCAGCATATTGTCGAGGGTGCCCTGGCAAACCGGAAAGCGCGTATGGCCATTGTCAATAATCTTGGTGCGGTTGATGTCGTCTTCATCATCTAGATTGAGCCACACCAACTCTAGACGCGGGGTCATCAGAGAACTGGCCGACTGATCCCCTAGGTGAAAGACCCGCTCTAACATCGTTTGCTCTGCCGCTTCAAAGGTGCCCGCCTCTGTGCCTTGGCGAATTAGCACCTTAAGCTCTTCTTGGGTGATGGCTGGTTCGTCGTGGATAAGGTCTACCCCCAGCAGCCGCAGCACCGTGTCTGTCGAAAAGCCTAGCAATTGAACAATGGGATAGGCGATCGCCGAAAGCACCCCCATCGGTTGGGCGATCGCCGCCGCAATCATTTCAGGATTCCGCAGCGCCAGCCGCTTAGGCACTAGTTCTCCCAAAATCAGCGTCAGGTAGGTTACCGTGATCACCACCAGCGTGATCGCCATCGTTTGGCTGTAGGGCACTAAAGCCGGCACCTGCCCAAAGGCCTGAGCCAGCGGTGCGGCAATCGTGGCACCTCCTACAGTCCCCGTTAGAATGCCAATCAGCGTAATGCCAATTTGCACCGTTGACAGAAAGCGATTGGGCTCATTGGCAAGATTTAGCGCCGCACGCGCACGCGTATCGCCGCGCTCTGCCATTTCTTGCAACCGCGCTTTCCGTGCTGATACCACCGCCATCTCTGATACGACAAACATGCTGTTTGCCAGCACGAGCAGTAAAACAATGGCAACGTCCGTCGTAATAGAGGTCATAAAAGACGCGGGCATCCCGGTGAATGAGATGAATAAGACATGACATACACGATATATAGGATAAAACCACCCCTCAGGTGCCAAGACTTGACGAGCACCCTAGCCTACTTCCACGGCTGCTGGTGTCGCGAGGCGCTTCAGACAAAAGCCATAGGAATATACATGAACTTAGCACTCTTAAAACAGGTAGAAACCAATTGCTGGGTCTAATGCAGGCCCTATGAACCCACTCTACGCCAAGCCTTCTCAAGGGTTTGAGTGTCATACAACAGGTGTCAACTTTGATAGATGTAGACGATTCTAGCGGTTGATTTTCTTAGGCTTCTCTAAATTCACCCGCTCGCCCGAGCAGCAAGAAACCAATGCGCGATCGCCCCGGCGCAGCGTATGATCGCTAGAGTGGGGCTTAGTGTTAACCGCTAAGTTTTATCGCTCGATATCTGACTGCTTAATCGAGTTTTGCCTGCCATCCAGATCAACGCTTGCCCTTTGTATCTGCTTCCATGACGCGCGCCTACACCATTTGCATTCACAATCGCCAAACTCAGACCTCTCACACCATCGACGTTCCTGACGATCAATATATCTTGCAAACCGCAGAAACCCAGGACGTGCAGCTTCCCTTTTCGTGTCGGAATGGAGCCTGCACCACCTGTGCGGTGCGAGTGCTTTCAGGCGATCTGTATCAGCCTGAGGCCATGGGCCTATCGCCCGAACTGCGCGCGCGCGGCTATGCGCTGCTCTGCGTCAGCTATCCCCTTTCCAACCTTGAAGTTGAAACCCAGGATGAAGACGAAGTGTATGAACTTCAGTTTGGGCAGTACTTTGGTAGGGGTAAGGTAAAACGCGGCCTGCCCCTCGACGAAGAATAGCGGCATTCGCCAGGGTATTCTCGATCCAGATCTCCTCATTCCTAAGCCTCAAATGCCTACTGCGATTCCACTTGAACTCTTCCTCGATGTGGCCACAGAAGCGGCGCTGGCGGCGGGGTCGGTTATTCAGCAGTATTACGGCAAACTAGAATCGATTGAGGAAAAGGGCGGGGCTGGCAATGTGGTAACTGAGGCGGATCATGCCGCAGAAGCCACCGTGCTAAATGTATTGCAGCGACACTTTCCGAACCATGCGATCTTGGCGGAGGAATCGGGGGCGTCGGGGCTGGCGTCGAGTGAATTTTTGTGGGCAATTGACCCGCTGGATGGCACTACCAATTTTGCGCACCAGTTTCCTCACTATGCAGTATCGATTGGGTTGCTGATTGAGGGCGTGCCCCAAGTCGGCGTCGTTTATAACCCTTACTATGACGAGCTGTTTCGGGCTGCGAAAGGACTGGGGGCCACGCGCGATCGCCAACCCATTCAAGTTTCCACTACGCCAGACCTAGAGCACAGCCTGCTGGCCACCGGTTTTGCCTATGACCGGTGCACCACGCTTGACACCAACTATGCTGAGTTTTGTCA
>JBGTOF010000184.1:0-1941 GCA_041742695.1 Elainellales cyanobacterium | reverse complement strand
CTGTTGAATGAATATGGCGATCGCGGATTGCGATTAGTAGAAGTGCCAAAGGCTGACTTGGGGCACCTGCCCACCATTGTCGATAAGCTGCGAGATGCGCCCCAGCGATTCATTATCTTTGTGGATGATTTGTCGTTTGAGGAGGACGATGACGCCTTTAAGTCGCTGAAGGTCGTGCTAGAAGGCGGCGTCACGGCACGACCCGCCAACCTAGTGGTCTATGCTACCTCCAACCGTCGCCATCTGATTCGTGAATTCCATAGCGATCGCCCCCGCCCCAGCGACGCTGACGAAATCCACGCTTGGGATACCCTTCAAGAAAAACTGTCCTTCAGCGATCGCTTTGGGCTGACCCTCACCTTTGAACCTGCGGATCAGCCGACCTACCTTGCTATCGTGCAACACCTTGCCCAGCGGGCCCAGATTGAGCTCTCTCCGCAAGCATTGGAATCGCGGGCACTCCAGTGGGCGACCCGCCACAATGGGCGCTCTGGTCGCACGGCGCGGCAGTTTGTGGATGCGCTGCGAGCTGAGTTGATGCTGGCTCAATCGGCCTCGCAGTAAAGCCATCCCCCTCTAGCCTTGTAGGGGAACGTCTGAGGCAGACAGGACTAAACTGAGCCACACAGAGGTCTCTCTGGGGGCGATCGCAGATGCTAGCGCTCAATGCCCAGTTGCTTATAGCAGCGTGGATCAGGCAGACTTGCTTTTTCAGGCTCACGGGGAAACCAAAACGCCGTGCGCTTGCAAAGCTCAACCAGCATCAGCATCACAGGCACCTCAATCAGCACCCCAACCACCGTCGCTAGCGCCGCGCCAGAGTTCAGGCCAAATAGGACAACTGCGGTGGCGATCGCCACTTCAAAGTGGTTGCTCGCCCCAATCAGTGCCGCCGGAGCCGCATCCTCATAGGTCATCCCCAGCTTTTGCGCCGCCACATAGGTGATTCCAAAAATCAGATTGGTTTGCAGAAACAACGGCACCGCAATCAGCAGAATATGGAGCGGATTCTCTACAATCACATCGCCCTTAAAGGCAAACAGCAGCACCAGCGTTAGCAGCAGCGCCACCGTGGCCACCGGACTCAGCACCTGCAAAAACCGCTGCCGAAACCATGCTTCACCCTTGTGCTTCAAAATCCAGTAGCGTGAGTAGGCCCCCGTTAACAGCGGCAGGCCCACGTAGATCAGCACCGACAGCAGTATCGTTTGCCACGGCACCGTCAGATCATTGGCGGCCAGCAACCATCGCCCCAGCGGCGCATACAAAAACAGCATCGCCAAAGAATTAATCGCCACCATGACCAGCGTATGACCCTGGTTGCTGTAGGACAGGTAGCCCCACATCAGCACCATAGCCGTGCAGGGGGCGATGCCCAGCAAAATTGTCCCTGCAATATACGAGTTAGCCAGCGAGATTTCTGCCCCGCGCACCAGCTCTGTGCCTTGCAACAGCGGACTGAACAGCCCGCCTAGAAAGAACTGCGCCAGCACCACCATCGTGAAGGGTTTGATCAGCCAGTTTACGACCAGCGTGAGAATAACGGGCTTGGGCGATCGCGCCGCATAGACTGCCTGTGAAAAGTCGATCTTCACCATGATGGGATACATCATGAAGAACAGGCAGATCGCAATGGGAATCGACACCTGATAAAGGCTTAGGGCATCGAGGGCGATCGCCACCCCAGGAAACACCCGACCCAGCAGAATACCGGCCCCAATACAGAGCGCAACCCACACCGTAAGGTACCGCTCAAAGAAACTAAGGCGACTGCCAGCCTGAGATTCTGTCGGTTGAGTTGAAGAGTTGGAATTCATGAACAATCATCACCGAGCGCATGGGAACAGACCTAACCTCAGCATAAACAGGACTTACGCACCTCGTGCGGCGCCCTAAGAATCTTGGACGATTTTGGGGAGGCTTAGCCTCCCCAAAATCGTC
>JBGTOF010000425.1:0-4215 GCA_041742695.1 Elainellales cyanobacterium | reverse complement strand
CACACAGTGCCTTTGTGCCTGAATGGCATGTCTGGCCACCGCCTGAGGTACTGAGCTCGACTAACCCCCACCCGGGCCCCAGATCTCTGCAGCTGTCGCGTGTGGCCGCACAGAACGGAGCAGTGCCAACCCACCGTTGTTCGTATCGCGGTGCGGGTGCGGGTGCGGGCGCGGGTGCAGGCCGGGTGAGGGAATCTTGAGACACCAGCACCTCGTCGCGATCGCGCCGAGTGGGCACCAGTACGATACCGCTATTGCTGCGAACGTTGGCTAGCCAGCCGCTGTTGCGATCGCTCAAGTGAAAGATGATGCGGGCGCGGGGCGATCGCCCGGTTCTTTGGCTAAATTCCACCCGCTGCACCCCGTTGCGGTTCAGAGCGATGGCCTGATCCACTAATTGCGGTGATAGAGAGGCATTGGAGAGTTCTAAGGTAAGCTGACGGCGATCGCGGCTTCGATCCCAGCGGGCACTGGGCACGCCACCGCTGGTTTGCAAAATAAAGCCGTCGTTGGTAGCTTGCAGACCCTCTACCCGGGTTGCACCGTTAGCAGGCGGTGTAGAGGGGGCTGGGCTGCTGCCTGGGTCTATCGCCACCTGCTGCGGCGTGGGCAGCTGAACCGACCACTCAGTCGGCGTCGCGCCCCGAATGATGACCCCGTCCGGGTCAATCGTGTAGCCTGGCTCCAGTTCGATCACAATGCGGGTTGTTCCGTTTTCAAACTGGCCTACCCGCACTTCGCGAATGCCGCGACCTACGGTTTGCCGCAGGGTTGATTGCCCGAGGCTAATGCCGGGCAAGTCAATCACCAATCGAGTGGGGTTGGCAATCAACTGCGCCCGAGGCTGCACGCCATCCGTGGTAGTAAACACCAACTGATTGGCTGACTGGTTAAACCGCCAGGACTGCAGCGTGCCCGCTTCGACCGACATCGCCACCAGCAAGGAACCCACAACACCCAGAAATCCGGGTAGAATCCACCGTAATTTCACGATCAACCTCTTGCAATGTGTGAGGAACAAACCCACGCCTGTTTGGACTAAGATTGGTTATCTAGCACGCTGAATGGCTCACAAAAACCCAGCAAAATAGTAGCTAAGAATCTGAACCTTGCTCCACATTTCTATGTGTTGAAGCTGTAAAACACGCACTAGAGAGCCCCACCCCTGAACATGCCTTCACGGGTGAATCTATCCTTTCAGCGGCCTATTTAAGAGCGCAGGTGATTATTTAGAAGCGTTTAAGTCAGGGTTGGTTCCCTAACAAACGTCATAAAAAAAACGTGACTTGCGGAGGGCTAAATGACACCAATTTCCCCGGATCTAGAGATCCGCTTAATGGAAATAATAGGTTGTTGAACGATGCAAGGGGTTAGGCACGTCTAGTACAGCTATTGATCAATGAGTGGTGAGAGCGATCGCCCTCACACCTCATCAATCAAAGACTTTAGGAGAAACCCTCGGCCCTAATCCACAGCACAATCCAACCGTCAGAGCAGACCCTTTGCTGATAGAAACTAGAGGGCGATCGCTCTCTCATTTCTCCATGCATGGGCTGTTCTAGTGCGTATCTGTTGTATGAATGAACTTGTAAATTAATGGGTCATCAATGCTGCATTGCATTAACGTCCCTTTAATTGCGTTCTCAACCATCTATAGATACGCGCTACGACCACCCAACCCCAAAAGCCAATATATTGGCTTCACCATCCGCAGTTGACCTCATGCTCAACGGGCACTGCTGCTGCAGTTTCTACTCCAGAGTCGTAGCCGTCTAGCCTTAAAAGGTTCGAGCATAGACCCCTCTCAGGACAAAGGGGCCACGTCTTAAACCTAATTCCTCCTCAAAGGCGGTTTCTGTTAAAGAAGGTTCCCTACCAATCAGCGGTGATACCGTAGGAGCATTGGCGTAGCCAACCCAAAGGCGTTACGGTTGTTCACCCAATGCAGGAAAATTCTTTGCCAGAGATGACCTAGACCCCTTGCCCGAGTTGCCGCCGAGTAGCGACAGGTTTGCCAAGAAGACTAGTCTTGAGAGGTGATTTCAACCCCTTCACGGTCAGCCGTCTCCGATGGCCCAGCGTCTTCAGCGTCGATAGATACGGGCTGTTCAGTACTGCTGCTTAAACTAGATGCAGTCGGTTCAGCTTCATCGTCATCGTCTCTGAAGACCACCCGCAATAGAGCAGGAGCTATAAACGTGGTTAAAATAACCATCACAATCACAGCTGCCTCTAGCGGTTTGGAGAGCACGCCACTGGCGGAACCCACACCGACAAAGACCAGTCCCACTTCCCCACGAGGAACCATCCCAATCCCAATTGCTAGGCGGTTAATGTTGGGTTGCCCAAACACTGCCAGACCTGACACTACCTTTCCAACAAAGGCCACCACGATCAGGAAAACCGCAATAATTAATCCCTCTCGGTTTTCAGGTACCAGCGGGTTCAGAACACTTAGGTCGGTTTTAGCGCCCACTGTCACAAAGAAAATAGGCACCAGCATATCTGCAATCGGAATGATTTGCTCTTCTAACTCCTCCCGCTTTTCCGTTTCAGCCAAAATTAATCCAGCCGCAAACGCACCCAAAATTGCCTCTAGGTGCAGAATGTCGCCTAGATAGGCCAGCATAAAGGTAAAGATGAGCGATGTCAGCAGCAGTTGCCCTCGCGTTTTGAGCTGATTGACTAAGCTGACGAAATAAGGACTGAGCAACCGACCTAGAAAAATAGAGCCGATCAAGAACCCGGCAGCGCTGCCAATTAACGTCACCACATTCAGAATTTCGATTTCTCCGGTTTTGGCTAGACTAGCCACCACCGCCAGCACGATGATGCCCAACACATCATCGAGAACGGCTGCCCCAATAATAATTTGACCTTCTCTAGAACTGAGCTGTCGTAACTCTGCCAGCACTTTGGCGGTGATGCCGATGCTGGTGGCGGTCAGAGCTGCCCCGGCAAACACGGCCGGAATCGTCGGCACACCCAACAGCGCAATTAAGCCTACCGTCCCCAGCGCAAATGGGGTGACAACCCCGACCACGGCAACCGCGGCTGCCTGAGGCCCAACCCGAATTAGCTCCTTTAGGTCAGACTCTAAGCCAATTTCGAACAGCAGGATAATGACGCCTAATTCTGCCAGCAGGCCGATCACCTCGCTCTGAGACTCAAAAACGCTGAGCGCAGAGGCGGGCTCTAAACCAGCCGTGCGCTCTAGCAATTGCATGATCAATGAGGCACTGGGGTCACCCACGCTTTCTGGAAATACCAACAGCTGCAAGGCTGAAACCCCGACAACCACGCCGCCCACCAGTTCCCCCAGCACTGGCGGCAGGTTGATGCGAGCGCACAACTCGCCGCCCATCTTGGAGGCGACGTAGACCACAATCAGGCTAACTAGCACCCCTGCCAAAATAATGGGGCCAAGTTCAGCGTCTGAGGAGGCGTCTGAGGCGACTTCTGCTGCCGCCTCTGTCATAGCTGTGGTGACGGTATCACCAGAGGCGGCATCTGCCAGTAGACTGCCCGGCCAGAACAACCCTGGAGGCAGCAGTGTAGAGATGTTTGGTGAAAGCGGTGTCAATATCAGTGGCATGAGCTTGTAGGGATACAGTATGAGCGCAAAACGCATTCAGTTTACTCTACAAGGTCTTTTATGTTTGAGCATCCTGCTACTTGGGCGATTCTTGACTGGGTTGTACGATCGGCTTTATGAAGCGCAACAGAATTAATGAAACCTTGATACAGAAAGAATTTCATTGAATTCCATTGCTCTATCGCAATACCTCGCGCTTTAGCGAATGTCATGACAGTCAGACCCTTTGAGTGTGTGAGCTATGCTGCGTTTTAGCGCAAACTCACTCAAATTTAAGTAGAGCAGACGTTGAACCTATTATGGATTCGCTCTATGGTCAAGCTGCGGAAATGCAATGCATCTCGATAGGCATTAGCGTCAAGCATTAGCGTCGATAGAGATTAGCGAAACAAGGCCTGCTAGATAAACACTCGGTGCTGCAAACAGGGCATCTGACGGCGCACCTGCTCAATGCGAGAGGGATTAATGGGGGCGATCGCCACCCCGGGTTTATCACCAGCATCAGCCAGCACCAGCCCCCAGGGATCGACAATGGCGGCATGCCCGTGAGACTGACGAATGCCATAGTGCTGCCCCGTTTGTGCCGGTGCAATCACATAGCAGGTGTTTTCAATGGCGCG
>JBGTOF010000412.1:0-9122 GCA_041742695.1 Elainellales cyanobacterium | reverse complement strand
GATCGAGACACCGTGCTGTATCGACTGCGGCGCGATATTGCCGAGACCAGCCCACCCCATGATGGATGTCGATAATTTGCCCCCTTCACCCCCCTCCGCAGAGCCGCCCCCCATCGCGCACCTGCCAGTAGTTTCGCCGCGCACAGTTATGCAGTGGCAGGGCGATCGCCCTCTCGTCTTAGCAGACTGCCGCTTTGCGCTGGCTGATCCGCACTGGGGTCGCCAGCAATACACCACCGAACATCTGCCCAATGCCCAGTATTTCGACCTGAATCAAGATTTATCTGGCCCCGTAGAGCAGCATGGCGGTCGGCATCCCCTGCCTAACGTAGAGACTCTAGTGGCTCGGCTAGAGGCCGCAGGCATTTCTAACGACACATGGGTTGTGGCCTATGACGACGCGCGGTTGGCCTTTGCGGCGCGATTTTGGTGGCTGCTGCGCTATTTGGGGCATCCGCGCGTTGCCGTTTTGGATGGAGGAATCGCCGGATGGCAAGCGGCGGGCTATCCCCTGACGCAGGGCGCTGTCACGCCTGTGCCCGGTCACTTTGTCCCCAGGGTGCAAGCCGATCGAGTGGTGGATATTGATCAGGTGCGATCGCTCCAGCAGCAGCAGGGTAGCGTTCTCGTTGATGCTCGCGAAGCCCCACGCTATCGCGGGGAACAGGAACCCATCGATCCCATCGCAGGCCACATTCCCGGCGCCGTGAACTATCCCTGGCAGGCAGTAACCGATGAACAAGGCCAGATCCGGGCGATCGCCGATCAGCAGCAGCACTGGAAGGCTCTAGGCACCGCCGACCCAATTGTGGTGTATTGCGGTTCTGGCGTCACTGCCTGCGTTAACCTGCTATCAATGGAGATGGCAGGTATCCACCATGCCAAGCTTTATCCCGGCAGTTGGAGCGATTGGTGCTCTTACCCAATGCCGCATTCCTAAGCGCCAGATATCAAGTTCAGGCATTCGGTTGAGACCCCAGTGCGAGATTAGATAGTTGGATAGACGGGTGCAGGCCTGCCTGCACCGCAATTAAGAGGCGTCTAGCCTCTTGCCCAACAGAGAAGCCCCATAAGCACTCTGCTTTAGGAGATATAGAACAGATAAATAAATCTGCCGATCACCCTTTCGATGGTTTTCTATACAATTGAAATGTGCATAACTAGGAGGAACAGAACATATTTTCTTACAACAAATCAATTGCTACGCTGCTTGAGATACCGATAGAAACCTATGCTGATTGCCATTCCTAGAGTGGCTGAGGTGCCAATCATCGGTGCAGTTAATGACAGAAAGACCTTGTCTTTCTCTAACTTAGGTTTTGTATAGTTGCCTTATTTTTTATTGAAAAATATTCTGTTAGGGTATTTCAATTATCTAGCTTGGGCGATCGCTCCCATTGGTTCGAAATTCGTTCAAGATAGGAACACGGCTGCTTCCATAGCAGTCGCTTTATCTTATCTTTAACACACTCAACATCTCATCAAAGAGACACCCTATTCTAAATATGCCTAGATTTTGGATGAATTCAGGCAGATTGGTTCCCAAAAAGCTCAAATTGATCGAAATGCTCGCTGTAGTGCAGCTGCTGCCCTACAGCTCATCACTTAAACCGAAAGAAAGCGTATCGCGTATTGCCGTTTCGCTATGGGTTAACCTTTATAGTTCGTGGTTTCATTAGCAATAGCGTAGATCAGCTTTATTTGCATCAGAATCATGGTCTGCGCAATTGTTCTATATAGATGTTCTGCATAGAGAATTGTCAGATCATCTACCGGTTCATAACCTTAATTAAATCCTCAAACTAAAGTATTAGGCTTAAAATTCTATGGCTTCTACAACTCGTCTGTCCATCTTTGTCGATGGCAACAATATGTTTTATGCCCAGCAAAAAAACGGCTGGTTCTTTGATCCCCGCCGGGTGCTGAAATTTTTCATCAATGAGCAGCCAGACACAACTTTGATGAATGCATTCTGGTATACCGGACTTAAAGATCCACAAGATCAGCGAGGGTTCCGGGATGCGCTGATCAGCCTGGGGTATACCGTGCGCACCAAAATCTTGAAGGAATACTACGACGATATTTCGGGTAAGTTTTCACAGAAAGCAAATCTTGATATTGAAATCGTGGTGGATATGTTTAACACCGTCGATCAGTATGATCGCGTAGTGCTGTTTAGCGGCGACGGCGATTTTGAGCGAGCCATTGAGCTGCTGCGCTCGAAAAATACCCACATTACCGTCGTCTCTACCGAAGGGATGATTGCCCGCGAACTTCGCAATGTGACCGATCGCTATATTGACTTAAACGATATCCGTGCAGTTATTGAAAAGTCTGACATGTGAGCCTGGTCAGCGCGAAATCATGCAGATGTGAAATTTCTGATGCTGCTTCTTTTCGGTCTAAGCTGACGGCGTCTCACTCTAATCATATTTCTATTGCAGGCCTGCTTTATATCAGCCCTACAGTCGTGATAGTTTTCATAGAAGATCACTACCATAGGCGTGTAAGGTGTTGTGTTGTAAGGAAGATTTGGCTTAGACATACATGAGCAACCAAATTTCGACCCAGGCAAGTAAAGTTTGGCAGTTGGTAACCGATATCGAAACGACTAAAACCTATAGTCGTGCGGGTAGCCTTACCGGGTCCATTGTTAAGGAAGTAGGGCTGCTGTTGTGGCTAGTGATTTGTCTAACCTTAGTGCTGGGGGACTGGTTCTGGAAAACTTCTGTGCAGCTAGGGCGCAGGACTCGCGCTGGCATTGAAAGCTTTGAACAGCCCACAACTGATCGCCTAGCGTCTGAAACGGGCAAAAAGCTGATAACGACACTTCGAGATGGTGCCACCTATGCGCTGACCCAAGCAAGGGAACAGTTGGGCCTGCCCCAGCCCCCACCCGAAGAACCGCTCCTATCTACCCCAAAAGCGGCGATCGCCCCTTCTCCCCCATTAGCGCCCGCCCCGACGCCTGCTTGGGAGCCCACGTCTGATGTTGCCTCTGAACCGGCGATGGCCCCAGAGCCTGCTCTAATCCCTGAACCCGATCTAAGCGAAGTTGAGGTTCCGCCTGCTGAGGAGGCCGCTGATTTTTCTGACAGCCACGACGATTAGGATTGCGCCATCAAAACGCCGCTGACAGCAGTTCGCCCCTAGGTTTCTAGGTGATTCAGTGTGCCACTCTAAGCGATCGCCCATTTCATCCGGAACTTGGTGCCACTATTTGCTATCCATAAATAGATAGACAAAAAAGACGTGTGAGCCAGTTTAAGAGCGATACAGCACTAGCAACCCTCAGTAGGAATAAGCTAGGTTTTGAAGCAAGTTTGCTCCACCGCTCGACACAGGGTTGAATCGGGTTCCATTCGACAGCTATGGCGATAGCGAGAGACAAATGACTAGAAAAAACGGGTTGATTCTGCTGGGATGGGTCGTAATCGGCAGTGTTGTTGGGGGTGTGGCTGCTGCCACGGTGTCTGTGCATCAGGCCTCGCAAGTGCCCGATTGGTATGCAGACACACTCTCCGCAGATGTGCCAGAACTCGAACAGAGTGTTGAATCATCGCTGCCCACAGATACCGTTACGCTCAGCAGCACACAGCTTCAAGAATGGGTAGAAGGGGCGATCGCCAACAGCAGTCCTGAACTGCAGCGCACGGCTGAGCAGTTCAACACTCGCATAGAAGACGGCAGGCTCAAGACCGGAACGGTCGTCAATCTCTCAGAATTGCCGATTGACCAGCTGCAAGGTCGCGAGCGCGAACTTGTGGAACGAGCGGTGAACCTTGTTCCAGGGCTGTCAAATCGCGAGGTGTTTGTGGGCCTAGAAGGTAGCCCCAGCATTGAGGATGGTCAACTGTCGCTGAATCAAGACATGGTGGTGAAAGTAGGCAACCTGAGCTTGCCGTTATCGGTGGTGGCACAGCAGTTAGGACTATCGCTGTCAGAGCTAGAGCAGCGAATTAACCAAGAATTGCAGGCGAAGGGTGTTGACATTGGCAGTGTGGAAGTGGTAGGCGATCGCCTGGTGATTCGAGAGTAGAGATTGGCAAATGGGATGATTTTTCTGGTTGGGGCCTCGCGATAGACTCGAGGGACAGGCTCCGTTGTCCTTTTACTCCCTCACGCCATGCCAAATCGTCTTGCCCAGGCTCAAAGTTTGTATCTGCGAAAGCATGCCGAAAACCCGATCGACTGGTGGTCATGGGGCGATGAGGCGATCGCCGCGGCCCGCGCCGAGAATAAGCCGATTTTTCTGTCGATTGGCTATTCGAGCTGCCACTGGTGCACGGTGATGGAAGGCGAAGCGTTCTCAGATGGGGCGATCGCCGACTACATGAACGCCAACTTTCTCCCGATCAAAGTTGACAGAGAGGAGCGGCCTGATATCGACAGCATCTACATGCAGGCGTTGCAGTTGATGACGGGGCAGGGCGGCTGGCCGCTCAACGTATTTTTATCACCCGATGATTTGGTGCCGTTCTATGGCGGCACCTATTTCCCGATAGACGCGCGCTATGGGCGACCGGGCTTTTTGCAGGTGTTGCAGGCATTGCGCCGGTTTTACGATACTGAGCAAGGGAAGGTGCAGTCGGTTAAGGCTGAGATTATGCAGAGGTTGCAGCAGTCATCCGGGGCAGAAGCCGCGACCCCTCTGTCGGAATCGTTGCTGCGGGATGGGCTTGAGTACAGCGCCGGGGTAATCTCGTCCACCAGCATGGGGCCGAGTTTCCCAATGATTCCCTACAGCATGGCGGCAGCGCACGGCATCCGGTTTGCCTCAGACGAGGCTCGTTACAACGCCGCCGATGCCTGTCGAAAGCGGGGGCTGAACTTAGCGCTGGGCGGTATTTTTGACCAGGTAGCGGGCGGGTTTCACCGCTACACGGTAGATCCAACTTGGACGGTGCCCCACTTTGAGAAGATGCTCTATGACAATGGGCAGATTGTGGAATTTTTGGCAGAGCTGTGGGCGGCAGGCGATCAGGAACCTGCCTTTGAGCGGGCGATCGCCCATACGGTGACGTGGCTGACGCGCGAGATGACGAGCACGGATGGCTACTTTTATGCCGCGCAGGATGCAGACAGTTTTGTGACCGCAGACGACGCAGAGCCCGAGGAAGGCGCATTCTATGTCTGGCGCTATAAAGAGTTGACAGAGCATCTGACTGCCGAGGAGCTGGCAGAGCTGACAGAGCAGTTCACCGTCGTGGAAAGCGGTAACTTTGAAGGCCGCATTGTGCTGCAACGACGCCAACCAGGCCCTTTGAGCGATCGCCTAGAAGGTGCATTGCGCAAACTATTCAAGGTGCGCTATGGCGCGCCAGACTTAGGCAGCTTTCCCCCCGCACCCAGCAATGCGGTTGCCAAATCTTATCTGTGGGGCGGGCGCATTCCCACTGTCACAGACACAAAGATGATTGTGGCCTGGAACAGCCTGATGATTTCGGGGTTGACTCGAGCCGCAATGGTGTTTGAACGCCCCGACTGGCTAGAGGTAGCGATCGCCGCTACCCGCTTTATCCTCAACCATCAGCAAGAGGGCGATCGCCTGCATCGGCTGAACTACGACGGGCACGCTAGCGTCATTGCCCAAGCCGAAGACTATGCCCTGTTGATCAAAGCATTGCTAGATTTGCATCAGGCTTGCCTGATGCGAGGCACGACGCCCACAGTCCCTACTGCGCCCGCGTTGGACCAAGCCGAGGCCGTTGATGCAATTACTCCCAAAATTTCCTTCGATACTACGTCGTCAGCCTACTGGCTAAGCCATGCGCTCAAGCTCCAGGCCGAGTTTGATACTTACCTGTGGAGTGACCATTTGGGCGGGTACTACAATACCGATGCTCGGGCTGACTTGGTGGTGCGCGAACGCAGTGCCGATGACAATGCCACGCCGTCTGCCAACGGGGTGGCGATCGCCAATTTAGTGCGGCTCTTTTTGCTCACCGAGGATTTGGAGTATCTGCACCGCGCCGAGCAGGCGCTCAAAGCCTTTAGCGGCTTCATGGAGCGATCGCCCTCCCAATGCCCCAGCCTCTTCACCGCCCTCGATTGGTTCCGCAATGCCACGCTGATTCGCTCTGGGCCAGAGCATCTGGCGCCCCTGCTGCACCAGCAGTTGCCCACCGCTCAACTTCGGCTAGAGTTTGAGTTACCAGATGGGGCGATCGCGCTTGTGTGTCAAGGGCTAAGCTGCAATGAGCCCGCTACCAGTCTTGCCCAGATGCAGGCGCAAATTGCCGAAAGCCTCTGCCGCGCATGAGTTACAGAATGATTTGGGATACGGGGGGCGATCGCCCAATGAGTCTGGGTGGCGTGCTGCGCAACATCTTGGCTCATCTCACATCAGTAAATCACGCACAAAAGTTTGAATCCTTCTAAAGAAGTCTGCTAAATTTGGGTAGTTTAGCGGAGAAAACTCCACTAATCGGTTCTGCAAAGGCTCGGCGCACTCACGCTCAGCTTTCGAGGCATAACTTCACCATTTGGGATGATGTTGGCCTTTTCAGCTTGGAATTAAGCTATGCCTTACGGTGTTTTTAACGCTGATGGCTGATGGGCAGCATCTGAGCAGGTTAGGTATTGGTCTTTCTGGGTTTTGTCTGGAAACTAGATGCGTGACCGTGAAATAAAGTAGCAGACCTACTAAAACGTCTTCTGAATCCTTGTTGTACCGCACTATTGGCCTATGCTGTCGCTCAACCCTACTGCTGCTTACGATCTCGAAACCTGCATTCGCAATGCACTGACCGCAGGAGAATTGACGCCTGATGCCCAACAGCATATTCATCAGCTCACGGCAGGGGATGAACTGTCTCGTCGGGATCAAGCACTGCTGGCGCTGCTAGAGGATGCGATCGCCGACGGCTGTGTGCAGGCATCATCCTATCCTGCCTCGGCCTAGCCCAACTGAATTTCAACAATTGGTTCATGATAAGAGAGGTGTATGGCAACATACGCCTCTTTTGTAATGGTCAAAAATGCCTTGGCCTTATTGGATACATTGCAACCGATAGGTTAATTAGGGACTTATTGTTATAACCCTCCTGTGCAGCAGAGGGAGCACAATAATCACTGAAACCAGCACGTTAAGCGCTATAGAGTGGGTCTAGGCCGGGGCAGCCGCGCACGAACAAAGTCGCGGTGGAGAGTGCGGCGATCGCCCCGCGTTCAACCTATTGAAACCGACTGCTTTTGACCTATCCCGCTAAATCAACATCCATCCTGGCATGGAGACAAGACCGCGCTATTGATAGGCCACACCATGAGGGCACACCATGAGACCACAACAAAGAAACTGCGGTTGCCAGTGCCAAGACGAGACTGAACCGATCGGCGAGGCAGGGGTGTGAAGGTATTTCGATATTTAGATCAGGCCACGCGGAACAATCTGATAGTGCTGTTTGCAGCGGGACTATTATTTTGGGCGGCGATCGCCTCAATTTTGCCCACGCTACCCGTTTATGTCGAATCAACCGGGGCGAACAGCCAAACCATAGGCTGGGTCATGGGAATGTTTGCGGTAGGGTTGCTGGCCTCGCGGGCTCATCTGGCGCGGTTGGCCGATAATCGGGGTCGCAAAATTGTGATGCTGATTGGCATGGTCGCAGTGGCAACCGCTCCGCTGGGCTACGTGCTCACTACGTCTATTCCGCTACTTATGCTGCTGCGTGCATTTCATGGCATCAGCATTGCGGCCTTTGCGCTGGCCTATAGCGCCTTGGTGATCGACCTATCCCCATCACAGTTTCGGGGTGAGTTGATTGGCTATATGAGCTTGGTCAATCCCATTGGCATGGGGCTTGGGCCTGCCCTGGGTGGATTTGTGCTGCAACAGGCAGGGTTTGCCCCGGCCTTTTGGGTGGCGGCGATCGCCGGATTTGTGGGCCTGGGGTTTACGCTCTACGTGCGCGAACCGGCTCTTCCCGAGGCCGAAACTCAGGGACAATCCCTGCTAGATTTTTGGATCACGCTGGTGCGCCCCCACATTCGCACTCCCGCGCTGGTGCTGTTTATGATTGGGCTTTCCTTTGGGGCGCTGACCACCTTTGTGCCGTTGCTCGTGCGCGAAGCAGGTCTAACGCTGAATGTAGGGCTGTTTTATTCCACAGCGGCGATCGCCGGATTTGGCATTCGACTCATTGCCGGACGCGCCTCGGATCGGATTGGGCGAGGGCCGTTCATCACCCTGAGCCTGGTGCTCTATATGCTGTCGATGGTGGCTCTGTGGCGCGCTACGACGCCCATGGACTTTATGCTGGCAGGCTTTGTCGAAGGCGGCGCAGCCGGAATTCTGATTCCGATGATGGCGGTGCTGATGGCCGATCGCTCGTTGCCCCACGAACGCGGCAAAACCTTTAGCCTGTGCATGGTGGGGTTTGATTTGGGCATTGCGCTGGCGGGGCCTACTCTAGGGGCGATCGCCCTCTACACTAGCTACCGCGCTCTCTTTGGGATCTGCGCTCTCCTTTGCCTGATAGCGCTAGGAATATTCCTCAGCCTGTCGGGCAAGAACCTAGTGGGGTCAGTACGATTTGCTCTAGGGCGAGGGGAGGATGCCTATGCGGTTGAACCTGCGTCATCCATTGGATAAGCCCTGTCTAATCCAACTAGGGCTAAATAACGCACTCAGGATTTGCACGCTCGACTGACGTTGTGAACGTGCTGACTCTATTAAGCCTAGAAACTATCTACAAATATCTAAAAAAACGAGGAAGGCGATCGCCTTCCCCGTTTTAACGGGCTAGGAGGGATTCGAACCCCCGACACCGTGGTCCGTAGCCACGTGCTCTAGTCCACTGAGCTACAAGCCCTTGCTTTCGAATATTGATAATAACATACATGCCCCGTCCCTTGTCACCCCTTTGCCTGACGAATTTACGAGAACCTGACGCTTGAGCCCCCGCCTGTCATCCAGTTCACCCCTTCTGGGGCGTGCAGCGCTTGGCCATAGGGCGTATCCACCGCAGTTTGTCACCCAATAGAGTTGTCGGTAAATAAAAACCAAGTGAGCCAGTATGGCTTTGCCAGTCTGCTTTTCTAAGCTGCGACCAGATAGAAGTTCCACAATCCTGCTGCTGTCAGCATCAAGTGGTCATCAAACTCTTCTTTCCGGTTGCGGT
>JBGTOF010000409.1:0-6375 GCA_041742695.1 Elainellales cyanobacterium | reverse complement strand
GCCCTTCTTATCCCGGCTGCACTAAAATCTTTCTTTGGTCTCTTTGGTCAGGTCTGGGATCAGCTAAAACCACCCCAAACACTCTCTTGGCAAACGTTGATTTTGCTAAGTTTGTTCTCGTGGTTTTTGTGCCTCTTGGTTGCTACACCAGAGCTACAGGAATTGCTGGCCTGGCTGGGTTGGTTATTTTTGACTGGGGGAGTTGGCTGGGCCACCGGAAATACACGGGTTAACCTGCTGGGATGGATATTTTATCCCGGGCCATGGATTACCGGGGCCCTCACCTGTGTGCTGCTATTTGGCTGGTGGAATCAGGCGTCGATTGCCACTGCGTTGATTAGCTGGCCGCTGATTTCGGTGGCGATCGCCATCATTCCTCGCTTTTTCCCCAATCTCACCTTCGTCTTGCCCGATCCCGCCACGCGGCAAGCGTCGATTCTGTTAGCACTGGTGGGCATCTTGCTCAGTTGCTGGTTTCGGCTTCATTTCCTAGTGCAAGGTTGGGTCATCACCTATCCCAGCGTGCTAGCCGATAACTTTGGCCGCAGTGCATTTGTGGTGCGGCTGAACCGCGAGACCTTAGCGCCGCCGCGCGGCAGGTTGCTGCTCAACGTGGCCGATCCCCTGCTGCAGAGCACCCTCAATGGGCGTCGCTGGTCTGAAACAGAGGCCTGGCTCTATAACCTGCCCGAAAGTCTGCAAACTTTACAGAATCAGACCTTAGAGCGCGTGCCAGAGGTGCCAGAAGATGAGTTTTGGGAATTTCGGGGCAACGTGCCGTATCAAGTGCGCGAAACGGAATATGTGCTGAACTTAGGTGCGGTGTGGAGTGGCCCTAGCTCTCTGCCGGGTGGCTATTCCATAGAAAAACTCTGCATCCTTCGGCAGGTGCCCACGTCCCTCACGACGTTGGATGGCACCAATACTACGGCTGAGCCTTTAACACAGGTTGAGTGCCAGCCGACAAGCGATATGATCTGGGTCAATAGCGTGGCACAGGAGCAAAACTAGGTGAGTGTGGGACGGATTGTGGTGATTGCCACGAATGTATTTCGGGAGGTGGTTCGCGATCGCATCCTCTATTTGGTGGGGCTGTTTGCAGTCGCGCTATTGGCGATCGCCCCGCTGCTGCCGCCGATCTCTGGGGGCACCGAAGACAAAATCTTGCTGGATGTCGGGCTGGCGGGTGTGGGCTTGGTAGGGCTTGTGATTGCGGTCTTTTTGGGGACAGGGCTGATCAACAAAGAAATCGAAAAGCGCACCGTGTATGTGTTAATTGCTAAGCCCGTCAGCCGCATCGAATTTATAGTGGGAAAGCACTTGGGCTTGTCTGCCGTCTTGGCCTTGATGATTGCCATCATGACGCTGATTTTGCTAGTGGTGCTCCAGCTCTATCAGGTGCCGTTTCCGTTCAATAGCCTGATCCTCGCTGCCGGTTTTCAGTTTTTGGAGCTGTCTTTGATTACAGCAGTGGCAATTTTGTTCGGCGTGTTTTCCAGCTCGCTCTTAGCCACGCTGCTGACGGTTGGGGTGTATTTGATGGGCACCCTTAGCCGCGATTTACTAAATTTTGGCAAGCTCAGTGAGAGCATCGGGCTACAGCGCCTAACCGAAATCTTGTATTTGGTGCTGCCCGATTTATCTCGGCTCAACCTGCGGAATGAGGCAGTGTATGGAACAGCGCTCTTACCCGAGCCGCTTCAGTTGGCGGCAAGCGTTCTCTATGCGTTGGTCTATATCTGGTTGCTGCTGGCGATCGCCACTGTCATCTTTTCTAAACGCCAGTTCTAGTCGCAGCAGTTTGGGAGAAGCACAGCCGTCGTTTGTGAGACGTAGCCCGCGCCCCCAAAAAACTGATCTGAATCCCATGACTCAGACGTTAACCCTTAATCCATTCTGGGCAAAATAAACGAAATTATGCTTAGGGTGCCCTATGTCTGTGGTGCAACGATGGGTTTGTGTGCATCGAAATTATGTGGGCGTTCTGTCGCCTCGGACCGCTGGTTACACGATAACGGAACTGTTGGCGGCGCTGCTACTAGCCGCAGCACTGGGGGCGATCGCCTCCTTGGGTTGGGTTCAATTGCTTACCCGCTTAAATTTAGACCATGCCAATGATCGGGCATTACAGCAAATCCGCCTGGCGCAAACTAAAGCTAAAGAAGCCCGCATTGTGTGGCAAGTCAGCTTTCGCTCCCACGGCGGCACCCTGCAGGCGGCCCTGCATTTACCAACCGTGCCGCCCGAGCAAATTCCCTGGCAAACCCTAGCGGGCAATGTGGAGATTGACCCTGCTCGCACCACTCTGTTGCAGCGCGATGGGATGTATCGGTTGCAGTTTAGCCAACTGGGACGCGTCAATGGGCAGTTGGGACGCCTGACGCTCAAAAGTGTGAACGGCAATCCCCAGCGACGCTGCGTGGTGACGTCGACCCTGCTGGGCACCATGCGGAAAGTCGCTAATGAGCGCTGCCCCCTACGGTCAGGGCATTCATAGATCGGCTAGGGCGATCGTGCGAAACGCCGCAATCGCCCTACGGCATTAGGCGCATTAAGGCTTGCTTGACGGTGGGAGGCAACTGCCGCATGATTTTGCCTTTCTCTTGATCGATCGGCACCAGCGTTACCTGAGCTGTGGCGCAGAGTTTTTGGGTGGCTGCCTGCTCAATGCGGTAGTCGCAAATCATCCGCACTCCCTCCATTTGGTTGATGCGCGTTTTGACCAAGGCTGTGTCCCCCATGCGGAGGGGCTGATGGTAGCGCAGGGATAGATCTACGACAGGCAAGTCACATCCCATTGCAACGAGTTCTGCAAAACTGAGACCCAGCAGTTGCAGATAGGTAACTCGAGCTTCTTCCATCCACGAAATGTAGGTGCCATGCCAGACTCGACCAGCATAATCGGTGTGGTGAGGATACACATGCACCGGGTATTCAAACCAGCCATCGTCTGTCGTTTGAACCACTCGCTGAATGGCATGAATGGGAAGGGGGGTGGGCATAACCTATCCTGAATTGTTGCTAAATTTTGCAATTTGTCAGTTTCTTACGTCAATTTTTACATTAATCGTGTGGAGGTAGGGGCCATTCGCGTAAGCTTGAAAACGGGTAGGAGTGCCGCCTTCAAATGGGTTGAACAGTCTGTTTGGTCTGGTTTTGAGACGTTTTGCTAGGGCGATCGCCCACCGCCTATCTCGGTTTCAAATTCCCTCGCAGGGCGCTGTGTTTCGCAGAGCGACATGAAAGAATGGGGGCGCTCACTACACCTTGGCAGTCTGACTCTCTGGGAGCGATCGCAAACGAGGCATTGGATTTAGCTCCCATCGCGTGCAGCGGATTAGGGCACTCTGGTCGAGTACTTTCTGCAACGCTGCAGCCTAGCTTCAATTGATCGGCAATCAAACTTGTCTATAGACCGTCCACCACGCATCGACCGGTTGCAGCATGGCAATGCTGCCTCATACCCAGTCTGTGTAAATCAGTCGCTTCGCGTGGTGGGTAATTAACATACCGTTGAGGAACACACTATGGTCAACCGCATCGATAAAATTCTCTTGGCAGATTCGGGGACGGGTCATGCCGAAGAAATGCTCAAAGTGTTAATGGACATTCCGATGTTTCAGGCCGCTACGATCAACATTCTGCATGTGGTGCCACAGCAGATTACGGCAGACGAGATGACTGCAAAGTGGGAAGAGGGCGGCAAAACCCTGTCTAAAGCCATTCAAACCCTTAACCTTGACCCGTCTCGAGTAAATGCAATGCTGCGGGCTGGCGACCCGAAAGACATCGTGGTCAAGGCGGCAGATGAACTCAATGCCAACCTGATCATCATGGGCTCACGAGGGCTGAAGCGAATCCAGTCGATCTTAGAAAATTCTGTGAGTCAGTATGTATTTCAGCTGGCGGCTTGCCCTATGCTGCTGGTGAAAGATGACATATATGTTAAGAAAATTCGTCGCATTATGGTCGCGATGGATAAGTCAGACTCGGCAAAAGACACGCTTGGACTGGCGCTTAATTTTTTGCGTGATATCTCAGGTGGGCAGTTGATTTTGGCGCATACCAATTCTGATATGAAGCTGAAACCAGGCGAGATCGCCGCCAACCCCAATGAAGACCCGGTGCTGGTGCCAGCGATCGCCGAAGCAAAACGGTTAGGAATTAGCTACAAGGCGATCGCCCCTGAAGGCAAGCCTGGTGAGCGAATCTGTCAAGAAGCAGAGGCCCTAAACGTAGACCTGCTGATGATGGGATCCCCCGATCGCCGGCCCTCCATTGCCAAAGGCCTGCCCGATTTAGATCGGCTGCTAGGGCAATCGCTCTCTGACTATGTGCGCGTCTATGCGCCCTGCCCTGTCATGCTCGTGCGAACTTAGTCAGCCTAGAGACAAAGCAGCAGAGTGGGATGTGCGGATGCTACCGGACATCCCACCCCTAACCTTTGGGATGCGGTAGTTCTACACTACTCTGCTAAGCCCACCCAGAATGTTACGGGTCGGCTGCCCGGAAAGATCATACGCATTCGAAAGTGAGTGTTGGGGAAGAGTAGGATGCAAATTGATGTTTTTGTCCTGTACTGACCAATAGCGATTACCCTTAACTAGCGATAATTGGCTAAGGGTAAGAATTGATGGCGGCTGATGGTCTTGCGCGAGCTCCTCGTAATCGAACAATCACCTTAACGGAGGAAGAGCGATCGCACTACGCCCAGCGCCTAGTGCGGCTCACCCAGCCTGCCGCATTGCCAGACATTTGCAATCGCACGCTCTGTCAAGATATCTTTGATGCCCTGCCTTATTTGCCTGATCAGTTTGCCGATCTAGTCATCATTGATCCCCCCTACAACCTCACAAAGCAGTTTAATCAACAGCGCACCAAGCGGCGATCGCTCCAGAGCTACACCACCTGGATGGATAGCTGGATGGTTCAGCTGATTAGACTGCTAAAGCCAACCGCCTCACTCTACATCTGCGGAGATTGGCAATCGTCTCCTGCCATCTATGAGGTCGCCTCTCGCTACTTCATCATTCGCAATCGCATCACCTGGGAGCGAGAAAAAGGCCGAGCCGCTCGCCAAAACTGGAAGAACTGTGCCGAAGATATCTGGTTTTGCACCGTTTCCCAGAACTATGTATTCAATGCAGACTCTGTCCGTCTTAAACGCCGAGTCATTGCGCCCTACACCAATGCCGCAGGCCACCCCAAAGACTGGCAACGCACCCCGCAAGGCAACTTTCGTCTGACAGCGCCCTCCAACTTGTGGACCGATCTCACGATCCCCTTCTGGTCCATGCCAGAAAACACGAGCCACCCTACCCAAAAGCCCGAAAAATTGGTTGCTAAGCTTATTCTCGCTAGCTCTCAAGCCAATGCGATTGTCTTTGATCCATTCTTAGGATCAGGCACCACTAGCGTAGTAGCCAAAAAACTAAGCCGCCATTATGTGGGCCTAGAAATTGATTCTGACTTTGCCTGCATCGCTGAAAAACGATTGGAACTCGCCAATACCTACCCTCGTATTCAAGGCTATTCCGATCGCACCTTTTGGGAGCGCAACAGCCAGCCCTGTCAGGACACATCATCGGTGCCTCGATAGGAACCCCAAAGGTAAACATCCACAAAAATCGCCCAACCCGCGAGTTAGGCGATTCCAACGCTATTTTGCTTGTGCGACTTGTATCGTTCGTTGCTGCAGCTATGGAAACTGCACTCTTAAAGCTCCTAAAGCCTTCTGTGGCTTACCCACAAAAAACATTTAGGAAATGTGATTTAACAAACAACTTACGAAGCTAAGGCAGAAAAGCGCCGTTCCACCCCTGTACCAAGCAACCCAATAGTTAGCTTGGCATTATCCTTCGCGACTAGCCGTTTGAATGTAAAGAATCAACAAAAACACAGTTGGCACTAGCACAAACAGTAGGCTAGCAACAAACCCTAGATTGTTTACTTGCATTAGACCCAGCCCCTTCTTGCTACCTGAAAGACCACACATCTAGTCTAAACATATCACTCGGCGCCGCCATCAAACCCACCAAGTTTTTGCCATTCTGCGCGTGAGCCTCCTTTGTTAAGGCGGACTAAAGAAGTTGCACCTCACAAAAACCCTCAGAAGTAGCACTCCCCAACCGGGGCTTCTTAAGGAAACTCGTGGATCGTGCCTAGGGTTTTGTATTAACACTAACCGGGCCGTGTACCAACGTTTGGCACGCCAGCCGGTAACTATCTGGCTTTTTCTTGAGCTTACGGGTTTCTACTTCCGTCCGCGGCGAGAGATTTTCCATGCCTTCTACCACTTCCACAATGCAGGTACCGCACTGGCCATACCCACCGCAGTTCATTAGCTTGCCCTTAAAGGTGTAGAGATCAACCTGG
>JBGTOF010000393.1:0-5265 GCA_041742695.1 Elainellales cyanobacterium | reverse complement strand
AGCGCTGGCATCTTCACCATAGCGAGTGAACAGGTCAGGATTACGCCGCCGCAACCGCTCTGCCCGCTGCTTATAGGTCAGTGCAGGGGCATCGAAGGCAATATGGCACAGCAGATCAAAGGGGTCAACATCGGGTAGGCCAGCCACCTCTTTCAAGTCTTCAAAGTCAATGCCCCGTTTTGCCAACAGGTCAATGATTTCTGATCGCTGTTCTAGGTCAATCCAGCGCTGCTGAATCTCGACCGATGAACGGTACAGGGTTCGCACCTGCTCTCTAGTAAAGTCCACCAGCCGCGACAGTCGGAGTTGCTGGTTCTCATCCAGGTCGTAGCGTAATTCTTCAGCGATCTCTTCACTATCGCCATCCACATAAAATTTGTTAGGGGGCAACTCGTCATCATCCTTGGGTAGGCCATGAAATCCGGCGTTAGGGTCGGCTTCTGCCACCCCTTCGGCCTCATCGCCCTCTAGTGGGTAGACCGACTCATCCACCTCTTCAGGAATGACGGTGTGTTCGCTACCCTCGATGACCTTCCCCTCGCGATCAATATCGGCTTCTTGGATCAGGGCTGGCTCGCCGTCAAAGTCTTTGTCTTCAAACAGCACCGTGCTTTTGGTGTAGTCCAGAATATTGAAGTAAGTCTTGCCCTTTTTCTCGTGTACCCTTGTACCCCGCCCAATAATCTGCTTGAAGTCGGTCATTGACCGAATCACCCTGACCAAAGCCACGTTTTGGCAGAGCGGCACATCTACCCCCGTGGTCAGGAGCTTGGATGTCACAGCAATGACATGGGTTGTATTCTGAACATCCTTAAACTGGTAGAGTTTGGCTTTGCCAATTTCTTTAGCATCGGAGGTAATGCGGCAAACATAGTCTGGATTGGTTTGGGTGATGTCAGCGTTCAGGTTGTTGAGGGCCTTGACCATGCGCTTCACATGAGGCTCATCCACACAGAACACAATAGTTTTGGCATAGCGGTTGGTGCGTTTGAGAAAGTCGGTAATATGCTGAGCAATGGCCTCAGTTCTAGCCGTGCGAATTAACTTGCGCTCAAAGTCGGGCGTTTGGTAAACCTCAGGGGGAATGGTGCGACCGTAGCGGTCTAGCTGGCCATCTTGAGGCTTCCATCCATCCTTATCCGATCGAGTGGTGATGCGGTAAACCTGGTATGGGGCCAGAAAACCATCATCAATGCCCTGTTTAAGGCTGTAGGTATAGATTGGATTGCCAAAATAGTCGTAGGTGTCTACGTTGTCTTGCCGCTTGGGGGTAGCTGTTAACCCCAATTGATAGGCCGACTGAAAATAATGCAGAATGGCCCGCCAATTGCTTTCATCCCTAGCGCTACCCCGGTGACACTCATCGACAATGATCAGGTCAAAATAGTCGGGGCTATATTCTCGATAAAGCCCTGGGCGCATCTTATCTGGGGCGATCGCCTGATAAGTCGCAAAATAAAGTTCTCGTCCCTTGGTTGCACTTCCTTGAATTTTATGGATCTTGTCCTTCCCAAAGGATGCAAAATCCTTGGTCATTGGGTCGTCGACCAACACATTGCGATCGGCCAAAAATAAAATGCGAGGGGGACGATGCTCCCCAGCCGCATTCCAGCCGATATTGGTCAACTTCCAGCAAATTTGAAAGGCAACGCTGGTTTTCCCGGTTCCCGTTGCCATAGTAATTAAAAGACGCTTGCGATCGCGCAGGATGGCTTCTACTGCTCGATTAATGGCAATCCGCTGATAGTAGCGAGGCTCTTTGCCACTGTTGGGGTTGAAGGGAGCTAATAAGTTTTCGGCTACTTCGTCAAAAGACTTGTTCAGGCGTTCCGCAACCGGTTCTTCGTTCAAACCTTGACTTGCCCTCAAGCGCTGCCACAGCTCATCAGGACTGGGAAAAGACTCCAGCACATCTGATTGGAGACCTGTCGTGAAGTCGTACTCTACAATGCCTTGGCCATTGGTAGAGTAGGCAAACTTGACTCCCAAGATTTGAGCATAGTCTCGGGCCTGATCTAAGCCGTCATCGGGGGTTTTGTGCTTGCGCTTAGCTTCAACAATAGCTAACGGAAAATCGCCGTTGTAGAGCAAAAGATAGTCAGCAAATTTCCTATTACCACGAAGGTTCCGCCTATTTCTCGGGCGCAACTTACCAGCAGTAAAATAGTACTGCTCATAGTATTCATGCTGTGGCCCATCCCAACCTGCTGCTGCAAGCTTAGGCTCAACATATTTCCGGCAGGTATTTGTCTCGTTTGCCATGCTCTACACCGTTGCGTGCCAATACTGAGGCGCATTGATACAGCGGTGAGTTGCACCCGCCTAACATTAGTATTCCCACACAAAATCAGAAACCGGGCAACAACTACCGGGTTCCCAAAGATCTAGCCGACGCATCTAAAACAACCTTACTCACGCTCGGTCTCAGCCCGGCGATCGCCAATCAGCTCATCCACCAAAGACTTACCTTCTGGGACGTATCTGCGAACCATGGCCTGGATCTTGGCGATCGCACTCTGCCCAGCACTCTCTACTTCATCCACTTCTAACGCCTGATTGGGTAGAGCGTTAATGGGCTCAGACTGGGGAGCTAACAGCACAATCACCTGCACATCTACACCTTCGGGGCATTCTGGCGCAACCAGCTCAATTTTGCCACCAGCACCGACTCGAACCGTTTGTTGTAGCGCTTTCAGCATGCATCGCTCCAAAAAAGCCGACTCCTAAGATACTGAATGCCGACAGATCGCGGGCACCCGTTACGCAGCCGCCAGAGTTCATCAAGCACCCTGGCGGCTAATATCGTTAACTCACTTGTTTGTCGCGCCTCAGCAGACTAAACACTTCGCCCTGTTCCGGCGTGATCAAAATCCCCGACTCTGGGATTGCAATCAACTGGCTCCAGGTCGCCTGCTCCACATAGTTCAGCACATGCAGAGTGTGAATGGTCGATCGCACCCCCATCGGCGAGCCAATTACCAAATGGCGCAACCGTTCTCGCCCCGGCTGTGGGGTAGGAGATGCTAGGCGCAGGGGATTCAGATCCCCGGTTTCTTCAAGAAACTGGGGATCTTGACGGGTAAAACACAACATAATCGGGATTCCTCCGATGAAACGATGGGTAGGAATCCCAAAAACTTGGCCGCCCCAGACGTTGTGCAGTTCGGGACGGCCACGAGTAAAATCTTACTCAGCCTCCGAGACAGCTTACCCTGTCAACGGGGTTAGCCGCTGGTTGGTGTCCCCACACCTTCCAGTGGCGTTTGACCAAATTTTTGGGAAGTTCAGACTGCACACACACAGCCTTAGCACAGTAATTTAATCCAATGGCGCACCGGTCGTAAGTCAGAATTGCTACCGTTTGCCATGCCGTCGCCATCCGTTGTGGTCAACGCCTGTTCCCTTAGTTCGCTGCTTTGCACCAGCTCGGCAAGGCCATGCAACCACGGTGCAACAGCCCTATCCTTTAAAGCATCACCGCAACCCTTTTATGGGTATGCCCCATCCCTTATTGCAGCAAAGCAACCCGTTAGATCGCCAATGCAATCGTTTCTGGTCATTGTGCGATTCTTAAAAGTGTCGCGGCAACTTTTGAGTGCAGCAGCGCCAGTGATTGAATCGTCAATGCGATCTGTTCTGGACATAGAGCTAACCTGCGTTTGCACACTCCACAGGCTTATACGCCCAATGCACAACAGCGGTGGCATAGACAAACACCCATCATTGCTCCCCTCCGCCAGACTAGTCAGCCCTGCCATATTCCCGCACTTCTGCAAATTTATTCTGTCTTCACAAAAAGCCATCAAATCTACGCACATCTTGCTAATTCTCCCGTCAATGCCTATCTCCACTAGGCAATTTTTTTCTAGGCGAAATATTCGGATGCGAGACCCCTTCGTCATCTTTGCCTTTTCCTATCCTTGGCCTTATCCATCGAGTTTGCACTTAAAGCAGCGCCTCCAGCCCTGCAACCGTTGGTATGTCAACCGTTTGCACGTATTTACACATCACCAAAAGGGTTCATCACTATGGCTGTTGTCAACATTGCTCGTCGTCTTCCCGGCAAAACCGTCAATGCCGGTGTCGTGCCCTACAACGGGCTCGGCGCCGTCGAAAACTACATCCCCGTCCGCAGCGAAGCCACTCCCGTAGGGCTCAAAACCGCCTACGAGGCCATGCTAGCCCAGAAACTTTCTCCCTAATGGTAGGCAGTGCCCTACGGCTACGGCTCCTCTTCGTCATCCATCCTTAGTCATCTACTCAGGGCGTCGGGCTGACGGGTGTGAGCGCGCCTTTGATGGCCAAAATCTTCTCAATCACCTGTTCCACAATCTTGTCGGGCGTGGAGGCTCCCGAGGTGATGCCTACGGTGATCGCCCCGTCGGGTAGCCAGGGTGCTTGGCGCTCTAAGTCGCCCCCCAAGGGTTTGTGTTCGACCTGGTTTCCTGGCCCGATGCGATCGCCACTGTCGATATGCACTGAAGGAATCCCACGCTCTACCGCAATCTCTTGCAGGTGGGTGGTATTAGAGGAGTTGTAACCTCCAATCACCACCATCAAATCGAGGTCTTCTTCCACTAGTTGAAACATCGCATCTTGCCGCTCTTGGGTCGCGTCGCAGATGGTGTTGAATGCTAGGAAGTGCTCATTCAGCGCCGTAGGGCCATGCTTCTTCAGCATGGTGTGCTCAAACAGCTTCCCGATCTGCTCCGTTTCGCTTTTGAGCATGGTGGTTTGATTGGCCACGCCCACTCGCTCTAGATCGCGGTCGGGGTCAAAGCCCTCAGAACAGGCATTGTGGAACATTGCCATAAACTCATCCCGGTTGCCGCCCGAGAGAATGTAGTCAGCCACATACTCCGCCTGCTTCAGATTGAGCACAACCAAATAGGTGCCCGCAAAGGAGCTGGTGGCCACGGTTTCTTCATGGTTGTATTTGCCGTGGATGATGGAGGTATGGGCGACGCGCTTGTGCTTTTCTACCGTGTTCCACACCTTCGACACCCAGGGACAGGTGGTATCCACGATGATGCAGCCGCGATCGCTCAACAGCTGCATTTCCTGCACACTTGCCCCAAACGCCGGCAAAATTACCACATCGCCCGGAGCCACGCCCGAAAAATCTTTTATACCCTCGATCAATTCAATAAAGAACACGTTCATGTCCTTCAATCGCTGGTTTACCGACGGGTTGTGGATGATTTCATTAGTGATCCAAATGCGCTCAGAAGGAAACTGCTGCCGGGTTTCGTAGGCCATCGCCAC
>JBGTOF010000128.1:0-2448 GCA_041742695.1 Elainellales cyanobacterium | reverse complement strand
CTCGCATCTGGCTCACCCACGACCCATAGAACTGGTTTTTCAGACGCCACCGCGACCATGTAATGCAGACTACCGTATAACGCCACTTCTGCATCCTAATGCGCGACGTTCTGCAACGTCCTCACTCGGGTGGGTATTTCTGTATCGCCACCTGGAGGAAATCGCGCCTGATAGGCGGATAGGATAGGGAAGGAGGCGTTACGCATCTCGCTGCTGACCATTAACAGGGCGCTACCCTATCGGGCTAAACCGCTTAGTGTTGGGGGTTTAACGGGGGCAGATTGGAAGACTGGAGCGCCGCGCCCTCAAAGGCAGGCAAGGGTGGCACTCGCTGCTGGGTCAGCTCCATATAAATATGCTCTAGCCGGACGGGTTGGCGCGAGATAGAGCGGATGGGGATGCCGTCAAAGTTTTGTAGGATTGTTTGTAGCTCTTGCCGCTTAGGCAACCACAACGCTAAGTCACCGCCATAGTAACGGCAGGTATAGCCTAGTTTAGTCGCCCGGGCGATCGCCCGCTCCTCATCTTCCGTTTCTAAAACTAAGATCTCCTCAGCTGCAATGTGCTGCTGCAAATCGGCAAGGCTGCCTTCGGTGAGCAGTCGCCCCTGCTTTAGCAGCCCAATGCGGTGACACAGCCGCTCCGCTTCTTCTAGCAAGTGCGTGGTGAATAGCGTGGTAATGCCCTGATGCTTGAGCTGACGAATCAGCTCCCAGATTTCGTAGCGCGCTTCTACATCTAGCCCCGTAGTGGGTTCATCTAGAATGACGAGCTTAGGCTGGTGGACAAGGGCGATCGCCATGCTGAGGCGACGCTGCATCCCACCGCTCAAGGTTTCAACCTGCGCATTGGCCCGATCGTGCAGGTTTACCGCCTGCAGGCACTGGGCAACACGGGCGGCTCGCTGGCGGCGAGGCACGCCATAGATGCGGGCAAAAAAGGACAGATTTTCCGCACAAGTCAGCGAGCGGTAGAGCAAATTCTCCTGCGGCACAATGCCAACCCAGCGGCAAGTGGCCTCGGTCACAGGTTGACCATTTACCACGATGGTGCCGCTGTCGGGCTTTAGCAGATTGCAAATTAGATTAATGGTGGTGGTTTTGCCCGCCCCGTTAGGCCCGAGCAGGCCATAGACTTCGCCCGTGTGAATATGGATGCTGAGATCATGCAGCACTGGGCGATCGCCCAAGCGTTTATTCACGTGTTGAATCGATAACATGCGCCTATAGCCTCCGCTCTACCCGCACCATGCGTCGGTAGGCCAGCCAGCCACCTGCCACGGCCACAACCGCAAACCCCAGCAAAAACTGCATATGCGACACCAATTCAGTAGACAGCCCACTCTCATCAAAGTTCCCAGATGCCAGCGTGAGCGCTTCAACCATGTGATAAATCGGGTTTAGGGCAGCCAGCAGTAGCAGCCGATCGGGCAGCAAATTAGACGGCACAAACGCCCCGCCTAAGATCAGCAGCGGCACCCCAAAGGTGGCAACGAGCGCGTTGACATCCTCGGTGCGCTGGGCAAACTGGGTGCCCAAAATCAGCCCGACGCCCACATAGCTGGCGATGCTCAGCAAAATGATCAGGAATGCTAGCCACAGCGCCCCTTCAGGCGGCGCACCCATCACCGCAGCAGTGGCATAGATTAGCAGCGCTTGCCCCAACCCAATATAGGTATGCACCAGGAACACGCCAAAAAAATACGATAAACCGCTCACCGGCGAGATAAACAACCGCCGCAGGGTGCGCTGCTCTCGCTCAGCCACAATCGTAGATACGCTGCCCCCTAGGCAGCTAAAAAACAGCGCTGCGCCCACCAGAGACGTAGGCACAGCAATCCGATACGCCTCTGCCTGAGTCAAATCCACAAAGTCTGACTCGGTTAGCAAATACCCATTTAGCAGCAAAATCAAAATGGGAAAAATCGTCCAAAAAATGAGCGATCGCCGCCGCCGCACGAGTTCAATCAAAATCCGCTGGGCGATCGCCAGCGTTTCTCGCCCATATTTCATCAAGTTTGGCTTTACTCCACCATAGTTATTGTTATGTAGACAGGGCTGCTGGTAGCCGGATTGGCAACCCGATGCGAGTTGTTGCGTAATGGCGCGTCTATTGCCCCTGCATCACCCCATCCCGACCGGAATTCTACCTTTATCACTACCGCTGGCCCGAATCGAGCTGCGGATTCACCCCATAGAGGCCCAGCAGAACACTAGGGGGTCTGCAGATTAATGATGCACCTGGGAGCTGCCGCACCGGGGGACTGCCGAGGATGGAGCAACATCATTTGTGCAGCGTCTCCCAAAAGGAGAAAACCCAATCCGCAGATCCATTATTTTTTAGCGAGTCCCTAAACACTGCTGAGCCAATCCATACCCTACACCGTGTAGCCTCTCGCAACTTTATTAAATTGCTCTACATTTTGCAACATTTCTATTCTCGTGCGCC
>JBGTOF010000284.1:0-7162 GCA_041742695.1 Elainellales cyanobacterium | reverse complement strand
GTCGCGGCGACGACCATACCTGTGCCGGACATATTTACCGTCGTGCCCTGTGTCTCCACCGGAACCTGATCGACGGCCCGCGCAATGCGGCGACCGCCCACATCCTCACAGCGCGGGGCACACTTGAGATTATTCGCCCAGACCAGATGGGATATGCCTATCGCACCTCGCAATTACAGGGCGATCCCACTCGTCTAGTGGCCCAAGCTGTATTCCAACTTCAACCCGGTGCTGACCCCCACACCGTTGCCAACATCACCCGCCATCACAAAGACCATCGCCAAAAGACCCAACCCTACAACCTCCCTAGCTGTGGCAGCGTCTTTCGTAACCCCAGCCCCAAAACCGCTGGCTGGCTGATTGAACAAAGCGGTCTAAAGGGGTATCAGATTGGCGGAGCCCAAGTGGCACAGCGCCATGCCAACTTTATTTTGAACTGCGGCAACGCTAGCGCAGGCGACATCTTCCGACTGATGCACCATGTACAAGAGCAAGTCGAGCAGCAGTGGAACCTGCTCTTGCACCCTGAAGTTAAGATTCTGGGCGACTTTCAGGTGAGCTAGTAGCGTCCATAACAGGCCGCGTCGTTGAGCTGTCGACAGGCCCAATCTTAGAAGTTGAGGAAAAGTGCTAAGGTTTTAGCAGTGCATTCAGCCATGGTAGTCAGTGACATTCTGGGCACACTACTATTGCTAAGGGCACGGTAGTGACCCCATAGTTTTGAGCACAAGTAGAGTTGGAAGCAAAATAGAGTGTGCTTTCAGCTCTAGGGCAGGGATTTAACCCTGGTCATGATATTCCAACCCTACACACTTCATACGAGCGATATCGAGATATGACGCAAGGTAAAGGATTCGGCGGCTTTGGTCTGGGCAAAATGAAAGAGCTGACCGAAGCCTTCAAAAAAGCCCAGCAGGTTCAAGAAGGTGCCAAGCAACTTCAGGAAGAACTGGAGCAAATGGAAATTGAAGGCATTGCAGGTGGTGGTTTAGTTAAGGTCATTTTCAGCGGCAACCAAGAGCCCCGTCGGGTGGAGATTTCCCCCGATGCGCTGGGTGAAGGAGCCGACGTGCTGTCGGATCTGGTGCTTGCAGCCGCCAAAGATGCCTACGTTAAATCCACTAATACAATGCGCGAACGGATGGAAGATTTGACCGGAGGCCTTGGCCTCAACCTGCCGGGCATGTAAGCCTGCGTGTCGTGGATAGATCCGCGTTCTAAATGTGTCTTTTGGTAAGGCCCGTGCTATGCGCGGGCTTTTATGTTTTTTACTGCGGCGGTTTTTTCAACTCAACTTTTGCAGCCGATCAGTTGTAATTCGAGTGAATCGGTTCACTCATGTCAGGTTTATCTGGTTCTCTGGAGGTTCTCTTGGCTAAAGCTTATGCAGATATTGATCTGGCTCCCTTTATTGACCACACGCTGCTAGTCGTAACGGCGACGCCTCAACACATTGCCAAGTGGTGCGACGAAGCGGATCGCTTCAAGTTTGCCTCGGTGTGTGTGGCACCAGTGCATGTGCCTCAAGCGGTTGAACTGCTCCGCACGAGTAATACGCTTGTGTCAACTGTGATTGGCTTCCCTACGGGAGCCACAACCTCTGCCGTTAAGCTCTATGAGGCGCAAGAGGCTATTGATCGCGGAGCCGCAGAGTTGGATGTGGTGATCAATTTAGGCTGGCTAAAGCAGGGAATGTTGGACGATGTGCATCGAGACTTGGCGGCCATTTGTGATCAGGGGCGTCCTGTTAAGGCGATTGTAGAAACGCCGCTGCTGACCGAGGCCGAAAAACAGATTGTGGTGGATATCTGTGTGGATGCAGGTGCGGCCTTTGTCAAAACCTGCACGGGCTGGAATGGCGGGGTAACGGTGGCAGATGTGGCGCTGCTGAAAGCCGCGGCGAAAGACCGGGTGGCTATTAAAGCGTCGGGGGGGATTCGGACTACAGAACAGGCGATGGATATGGTGTTAGCAGGGGCTTCTCGGCTGGGCACGTCCTATGGTGCTGCGATTATGAACCCACCCGATATGCTAGAAGAGGAGGAGGGTCATGAGGTGGATGAGCCTCAGGACTAAGTCAATGCAGGGAGCAGCATGGCAGGAACCTATAAGGCTACTGGAATTAACCTGAAGGGGATGCCGTTGGGCGAGAGCGATCGCCTTTTGACGGTGCTAACGCTGGAATATGGACTGATTCGGGCGGTGGCGCCGGGGGCGCGCAAGTATGAATCTAGCCTGCGGGGCCGCAGCGGGCTGTTTGTGGTAAACCAGCTTCTGATGGTTCAGGGCAGGTCGCTCGACAAAATTATTCAAGCCGAAACCCAAGAGTCGTTTCCGGGGTTGAGTCTAGATTTGCGCAAGTTGACAGCGGCGCAATATCTGGCAGAACTGGTGCTATGTCAGGCGTTGAGCGATCAGCCGCAGGCAATGCTGTTTCACCATTTGCTGCACTATCTCAGTCGGTTAGATCAACAGCCTGGCAGTGAGGCGCTCTCCTGCTTGGTGCAGGGGATCTATCAATTGCTAACGCTGGCGGGGGTGGCCCCTCGGGTGCATGTCTGCTGTCTCTCTCAGGCAGCTGTGGAGCCTGATTTGGCGGATGAGCACTGGGCGATCGCCTTCCGGTCAGACTTGGGAGGGCTTGTGACGTTAGAGCCAGATTCTCATTCCCTGCGTCATCCTGCTAGGAGTGCTCCGTCGCGGTCGGCCTATGGTTCGGCAAGTGCTCCACCGACGGCCACTGTTAGGCCCAAGCCCCCAGTTCATCGGTCATATCCCGACAGTACCGCGCCTTCGGCGGCAGGGCGTAATAGCGGAAATCGGTTGCTTCCCCAGGGTGGGGGCGATCGCACATCCGATTCTCCTGATATGGTGGTATTAACGGCTCAAGATGTGTGCTTGCTGCAAGCGCTGTCGATTCAGTCTGCAGAATCTACGGTGGATCACACGATATCTTCGCCTGCTGAGTCTGCTACCGAAACTCAGCAGCAAGAAGTCACGTCGCTGGATCATGAGGCATCGCTAGCGACGTGGTTAACCGTTGAGCGGGTGCTCCGCTACCACGCACAACATCACTTGGAGCGCACCATTCAATCTGCTGCGCTGATTGAGGCTTGCTTTGCGGAGCCCTAATTCTGAGTTAACGGCAACTCTGAGTTAACGGATTTGCCTGAGTATGATTTTGAAATTTCGGTTCAACTCGCCTCTGTGTAGTATCCAATGCAACGGTTCGATCTTCATTCCCACGTGCCGATGCCAACCCAACTCGACGGGGTTGGCACTCCTCAACAGCCCCCGCGAGAGGATGCGTCACACAGTGGGTCGTCGGCTCAGGACGGGCAAGACCCTACTCGCAGCGGCTATCGATTAGAGCAGTGGGATGATGCAGCGGCGTCGGACGAGACGACGGCTAATGCTAAATCTCTAAAGCCCACCGCCGCCTCAGATTCACCTCCTGCAAAACCCGAGCACCAGGATAGGGCGTCGGCGCCAGTCAACGCGACGAAACCAGAACCGGGCGATCGCCCATCCTCCAATCAAGATTCAGGGGCTTTGAATCAAGTCTCTACCGAGGCTAACGAAACCAAGGCCGGCGAGACCGAGGTCAGCGGGAATGGAGCCAGCCACGGGAATGGAGCCAGCCACGGGAATGACCTAGAGGATGGTGAGATGGGCGATCGCTCACCGCAAGGGTTTTTGCCTGTTTTACGAAACCGCAACTTTTTGACATTGTGGGCAGGGCAAGTCTTCTCGCAACTGGCGGACAAGGTGTACCTGGTTCTGATGATCATTATCATCACCAGCCAGTTTCAATCTGCAGGGCAAACGGTGAGCGGCTGGGTGTCTTCCATCATGGTGGCCTCCACCATTCCAGCGATGCTATTTGGGTCGATCGCAGGCGTGTATGTCGATTACTGGTCAAAGCAGGCCGTGTTGGTATCGACGAACCTAATGCGCGGGGCACTGGTACTAGCCTTGCCAGTGCTGCTCTGGCTCAGCCATGGCTGGTCTCCAATTGCCAATATCCCCATTGGATTCATGGTGCTGCTGGTGGTCACCTTTCTCGTGTCTACCCTGACGCAGTTTTTTGCCCCGGCTGAGCAGGCGGTCATTCCGTTATTGGTAGAACGGAAACATTTGCTGTCGGCCAATTCTCTGTATACCACCACCATGATGGCCTCAGTGATTGTAGGCTTTGCCGTCGGGGAGCCGTTACTGGTGCTAGCGGATGGGGCGATCGCCCAGGGCATTGCTGGGGTAGACATCGGCAAAGAGCTGTTAGTCGGCGGCAGTTACATCGCCGCTGGGTTATTGCTGTTGTTGATTCGGCCCCCTCGACGAGATGCCAGCACGCACCAGAATCCGCCACCCGTATGGGAAAATATCCGCGATGGGTTGCGCTACCTAAAGCAGCAACCCACCGTACGAGCTGCGATTTTGCAGCTCATTATGCTGTCATCGATTTTTGCTGCGCTGGCGGTGTTGGCCGTGCGCCTAGCCGAGGTGATGCCCGCACTCAAATCATCCCAGTTTGGCTTTTTACTAGCGGCAGGTGGCGCAGGAATGGCCGTTGGGGCCTTCTTGATTGGCCACTATGGCCACAGCATCGCCCGCAGTCGTCTCAGCGTTTATGGCTCAATCGGGATGGGGATTGCCTTGGGTGGGATGTCAGTAATGACGCATTATCTAATTCCCACACTGCTGCTGCTGGTAGGGTTTGGGGCCTGCGCGGCGCTGGTTGGGGTGCCCATGCAAACCGCGATTCAAGAAGAAACCCCACCCCACATGCGGGGAAAGGTATTTGGTCTACAAAACAATGCCATTAACATTGCCCTGAGCCTACCCTTAGCGCTTGCAGGTCTTGCAGAGACGTTGTTTGGGCTACAGCTAGTGTTTTTAGTTTTGGCAGGCGTGGCGATCGCCAGTGGGTTGCTCACCTGGAGTCTTGCTAGCCGCTCAACACACGACAATTAGCAGCTACTCACGCATGGACTTATGCATTGAGTGGATTGAAGCGATCCCTCTGCAGTATCCGAATCGGTTAAATAGTGATTAAATTCTGATATTCATTGAAATTGTTATCAGATCACAACACGAAATTGAATGCATATTGCTTGGCTCGGCAAAAAATCGCCCTTTTGCGGCAATGTTACCTACAGTCGAGAGGTTACTAATTCACTACTAGAGCGCGGCTATCAGGTAAGCTTTTTACACTTTGCGCACGAAGACGCCGCTTCTGCTGAGACTGCAGATCCTTTAGAAGTGTCGATTCCCTGTCTCTACAAATCGCAAATCTACACCATTCCCTCCCCGCGCTCCACCAAAGTTCTAACTGAGGCGCTGCAGCGCCTCAAACCCGACCTGGTTCACGCCTCGCTCACCCTCTCTCCTCTCGACTTTATGTTGCCCGAGATCTGCGAGGAACTGGGGCTGCCGCTGGTGGCTACATTTCACCCCCCGTTTGATCGCAAACGCCGCAACTTCACCTCGGGAACCCAGCACTTGATGTATCAGCTGTATGCGCCGTTTCTAGCGCATTATCAGCAAGTCATTGTCTTTTCTCACCTGCAAAAAAACCTGCTAATTCGGCTGGGTGTACCCGAGTCGCGTCTATCGGTGATCCCCAACGGAGTCGATGTCAATCGATATATCCCAGGCCGGTCTGCTATCAAAACCGAGTTAGATGCCGATCGCCTTTTTGTTTATCAGGGGCGCATTGCCACTGAAAAAAATGTAGAAGCCCTGCTCAAAGCCTGGAAACGCTGCAGTATGGGCGATCGCAGCAAACTGGCGATCGTCGGCAACGGCCCTCTAGCGCCTACTCTCAAGTCATTTTATGGAGCAGAGTCGGGCATCATCTGGCTGGGCTTTGTCGCCGACGAACAGCGACGTATCACTATCCTTCAAGGTGCGGATGCCTTCATCCTGCCCTCCTTTGTTGAAGGCCTATCCCTGTCGCTCCTTGAGGCCATGGCCTGCGGTGTTGCCTGCATTGCCACAGATGCCGGAGCCGATGGCGAGGTCTTACAAGACGGAGCTGGGGTTATTCTCAATACCCACAATGTAGCTGTGCAACTGCAAACCCTCTTGCCCCTCTGTCAAGAACATCCAGAGATCACTCGGTTGCTAGGGCACAAAGCCCGGCAGCGTGTTCTTGAACGCTATACCCTAAGTCGCAACATTACCCAGCTTGAGGGGCTTTATCAGCAGGTGCTTCAAGATGCTCTATCGCCGCCCGCCGCTCCACCCCTCCTTCGGGGAGCAAGAGTTGCGCCATTTCGATAATTCCGTTTCAACCACCGACCTGGATAGTACGGAATGCATTGAGCGATCGCCCCAACTAGGTGACGGGGCAGCTAAAGCTGGAGTGAATATTTCCCGCATCAATTCCTTAGAAACTTTCTCTGCCGGGTTACAGCAGACCAGTTCAAAGTGCTATGATGCGAAAGCGCAATTTTTGCTCTGCCAAATCCTGGCATGGCAATTTTGATTCTGTTTTAGGCTTAGTTTATGCCAATGCATTCGTTAGTGTCTTTGCCAGGTACGCCTGATAAGCGCAGCGATTTGTGATGAGGTATAAGAGACGATGCAGTCATTCTGCTAGTCCTACAGCACTATGGTTAAGCCCGCTGCTCATCAGCTTTGATCAGAGCTAGAGTCCTAGTCAGACGTAGCCTTGAGTGTGGCTGTCTGGGTATTCCATCGCACGAATCTGCTACTCTGACAGAATTTTGAGAGCCAAAGTCTTGGTGCTGTCCTAGAGCAAAAACGCTAACCTGGGGTCAAGGGGACTGTGACTCCTGTACTCTTCGTCTATCGAAGGATAAAGCTGTGGCTGAGAAAGAAGATACCAAAGCAAACGAGGCTAAGGCCAAAGAGGCCAAAGCTGCTGAGGCAAAAGGTGCAGACGAAACTGCAAAGTTTAGTGCTTCTGAGTTTCTCAAAGGCACTAAGGAAGAGCTGGACAAAGTTGTGTGGCCCTCGCGCCAGCAGCTTTTGAGTGAGTCTGTTGCGGTGCTTTTGATGGTCATCATTTCAGCAGGCGTTATTTATTTGGTTGACAACCTTTTTAGTTGGATTGCACAGCAGGTATTCTGATGATTCTCGCCTCAGACGAGTCAGACAACGTAAGAGAGCCAGAAAACGCAGATCTGGAGAATGT
>JBGTOF010000125.1:0-7337 GCA_041742695.1 Elainellales cyanobacterium | reverse complement strand
TTGAATGATTTGCTCTGGGCTAAATTCTAGCTGTGAATAAATGCTGCGCAGCTTTAGATTCGGCTGCAAGTCTACCCAAGGATAGAGATGCGCGCTGGGGCGATAGCCCAACACGCGCACGTGGGTTTGTTCTAGCAGTCGATTAAGCTGGTCGAATCGCTCGGTAGGACTGAGGCATGCAAACTGGGGCGCAATATCGCGATAGTACTCGTCGCGATCGCTCACATCTGCGGCCTCGTCGTAATAGACAATCTCGCCACGCCGGAGTTGTTCGAGTAGCTCCAAATCCTGCCGCAGGTCGGCATCGCTATCATCATCCCCCAACCAATCATCTAGATTTAGCTCATCTGGACTCTCGAGACTATCAGAGGGGGCATCGTTAAATGCAGGCGGGCTGGGCGGTAGCGCCGGGGGAGAAGGAACCTCTGACACAGGGGTATTGGGTGCGGGTGGGGCGATGGATGGGGGAACAGCGCCTAACGACACCCGCACATGGAGGGGAATCGTCCAGGTGGCAACGCCATGGGTATCAAGGTTCGGTAGAGCGACAGCCGGAGCAGTGGGCAGGGTATCTACAGCGGATGAGGAATGGGGACTGACGCGCGGCGGTAGCGTGCCATCAAATAGCTGCGATCGCAGGTGCCGTTGACCCTGATCCAGCGATTGTTGCTGCTTAATGTGTTGAACAATCCGACTAATGCGAACCCCTTCGTTAGCGATCCAATCGATCCGATCCTCTCCTATGGATGGGGTCCACAGCTGTCCATCCACGGTTAACGGATTGCCATTGTCATCGAGCCGAGGCACACCCGAGTGGTGCAATCCCACAACTTCCCATTGGTCGTTGAACACGGGCGACCCAGATGAGCCCGGGGCGGTGTCTGTCTGGTAGTGCAAAAAATCATCGAGCAAGTCCACTAGACGGTTTTCGCGCAGCGCTAGCTGCTTGGGTTCCCCACCAGGATGTTGAATAATATTGACGTATTCTCCCAAGATCACCTTGCCCTGATCTTCGATTAACCGATTCCAGCCAAACTGCTCGATTGGGCTGTGGCCTGATGGTGCAGATGGGCTAGGGCTGACGGCAACCAGCGTGTAATCTAACGATGCACTGGTAAGGAAGAAATCCTCGGGGTTAAGAGAATAGGTAACAGAGGGCACTGTGGAACCGCCCATGCCCATTTGGTAGTTGAATTCTGCTAAAGATAGAGCGGCTGTTTGGGGCTTTTCTATCACATGGTTGTTGGTCATCATCAACCGGGGCGACACCATGAACCCGGTTCCATAGCCGATGGTATTCTGACGGCGATCGCGCAGCAAAATTCGACAGATTGAACGGGAGGCAGCCAATCCATATTCCAGATAGGCAATGCCCATTAGATCGTTTTGCCCCAAAATGCGCTCTTGCACCAACTGGCGAAACTCATCATTCGGAATGATGGCCGTGGGTAGATTAGTCGCTTCGGTCAGAATATGGGTAGCAATGGGGTCTCGAGCTAGTCGCTCTAAACGTCTGCCCACTCGCTCTGCGGTGTCTACGTCTAGCAGTTTGCCCTTGTCGAACTTGCGCAGGTTGCTACTGCGGATTTTGGCACGCTGCTGATAGCGCTCAACAGTATCTTGGATGATGTGCTGGGGGATTGCCATCGATCTTGTCCTCGGGCTGTCGTTGTGAGGGATTCTTCTGTCAGGGCTTACGCACGGCGTGCGACCTCCTGGCGCAGTTGGATGATCAGGGTGGGGCATGGCCTCCCCGAAATCATCCAACTGCGTCAGTTCATTCCTTATTAAACTCAAGCTTGGTTAAGAAACGTGGGTGGGGGTCACCCATCACGGCTGGTGTCGTTGATGTGGCCATACATCTAACCATGACGCCTGAGCTAGGTGATTGAACCCTTTGCAGTGCAAGGGTATTCATCACAGAAACGGCCCGATGCGATACCGCTATGGCATAGCAGGGCTACTAATTAATAACAACCTGAATGCTCTCTTTTTCGCAGGTATTGCAAATTTAGGTGTATCTGAGAGCAGGAGCACGCTCTATTTAAGCGGCAAGCAGAGTCTTGATGACAAACGCCAATGGGTCAGCTATTGCGGTTAAGGGGGCGATCGCCCGCCAGCTTGGCAAAACTGCCGACACAACTCGCACAATAGCTATCAGTAGACATCAGGCATGAACCTCAACGTCGGTTGAACTCAACCTGCCCCACATAGGCAAACTGCCCGTATTGCTTTTCTCCACTAAACAGTTGCACCTCATAGGTGCCAGCGTGGGGCAATGGGCAGGTGATCTGGGTCTCTTGGGTTGCGCCATTGGTGCAGCGCTCAGACTGACTCGAGCCTTTGGGGTTGTAGCTCACGAGTAGCCAGCGTTGATTCGGGTTTTGCAGCTGAATTATGGCGTCCGTGACGGTGTCGGTTTGCGATCGCACCGGAGATATCAGTGTCATTCCTTCTGCAAAAAACTGCGGACGCAATATAGGCTGGCGCACAAATTCCCCGCGTGCGATCGTCTGGGGCCTCAATTGCCAAGCCTCTTCTTTGGGAAAGTGGGTAATTCCCATCACTTCAGGCGGCGGGAACAGATAATCAGTTCTATAGCTTTTGGTAAAACCGCTGGCGAGATCTACCGAACCGCTATCCCACGTCGCATCAATTAGATGCCATTGACCGTTCACCTTCGCTGCGTTCCAGGCATGGCCCTGGCCATCTAGGTCGCTAGTGGCGTTACGAGCATCCCCAGTAACATAGACAATCTCTTCCCCAATGGCGCGGCCCAATGCCTCTAGCAATTTGGCATACCCCGCACAGACCGCTACTCGCTGTTGAAATACCGTTTCAGCATCTTGAGGCGGATATAGCCCGGCAAAGTAGGACGGTGCATCATAGGCAATGCGGTCGGCGACATAGTCGTGCAGCGCCTTTACCCGCAGCAGCGGATCGGACTCTTGACTCGCAATATATTGAGCCACCGATTCAATGCTCGTTTCCACCCCAGCAGGCATATTCACCACCGCCGGATGAAGCTCTGCCCCCGTCCACGGCCAGCTTGTCCCTGTCCCTGCCAATACCGGCTGCCCCGATTCGAGAGACGGCTGAAGCGAGGGCTGGGGAATGGGTTGGCTGGGTCTCGTGGGCTGTGCCGTTGGTGGAACAGGCCCCGGCCTGATCTGTGAGGCATCTGCATACTGGTCGAATGGGTTGTCGTGAAAGGCAAGATACAGCCCTTCTAGTCTGCTAGCCAGCCTAAAGATTCCCTGTCTTGCCAGCTCTACTCGAGGCCCACTCATGCCGTCTAAGAACCAATCCCCTCGGGTGGATAATGCCAAAAACGAAGTCTGAGGCCGCAGCATAAGCAGCAGAGCAATAAACAGCAGGTTTAGGATCAGCGTGCGCAAGGTGATACGGTCTTGCCAGGTGAGAACTGCGGCCTTGGGTTTACGCTGGCTCCGCGTGTCCCATAGGATGGGGATCAAGGGAAACAGCAAGATGCCAGAGAACACCGCTAGCAGGATGGGGCCGTTGATATAGGCGACCAGAGACGACGCCAGCCATACCCCCAACACAGGGCACAAAAACACGCTCAGGTAAAATGCGGCCTGGATCAGCAGTAGCGGCAACTTGAGAAATAAAAACTGCATGGGGTTTCAAGTAGGTGGAAGCCAGCACAGTCATCCAATTTAGACTTCCCTGTTTTTCCTGCAAAGTCCGGCAAGTTGGGCGGATTGATGCAAAACTATCCTTTCAACGTCAGTTCGGCGATCGCCCTATTGCTCTTACCCTGTCGCGTCATATAAAAAGAGCGCAGGCGCTGTAACTGCAACATAACTGCAAAGCGCCTGCACTCTTTAAGTATTCTTATCTCAAAAGTCGATCCACAACTCTTCTCAATCGAATGGTCAACCCAATGGCGTTGACCCAACGGCAATTGTTTCGTAGCGCAGTTTAGAGCGCTTAAATGTTTCAGGCACTGCTACTGGATAGTCGCCCGTAAAGCAAGCTGAGCAGAAGGTTTCGCGGTCTTGTTGGGTAGCCGTCAGCATGCCGTCCCAGCTGAGGTAAGCAAGCGAGTCGACCCCGATATGGGCTTGGATCTCAGCAACAGACTTGGTAGCTGCAATCAGCTGATCTTGGGTATCCGTATCAATGCCATAGAAGCAGGGGTGTGTCACCGGCGGTGACGAAATTCGCATATGAACTTTTGTCGCGCCTGCATCCCTCAGGGCTTTGACAATCTTGCGACTGGTCGTGCCGCGTACGAGTGAATCATCAATGATAATGATACGCTTGCCCTGCAACACATCTCGCAGGGGGTTTAGCTTCATGCGGATGCCTGACTCCCGCATACTCTGGGTTGGCTGAATGAAGGTGCGGCCCACATAGCGGTTTTTGATCAACCCTTCGGCAAAGGGCACCCCCGACTGCTGCGAGAAGCCAATGGCAGCCGGAATCCCTGAATCAGGCACTCCCATGACTAAATCTACCTCTAAATCGTCCAGCGACTCGATAGCCAGTTGTCGTCCCAGCCGCAGGCGATAGCTATAGAGACTTTCTTCGTTCATTAAACTGTCAGGTCGGGCGAAATAAATCATCTCAAAGATGCAGAGCTTGCGCGTCTCGCTAGCCCAGTGAATTGATTGCAGCCCGCTATGATCAATCCACACCAGTTCCCCTGGTTCCACATCTCGCAGGTAGTCGGCCCCAATAATGTCAAGGCCGCAAGTTTCTGAGGAAATCACATAGCGCGGGGTGCCGTTGCTGTGCTCATCTTGCAAAATGCCAATCACCAACGGGCGAATGCCGTTGGGGTCGCGGGCTGCCATGAGCCCTACCGGCGTGGCGATCGCCAAACTAAAGGCTCCAGAACAGCGCTTAAATGCATTGATGGCACCGTCCGTCCAACTTTGACCCAGATCTACTTCTTGGGCGATCGCATGGGCAATCATCTCAGAATCGGTCGTGGTTTGCAGCTGCGCATTGGCTTTCAGCAGTTCATTGCGCAGGTTCCCCGTGTTGACCAGATTGCCATTGTGAGCCAAGGCCAGAGTGCCGAGTCGCGAGTCTACGACTGCCGGTTGGGCGTTTACAACCTTGCTAGAGCCTGTGGTTGAATAGCGGGTGTGCCCTACGGCAATTTCTCCCGGCATCTCGTTCAAGATGGATTCATTAAACACCTGAGACACCAACCCCATGTTTTTGTGCAGATGCACGCGAGTCGTCGTGGGATCGCTGGCATGAATGCCTTCAAACGTAGCAATGCCGGCGGATTCTTGCCCTCGATGCTGCAAGGCAAATAGCCCAAAGTAAGCGAGTTTGGCGACATCATCTCCCGGTGCGTAGATGGCAAACACACCACACGCTTCCTCTGGCTTATCGGGATGGTCGGACTCAGCAGCAGCATTCCAAGAGTTGGAATGGTCATCAGAGGTGGGAATCATGGATGGTTTGGCTCCAAACTAGGCAGACGCGAGTCGGCGGTATGAACGGGATCAACAGGACGAAATCAACAGGACAGATCAGCGCTGCCCATAGAACCAGTGGTCACCGGCAACGAGCAACACCTTACGGAAGAACATTCTGGGCAGTGATTCTGTTGCAGGGGTTTAGCGCAGCAGGCAGCTGATAAAGCTATAGGAAAGGAAAAGGCATTAGGCCAAGATCGGGTGGGGGTTCCAGTCAATTTATTCCAGTAAAGGTATAGACAAAAGCGTTGGAGGCATTAGCGTTAGAAGCTAGTACCTGGGGCTGTTGCAGGAGTCGAGTTGGGGCGATCGCCCCTGCTCCTCATCCGTTCAGCTGATAATCTGCGACTGTTTACTTTAAGGATGGCTCCAATCATTAACTGACTCGAACGCCCCCATTAAGATGGGTGCGAGAGGACGACAGGGCTAGCATCGACTTGAATTAGCGAGAAGGGCGATCGCGCCAAATTTTAGCTAGCGTTAACGGTTCCTTAATCATCCTATATCCCAGACCCCAATCGCGAGTGCCTAGATTACATCACCGATCATTTCAGGCAGTCTGGCAGATTGAGCGGGAAGGATGTGTGAGATATCGGGTTATGACATCATTCGTCGGGCGATCGCCCCGGCCCAGGCATGGTGTAACTCTGCTATGGTAGCGTCCAGCAACAAGGTCTGGTCAGACGCTAAGATGCGCAGTGGCACAGCAGAGGTGCCCACAGTACCCAGGGCTTGCCAGCGGTTGCCCAACTGCTCCATCAGATAGGCATCCCAGTCTGGCGTTTGGTCGGCGGCGACAGAGACCACGATGCGTGCGCCTCCTTCACCAAATAGCAAGGTATCCCAGCGCTGCCCTACATTAGCTGGCAGACGAATATCTGCTCCCCGCTCGCCGCTGATGGCAGATTCAGCGATCGCCACAGCCAGTCCACCCTCGGCACAGTCATGGGCTGAGCGCACCCAACCCCGCCGAATGCCCTCGCGACACACCGCCTGCACCCGCTGTTCTAGCTCAAAATTAACGACTGGCGGCATCCCCGCGATCGTCTGGTGAACGCTTGCCAAGTATTCCGAACCGCCCAGCGTCACATCGGTGAGAGACCCCAGAAGATAGAGGCGATCGCCCTCCTGCTGCCAACCCTGACCCACCACTTGAGTCACATCTGCCACGCGCCCCACCATACCTACCACGGGAGTAGGATAAATTGGCTGAGTTACCCCTGCTGAATCCACGGTTTCGTTGTAGAGCGATACGTTCCCCCCTGTCACCGGTGTGCGAAACTCACGGCATGCTTCCGCTATGCCTCGGCACGCTTCTGCCAATTGCCAATAGCCGATGGGCTTTTCGGGACTGCCAAAGTTGAGGTTGTCGGTGACAGCCAGCGGTTCTGCGCCGACGCAGCTCAGATTGCGCGCGGCCTCTGCCACGGCCATCTTGGCTCCCTCGTAAGGATGCAGGTAAACGTAGCGGGGATTGCAGTCTACCGTGGCGGCGATCCCCGTTTTGCAGGTAGCCGGCTCAACCGGTGGCACCGACTGTTGCGATCGCAGCCGCACCACTGCCGCATCTGCCCCGCCCGGCAGCAGCACCGTGTTGTTCTGCACCTGATGATCGTACTGACGATACACCCAGCGCTTAGAGGCGATCGTCGGCGTATCGAGCAAGTGCAGCAGCACCGCCGTCCAGTCCATCCCGTCAAGGCCTGCTGCGTCGCAGGGGGGCAGCGTGGACTCGCTCCACGCCCAGGCTTGGCGGGCATAGTCCGGCGGCTCTGCCAACAGCTCTCGATAGTAAATCGGCGTATCATCAGATAGCGCTAGGGCGGGCACCTCCGCCGCCACACCCCCGTGATGAAGGATCCGCACAATCGGCTC